>JACPVT010000173.1 GCA_016191685.1 Rhodospirillales bacterium | reverse complement strand
GGCCTTCTACATGGTCGGCACCATCGACGAGGCCGTCGCCAAGGCCAAGAAGCTCGCGGCCGAGGCGGCCTAAGCAGATGGCCAAGGTCAACTTCCGGCTGGTCATGCCCGAGCGCGAGCTGCTCGCGACCGAGGCCGACATGGTCGTGGTGCCGGGCAGCGAAGGCGACTTCGGCGTCCTTCACGGCCACGCTCCCCTGATCTCGACCGTGCGTCCGGGCGTGCTCGAGGTTTTCCAGGGCACCAAGGCCGAGCAGCGCTTCCTGGTGGTCGGCGGTTTCGCCGAGGTAACGCCCGAGCGCTGCACGGTGCTGGCCGACGAGGCGCTGCCGTTCGAGACGGTCACCCCCGAGCAGCTTGCCGAGCGCGAACGGGCCGCCGAGCGGGACCTGACGGACGCTGCGAGCGAGGCTGAAAAGGCCGTCGCACAGAAAAATCTGTCTGTTGCCAAGGACTTGCGGCGAGCCCAGGCCTACTACGCCAGCCGCTGATCGCCCGGTTTTCCCCGGATCATTTCCGCGCAATTTTCGTTCAAGATGTGCACCGACCGGCCCTTGAAGGCCGGGCCGGAGGCCGCTTTATTACGCTTACGCGACTAGTCGCCGAGGGTTCTCAAGCATGGGCAATTGGACACTCGAAACGATCGCCTGGGATCGGTTCGACGCGTCGAAGGTGGATCCGGAGATCCTGCGCAACATCAAGGCCGCGGCCCTGGTGGAGCGGAACGGCAGCGATTACGGCATCTATCTCGCACGCGTCTTTGCCGACGATGCGACTTTCAGGGAAGCGGTGGAGACCTGGGTCGTGGAAGAGGTCCAGCACGGCATGGCGCTTGGCCGCTGGGCCAGGCTTGCCGATCCGGCGTGGGACTTCGACGCCGCCTTCGAGCGCTTCCGCGAGGGCTACAAGTTGCCGCTCGATGCCAACAGCTCGGTGCGCGGCAGCCAGGCTGGCGAGATGATGGCGCGCTGCATCGTCGAGACCGGCACCAGCTCCTATTACAGCGCTCTCAAGGATGCGACCGAGGAGCCGGTGCTGAAGCAGGTCTGTGGCAAGATCGCCGCCGACGAATTCCGTCACTACAAGCTCTTCTACGGCCATCTTCGCCGCTGCCTGCAGCGCGATCGCCTGAGCCGCTGGAGCCGGCTCCGCATCGGCTGGGGCCGCCTCAAGGAGAGCGAGGACGACGAACTGGCCTACGCCTATTTCGCAGCCAACGAAGCGGCCGGTGCGGTCTATGACCGCGAGCGCTACATGCGGGCCTATGCCCGGCGCGCCTATCCGCTCTACCGCCAGACCCACGTTCAGCGCGCCATGGCCATGATCCTGAAAGCGGTCGGACTGCAGCCGCAGGGCTGGCTGAACGGCCTGCTGACCCGGGTAGGCCTATGGTTCCTTCGCCGCAACGCCAGCCGTCTTGCCGCCTTGGGCGCCTAGCCTTCAGTCGACCAGATCGGCGAATTCCTTCAGGACGGCCTCATAGACCGGCCGCTTGAACGGCACGATCAATGTCGGCAGGTCGCGTGCCGGCACCCACTGCCAGGCCTCGAATTCCCGGTCGTGTGCGTCGATGTCGATGTCGGCGTCGACCCCGATGAAGGCGAGCGCGAACCACTTCTGCGCCTGGCCGTGCCATCGGCCCTTCCAGTGGGCCGGTCGCTGGTCTTTCGGCACGTCGTAGGCGATCCATTTGGCGCTCTCGCGCAGCAGCAGCGCCTTGTTGGTGCCGACCTCTTCCTTGAGTTCGCGGCAGGCGGCTTCGACCGGCGTCTCGCCGTCGTCGACGCCACCCTGCGGCATCTGCCAGGCGTCGGGTTGCTTGGTACGCCGGCCGACGAATACACGGCGGTCGGCGGCGATCAGCATCAGCCCGACGTTGGGACGGTAGAACTCGGGACGGCCCACCATCATGGACGAAGCTGCGCCGGCTGGGCGGCGAGGCGCGCCATGCAGGCGTCGCGGCACTCGAAATGGCCGATGATCGGCACCAGCGAAACGGCCGCCGCCGTTGACCGCCGGTCATACCAGGCCACGATGGCGTCGATTGCCGCGTTGTCCGGCTGGACCACACCAAAGGCGTGCCGCGGCGTCCGGTCAGGGCCGCTTTCGCCGATCCAGGCGGCAAGACGATCGAGGGCTTCGGCGACGCCGTCGCTTGCGAGTCTGTAGTCGAGAACGCTGGTACTGCGTGCGTAACCCGCACCCAGTTCGACACAAAGGCGGTGGAGGATCGCCGTGTCCGGAGCCGGATTGATCTCGATCACGGCAAGGCCGCGATCGGCAATCTCCTTGAGCAGCGGTCGCAGGGTTGTCTCCGATTGGGAGATCGGCCCCGGAGAGCGGACGACAAATCCGACATAGCCCTCGCCGCGCGCCATGGTGCCGCGCAGCCGGCGGATATTCTCAAGTGTGTCGGCCGAGACTTCGACCGATTTGATGCCGCGTTCGGCGAGGCCACCCGGATCCGGGGTGGGCAGCATGAGATAGCTTTCATGGCCGCGCTCCCGTGCCCGCTGCAGCCAGCGCGGCAGGTCGGGCGTGCCTGGCAGGAAGGCGAGGCCCACTTCACCGGGCAGGTCGTCGATGGCGCGTTGCATCAGCGGCTCACTGGCACCGACATTGATCATCAGCAGTCCGATGCGGGCAGGTGGGCCGGCGGGGTCGAAGCGCCGCGAATGGGCGATCCAGGGCATCCAGCCGTCGGGCGAGATCCGCGGCAGGCGAAGCCCGTCGCCGGTCACTTCGATCATGCCGGCGATTTCGGCCGGTGCCAGGGTTCGAAAGACGGGCGGCGGCCTGGGCGGCAGCTTGAGCGAGCTGGCACGGAGCGGCGTTGCCGCCGCGGCTTCGGCGGCTTGTGGGGCCTTGCCGCCGGCGCCGAAGGCCAGCAGGGCGGAGACGGCAACCAAGCCGAGAACGAGCGCGTAAGCGGCGATCAGCCCGCCACGCGCTCGATGTCTTGCCATTGCCTTCCTGGCCATCGCCACGGCGTCATCCCGCCGCCGGCGGCTCTCAGTTGCCGCGGTTGCTGTAAAGCGAGATGCCACGGATCAGGTCGGCTGCGCGTAGGAGCTGATAGTCGGCCACGGCTTCCTTCGGCGGCTCGTCGGGATCGCCCGATGGCGCCGGCGGCGTGCCTGCGGCCGGCTTGTCTTCCTTCTTGTCCGCAGGCTTGGGATCAGCGGGCTTGGCCTCGGGCGTCGCGTCGCCCGGCTTGCCATTCGGATTGGTGATCGACCGGCGCAGGTTCTCCTCGCGGAAGCTGCTGCGCTGCTGGATCGTCTCGATCTTGGCAGGCTCCACCTCGATGTCGGGCTTGATGCCTTCCTTCTGGATCGAGCGGCCCGACGGTGTGAAATAGAGCGCGGTCGTGAGACGAATGGCGCCGCCACCCGTGACCTGCATGATCGTCTGCACCGATCCCTTGCCGAAGGTCCGGGTGCCGAGAATGATCGCCCGCTTGTGATCCTGCAGGGCGCCAGCCACGATCTCCGAGGCCGACGCCGAACCGCCGTTCACCAACACAACGATGGGCAGACCGCCCGCGACGTCGCCCGGTTTGGCGTTCCAGCGCTGCACGTCTTCGCTCTTGCGTGCCTTGACCGAGACGATCTCGCCCTTGTCGATGAAAGCATCGGACATGGCGATGGCCTGGTCGAGCAGGCCACCCGGATTGTTGCGCAGATCGAGGATGTAGCCCTTGAGCTTGTCGCCCGCTTCCTTCTTGAGCTTTTCAACGGCGTCGAGCACGCCCGAAGTGCTCTGCTCGGTGAAGGACGTGACGCGGATATAGCCGATGTCGCCGCCTTCCAGGCGGTAGCGCACCGACCTCACCTTGATGGTCTCCCGAGTGAGCGAGACGTCGAACGGATCCTTGCCGGCGCGACGGATCGAGATCTTGATCGGCGTCCCCACCTTGCCGCGCATCTTTTCGACCGCTTCCTGCAGCGTCAGCCCCTGAACCGGCTCGCCGTTGAGGGCGAAGATCAGGTCGCCCGGCATGATGCCGGCCCGGGACGCGGGCGTATCGTCGATCGGCGACACAACCTTGATGACCCCGTTCTCCATCGTGACCTCGATGCCCAGGCCGCCGAACTCACCCTTTGTCTGGACCTGCATGTCCTTGTAGGTCTTCGGGTTCATGTAGCTGGAGTGTGGATCGAGCGCGGACAGCATGCCGTTGATGGCGTTCTCGATGAGCGTCTTCTCGTCGGCTGGTTCGACATAGTCGCGCCGAACGCGCTCCAGAACGTCACCGAACAGGTTGAGCTGCGGGTAGAGCTCGCTCTTGTCGCCACCGGTGGCCTTGGGGTCGGCCTTGCTCTGCGACCATGCCGGCAGGGCGAGTGGGGCGGCGAGGAAAGCCAGGATCGCGGCGGCCGAAGCGATGCGCAGATGGGTCATTGGGTTGCTTTCAGGGAACGTCGCTGGCCGGCATCGGACAGGCGACTCTGGGGTTTCGAACGTTGACGCGAAGATACAAGGGGCTCTTTGGCAGGATCAAGGCGCAGGCGGGGCACGGCGCATCACAAATCAGGCCGAAGCCGCAGCCACGGCATGGGGTGCGGCCAGAATCGCCGGTCGCGACGCCTCCGAAAGCAGTGATTTGCCGGTCATTTCCACGGGTTGCGGCACACCCATCAGGGAAAGCAGCGTAGGGGCGACATCTGCCAGCTTGCCGTCGGCGAGCGAGTGGATTGCCGCAGGGGCGTTGAACAGGAGCGCCGGCACCCGATTCAGCGTGTGCTGGGTGTGCTTCTGACGGCTCGTTTCGTCGAACATCTGCTCGGCATTGCCGTGGTCGGCCGTGACGAACAGGACGCCCCCCGCCTTCCTGACGGCCACCATGAGCCTGCCGAGGCAGGCGTCGACCGCTTCCACCGCCTTCACGGCGGCGGCAAGGCTGCCGGAGTGGCCGACCATGTCGGTATTGGCGTAATTGACCACGATCAGGTCGAACTTGCCCGAGCCGATCGCCTCGACGAGCTTGTCGGTCACCTCAGGCGCGCTCATCTCGGGTTTCAGGTCATAGGTCTGGACCTTGGGCGAGGGTACGAGAATCCTCTCCTCACCCTCGAATACGCGCTCCTCGCCACCGTTGAAGAAGAAAGTCACGTGGGCGTACTTCTCCGTCTCGGCGATCCGCAACTGCTTCAGGCCGGCTTTCGAGATCGTCTCCCCCAAGCCCATCTTGATCATTTCCGGCGAAAACAGCGTCTTGAGGAAGGGGTTGAGCGCGGCCGAGTACTCGACCATGCCGACTGCTGCGGCAAACCTGGCGATCCTCGGACGCTTGAAGCCGTCAAACATCGGATCGAGAAGGGCCGTCAGGATCTCGCGGGCACGGTCGGAGCGGTAGTTGAACATCAGGACGCCGTCGCCGTCCGTCATGCCCGCATAACCTTCGATCACCGTTGGCTTCACGAACTCATCGTCGAGGCCGGCGGCGTAGCCATGATCGATGGCTTCCGTGGGCGTCCCTGCGGCTTCGCCGCGTGCGTCGACCAAGGCGTCATAGGCAAGTGCCACGCGGTCCCAGCGCTTGTCGCGGTCCATTGGGTAGAAGCGGCCGGAGACGGTCGCGAAGCGGATGGGAAGGCCGGCCTTGAGTCCGGCTTCGACATGGGCGACGCATTCAAGCGCGCTTCGCGGCGGCATGTCGCGACCGTCGAGGAAAGCATGGATCGCCACCGGTACGCCCGCCGAAGCGATCAGGTTGGCGAGCACGATCAGGTGATCCTGATGCGCATGCACGCCACCCGGCGATGTGAGGCCCATCAGATGGCAGGTGCCGCCGGTCTTCCTCAGTCCGGCGATGAAGCCGGTGAGTACAGGGTTCCTGGCAAGCGACCCGTCCTCGATGGCGTTGTCGATGCGCGGCAGATCCGGCACTGCGACGCGGCCGGCGCCGAGGTTCATGTGGCCGACCTCGGAGTTGCCCATCTGGCCCGTGGGCAGTCCGACGAAGGTTTCGGATGCGTCGATCAGGGCCTGCGGACAGGTGGCGATCAGCCGGTCGTAGTTGGGCGTGCGGGCATCCAGGATGGCATTGTCCTTGGGGTCGGGACGGTGGCCCCAGCCATCGAGGATGCACAGAACTGCAGGGCGTGGACGAGACGGCCCGGCCATCAGGTGGCCTTTCCGGGCCGCGGGCGCTCGTATTCGACCGCATTGAACTTGTTGGGGCAGTTGAGGTCGCGCGGATCGGTGTTGGGATTCTGGTCCGGCACTTCGATGGCGCAGAACACGAATTCGCCGCGGGGCTCGCCGTCGATGCTGATGTCGTACGTATAAGTGCCCGGCGGATCGCCCGGAATGATGCACCACGAGCGTTGCAGCACGCCGTCGTGGACGGTCTCGAGCATGCGTGTCGTTGCCCGGGTCTTGTCGGCACTGACCTCGGTTTCGGGACCGGCGATCACCTGTTCGGCCGGTTTCGAGGTCGTCAGGACCTCGGTGAGCGACACGACACGGTTCGGTCCGCCGAGATACATCCGCCAGCCGAAGCAGGCACGGTTGAACAGCAGCGGAATGGCGTTGGTCTCGTAGTGGCGCTGTTTGCCGTCATCGCCGGCGATCGACACATAAGGAATGCTGCGCAGCGGCTTGGCCGCCGGCTTCGCGGGCGGAGCGGTCTGGGCCATGGCGGCGGAAGCCACGGCCAGGGCGAAGGTTGCGAGGGCGGCGGCTGGCCACCGGGAAGGGATGCGCATGGGTGTCAATGTAGCCCCGGTTTTTCGTCAGAACAGAGGCAAAATAGACGCCATTTCAGATCCCAATTCACGCCCGGTGATAGGGGTGTCCGGCAAGAAGCTGCTGGGCGCGGTAGAGCTGTTCGGCCAGCATCGCCCGGGCAAGCAGGTGGGGCCAGGTCATGGCGCCGAAAGAGAGCACCAGGGCGGCTCGTTTCAGCAACGATTCAGGGTGCCCATCGGCGCCGCCGATCAGGAAAGCGACATCTGACACGGAATCGTCACGCCAGCGACCGAGCTGGCTGGCGAGGGCCTCGCTGTCCAACACCTTGCCTCTGCGGTCGAGTGCCACGAGGATGGCCCTTGCGGGCGCCGCCTCCAGCAACAGCTCGCTCTCGCGCTGGATCATCTGGGCAGGTGGCAGTTTGCGCTTCTCCTCGAGCTCGCGAAGGGCCAGTGGCCAACGGATGCGAGCAGCATAGTGCTCGTAGAGATCGCGCTCCGGTCCGCGCGGAGCGCGGCCGATCGCGGCGATCAGGAGTTTCACGCCGGCTTCTTGGGTCGCCTGGAGCGGGCGGACCTGGCGGCCTTGGGTTTCGCCTGCCTGGTGTCGGCGACCTCTTCCTCGAGAGCCCACATCTTTTCGAGGGCATAGAAGGCGCGCGGCTCCGGACGGAAGATATGGACAACGACATCGCCGCCGTCGACCAGCACCCAGTCGCCGGTCTGTTTGCCCTCGACGGGGATGTAGCCGTGGCCGGCCTGTTTGAGCCTGTCGGCCAGATGCTCGGCGATGGCCACGACCTGGCGGTTCGAGCGTCCGGAGGCGATCACCATGTAGTCGGCGAAGGCGGACTTGCCCTTGAGGTCGATGACGACGATGTCCTCGGCCTTGTCTTCCTCCAGCGAGTGGCAGGCGAGGGCGAGCAGTGCAGTGGAGGCTTTGCTCCGGTCGGGAAGCTGGCGAATCTGGTCGGAGATGGTCGTTCCTTTCGCTTTGGCGTTCGTTCGGGTCTTTCGTGGCCGGACGGCGCGGATCGCCGTGGCGGAATGGCTGTCCAGTCGGCTCGGGATAAAGCACCAGGCAGGTGGTTCGCAAGAGGCGAGGCGGCGCTCCTGGCCTGCCGCCAGCCGGTAGCGCGCGAATGCACGTGGGGCGGCGGCGGCAAGTGCGGGATAGCTCCAGCCGGGTCGTGCAAAGGCTGCGATCGGTATTGCGGCGAACAGGTCGCGCCAGCCCAGCCAGTGCACAAGTTGCGGCAGGATGTCGGCGCCCATCAGCCATACGAAATGGGCCTGCGGATAGAGCCGTCGCAGTGCCTGCACCGTGTCGAGGGTGTAGCGCGTGCCGAGCAGCAGTTCAGGGGCATCGATCCGGATGCGGGGGTGACGGCCAAGCTGGCGCGCACGCGCCACACGGGTTGGCAGCGGCTCCATGCCGTCGTCGCTCTTCAGCGGGTTCTGCGGCGAGACCAGCCACCAGACCTCGTCGAGATCCAGCCGCTTCAAGGCTTCCAGGCTGACGTGGCGATGGCCCTCGTGGGCCGGATTGAACGAACCGCCGAGGAGGCCGATGCGGCGCGTCGTGTCGCGCGGCACGCCGGGCATCGGATGGTGTGCCGCCATCACGGGCGCAGTGTACCTTTGCCGCGCACGATATTCTTGTAGGTGGTGAGCTCGACCAGGCCGACCGGTCCGCGGGCATGCATGCGGTTGGTCGAAATGCCGATCTCCGCCCCGAGGCCGAATTCGGCGCCGTCGGCAAACTGCGTACTGGCGTTGTGCATGACGATGGCGCTGTCGACCTCGCCCAGGAAGCGTTCGGCCGTGGCCGCATTGTTGGTCACGATGGTCTCGGTGTGCTGGCTGCCGTAGGTGGCAATATGTCGGATGGCGCCGTCGACGCCGTCGACCGTAGCGACCGAGATGACCGGTGCCAGGTATTCCATGCGCCAATCCTTCTCCGTGGCGGCCAGGGCCTTGGCGTCGCGCTTCTGCACCTCGCCGTCGCCGCGCACCTCGCAGCCGAGTTCGTGCAGCCTGGCCAGCACGGGCATCAGGTGCGTGTCGAGCGCGGCGCGATCGATCAGCAGCGTCTCGGCTGCGCCGCAGACGCTGACGCGGCGCATCTTGGCGTTGGCCACGAGATCGCGCGCCATGGCGACATCGGCGTCGCGGTCGACGTAGACGTGGCAGATGCCGTCATAGTGGCGCAGCACCGGTACCCGGCTTTCCTCGGTGACGCGGTCGATCAGCGAGCGCCCGCCGCGCGGCACGATGAGATCGAGCCAGTCCATGGCACGCAGCATCTCGCCCACGGCGGCACGGTCGGTGGTGGGCACGAGTTGCACGCAATCCTCGGGCAGGCCTGAGGTGGCCAGCGCGCGGCGCAGCAGTTCGACGATGGCGCGCGAGGAGTGGAAGCTGTCGGAACCGCCGCGCAACACCACGACGTTGCCGGACTTGATGCAGAGCGCGCCGGCATCGGCGGTGACATTGGGGCGGGCCTCATAGATCACGCCGATGACGCCGATCGGCACGCGCACGCGGCTGATCACCAGCCCGTTCGGCCGCGTCCATTCCTCGATCTTGGCGCCGACCGGATCGGGCAGTGCCACGATATCGTCGAGACCTCTGGCCATGGCGTCGACGCGTGAATCGGTGAGCAGCAGCCGGTCCTGTAGGGCGGCGGTCATGCCGGCGGCCTGGGCTGCGGCGATGTCCTTGGCATTGGCGGCCAGGATCGCAGCTTTCTGGTGCCGGATCAGGCGGGCAGCCTCGGAGAGTGCACGGTTCTTGGCGTCGGTGCCAGCCGTGCGCAGGGCGACGGCAGCACCTTTCGCGCGCCGGCCGAGCTCGGCCACGATCGCGACGGCATCCTCGGCAGGTTTGGTTTGCACGTTCATCGGCCGCTCCAGTATGCCCTGCCGCGGCTCACTCGACCACGAGGTCGTCGCGATGGACGATCTCGTCGCGGCCACGAAAGCCCAGCAGGCGCTCGATCTCGGCGCTCTTGCGGCCGGCGATGCGGCGGGCATCGTCGGCAGCATAGGCGACCAGCCCGCGGGCCAGAAGGCGGCCGGCGCGATCCTTCACGTCGACCACATCGCCGCGCTTGAACTCGCCCTCGATTTCCGTGACGCCGGCCGGCAGGAGGCTCTTGCCCGCCGACAGCGCCTTCACCGCGCCGTCGTCGACGGTCAGCGATCCGGCGGTCTTCAGTGACCCCTTGATCCACTTCTTGCGCGCCGACAGCGGTGACGCCTCGGGCAGGAACCAGCTGCAACGCGCCGTGCCCTCGATCAGGGCGCCAAGCGCGCCCACCGCGCGGCCGTCGGCGATCGCCATGCGGCAGCCTGCGGCCATGGCGATGCGACCGGCCATCAGCTTGGTCACCATGCCGCCGTTCGACATTTCGGAGGCGGCACTTCCACCCATTGCCTCGATTTCGGGGGTGATCTCGCGAATCTCGGGGATGAACTTCGCGGAGGCGTCGCTGCGCGGATCGCCGGTGTAGAGACCGTCGATGTCGGACAGCAGTACCAGTGTGTCGGCGGAGATCATCTCGGCCACGCGGGCGCCCAGGCGGTCGTTGTCGCCGAAGCGGATTTCGTCGGTCGCCACCGTGTCGTTCTCGTTGATCACCGGCACGGCGCCCAGTCCGAGCAGGGTGGCCATGGTCTGGCGCGCATTGAGATAGCGGCGGCGTTCCTCTGAATCGTCGAGCGTCAGCAGAACCTGCGCCACGGTGATGCCGTGGCGCGCCAGGGCCGCCTGATAGGCGTGGGCGAGCTGGATCTGGCCGGTGGCGGCGGCGGCCTGGCTCTCCTCGAGCTTCAGCGTGCCGACCGCAAGTTTCAGGTGTGTGCGACCGAGCCGGATGGCGCCGGAGGACACCAGCACCACCTCGCAGCCGCCACGCCCGTCTATTCCTTTGTGGAGACGCGCGACGTCATCGGCCAGGGCATTCAGCCAGTCGCGCCGGATCTCGCCCTTGGCTTCATCGACCAGGATCGACGAGCCGATCTTGACGACCAGCCGCTTCGAGCTGGCCAGCGGAGTCATGCCGCTTCCTTCCCCGAATTGGCGCCGGTATCGCGCTGCTTTTCGACGAGCTTCATCAACTCGTGGAGCAGGGCCTGCACGCCGTGGCCGGCGACGGCGGATATCACATGCACCGTCTTGCGGCTCACCTTGGCGAGTTTGGCGCGCTTGGCCTCGATGTCCTCGGGCGTCATGGCGTCGGTCTTGTTGAGTGCCACCAGTTCCTTCTTGCGCGCGAGATTGCCGCCGTAGGCGCGCAGCTCCGCGCGCACCGTGCGGTAGGCGTCGGCTACGTCGTCCTGCGTGCCGTCGACGAGATGCAGCAGCGCGCGGCAGCGCTCGACATGGCCGAGGAAGCGCGTGCCGAGACCGGCGCCTTCGTGGGCGCCCTCGATCAGGCCGGGAATGTCGGCCATCACGAACTCGCGGTCGCCCACCTTCACCACACCGAGGCCGGGATGGAGCGTGGTGAACGGATAGTCGGCGATCTTGGGCCGGGCGTTGGAGTTGGACGACAGGAACGTCGACTTGCCGGCGTTGGGGAGGCCAACCAGGCCGATGTCGGCGATCAGCTTGAGCCTGAGCCACACCGAGCGTTCCTCGCCCGGCCAGCCCTTGTCGGCGCGGCGCGGCGCGCGATTGGTCGAGCTCTTGTAATGCAGGTTGCCATAACCGCCGTCGCCGCCCTTGCAGAGCACGACGCGCTGACCGATCTCGGTGAGGTCGACCAGCAGGGTCTCGTTGTCCTCGGCGAAGACCTGCGTGCCGCGCGGCAGGCGCAGCACGACATCCTTGCCCTTGCCGCCGGTGCGCTGGGCACCCATGCCGTGATGGCCGGTCTCGCCCTTGAAGTGCTGGGCATAGCGGTAGTCGATTAGCGTGTTGAGGCCATCGACGCATTCCAGGACCACGTCGCCGCCACGACCGCCGTCACCGCCGTCCGGCCCGCCGTACTCGATGAACTTCTCCCGACGAAAACTCGCCGATCCCGCGCCGCCGTTTCCGGAGCGGACGTAGATCTTGGCCTGGTCGAGGAACTTCATGGGTTGGGTCCAGAAATGAAAAGGGGGAACGGTTGACCGCTCCCCCTTCGAATTCCGATTGGGTGGGAACGGCTATTCAGCTGCCAGTGCCGGCGCCGGGAGCACGTTCACCTCGACCTTGCCGCCGCTGCGCTTGCGGAACGACACGACGCCGTTGGCGGTGGCGAACAGCGTGTGGTCGCGGCCGACCCCGACGTTCTCACCGGGGTTCATCTTGGTGCCGCGCTGACGGACCAGGATGTTGCCCGACAGGACCTTCTGCCCGCCGAAGCGCTTCACGCCCAGGCGCTTGCCCGCCGAATCGCGGCCGTTGCGCGAGGAGCCGCCTGCTTTCTTATGTGCCATCGTTCTACTCCGGTCGCTCTGCTAGGCGACGATCTGTTCGATCTTGACCACGGTCAGGTCCTGACGGTGGCCGTTCTTGCGCCGTGAGTTCTGGCGGCGGCGCTTCTTGAAGACGATGAGGTGCGGCCCGCGGGCCTGCTTCACGATCGAGCCCACGACCTTGGCGCCAGCCACGGTCGGCGCGCCGACCTTTTCGCCCACCATCAGCACGTCGGTGAACTCGACCTTGGCGCCCGCCTCGCCCTCGATCTTTTCGACCGTGAGCGTGTCGTCGGCGGCGACCGTGTATTGCTTTCCACCCGTGCGGATAACGGCGATCATGATGACACCTGAGTGAAGCCTCCCGGACCTGGGCGGACCCTCCACCACCCCTAGGGGAAGTGGCCGAATCCGAGCCCAAATGCGGGAAAGCACGAAAGAACGCGGCGGGCCTGTGTGACCCGCCGGAAGAGGGCGGAATATACGCAGGACGCTCCCCAAGTCAACGCCGGAAACCCGCGATTTTGGGGCCGAATTGGGGGATATCGGCTGCCAAACCACCCGGGTTGCTCGGACGGAATCGCACCCCTATAAGCGTGGCCCCGGAGGGGTGCCAGAGTGGTCGATCGGGACGGTCTCGAAAACCGTTGTGCGTGCAAGCGTACCGTGGGTTCGAATCCCACCCCCTCCGCCATTTTCATAGCAGAATGAATTCTCCGCCTGCCGACTCCCGGGTGAGATCAAGGCGATTCGTGCCGTTCCTGTTGCAATGCTGTCGACTGTCGGACGGGAAAGTACGGGTTTGAGGAATGGGTGGTGCGGTCCCGCCTCCGGGGCAAAAGGAATTGGAGCCGCTGCCAAAAAACGGCAAAGGACTCCGCCCGATATTTGAGGCTCCGATATATTTGCCCCGCGATCTTTTGACCCGCGATACTTTGCATTCTGGAGCTGGCCTGAACGACGCTGAAATATGAGTCGTGACAATGGATATGTTCACTGGGGGTAGAAGCGATGTTCAGGACTCTTGGGTCGGCGGCGGCCTTGATGTTTGTCGGGGCATTTGTCGTCGCTATGCCCCCGCCGGCAGCGGCCCAGGCCTTCGCCCCCGGCCAAACGGTTGAAGCATCGCCCTTGGCCATGCAAAGCCAATGGCGGACATGTACGATCAACGGCCGCACCTCCAGTGGCGACTACGACGTCAAATGTGGTGGTACCGATTACGTTGTGCAGCCACGCTGGGTCCGCGCCGGTCAAGCCGGGCCAACCCCCGGCGCCAATCCCCCACCCCAAGCGCGGCCGGCGCCAACTCCTCCGCCCGCGGCGGCCCAGACCTTCGCCCCCGGCCAAACGGTTGAAGCATCGCCCTTGGCCATGCAAAGC
>JACPVT010000172.1 GCA_016191685.1 Rhodospirillales bacterium | reverse complement strand
GCCACATCCTGGTGCGCTCCTCGGCCTGGCTGGTCCAGGCGAAGTGGCTGCCGCCGTTCTCGTCGGCCAGCGCCTGCACCATCTCGGCCTGCTCCCTGGTGCTGGCCTCGGTGCCGTGGAACTCGAGCAGCAGCAGGTTCTTGTTGGGCAGGCTGAGCTTCGAATACTTGTTCACCGTGTCGACCGTCTCGGTGTCCATCAGCTCGATGCGCGCCACCGGGATGCCGGACTGGATGGTCTGGATCACGGTGTTGACCGCGCCTTCGAGGCTGTCGAAGGCGCAGGTCGCGGCGACCATCGACTCGGGGATGCCGTAGAGGCGCAGCGTCACCTCGGTGATGATGCCCAGCGTCCCTTCGGAACCTACGAACAGCTTCACGAGGTCGTAGCCCGCGCTCGACTTGCGCGAACGCCGGCCAAGCCGCATCAGGCGGCCGTCGGCGGTCACGACCTGCAGCGACAGCACGTTCTCGCGCATGGTGCCGTAGCGCACCGCGTTGGTGCCCGAGGCGCGGGTGCTGGCCATGCCGCCGATCGAGGCGTCGGCGCCGGGATCGATCGGGAAGAAGAGACCGGTGGCGCGGATATATTCGTTGAGCTGCTTGCGGGTGACGCCGGGCTCCACCACCACGTCGAGGTCGGCCTCGTTCACCTGCAGCACGCGGTTCATGCGGCTCACATCCAGCGAGATGCCGCCGTTGGGCGCGCTGATGTGGCCTTCCAGCGAGGTGCCGGTGCCGAAGGCGATGATGGGGGTCTTCAGCCGGGCGCAGAGCTGGACGATCTGCTGCACTTCCTCGACCGATTCGGCGAATACCACGGCGTCGGGCAGGTGCGCCTCGTGGTACGAAATATCCTTGCCGTGCTGCTCGCGCACGGCGTGGGCGGTGCTGACGCGGTCGCCATAGAGCTTCTTCAGCTCGGCAATGGTGCTGTCGACGTTGAGGGGTCTCGCGGGGGCCATGTGTGTCGTCTGAGGGGCGGCCATGTTCGTTCTCCTAGCGCAGGGCGGTTGGATACGCTCAAATAGCCGGAAAGCCAACCTTGAGCCAAACCCGGGGAAACGCATCCATGCGCGACGTTTATGTGATCGGCGCCTATACCACGGCCTTCAAGAAGCATCCCGGCATGAGCTTCGGCAGCCTCGCCCGCGAAGCCTATCTTGGCGCGCTTTCCGACGCCGGCATGAAGACCGGCGCCGACATCGAGACGGGCTGGTTGGGCAATTGCGGCATGGGCTTCTGGGGCCAGAACTCGATCCGCGGCCAGGCGCTGTTCCAGCCGCTGGTCGAGGAAGGGCTGTTCCCCGAGCGCGTGCCGATGTTCAACGTCGAGAACGCCTGCGCCACCGCCTCGACGGCCTTCATGGGCGCCTGGAAGGACGTGTTGGCGGGCACCCACGAATTGTCGCTCTGCATCGGCGTCGAGAAACTTTTCAGCCCCGACGCACCGGAGCGTACGGCCGGCCTGTTCAACCAGGGTTACATCACCAGCCAGCACGAGCGGCTGGTCGAGGAAATGGATCGCGTGGGCAGGATGGTCGGCTCGGAGTTCAAGCCGGGCGATGACCGCACCATCTTCATGGACACCTATGCCATGCAGGCCAAGTGGCACATGTGGAAGTACGGCACGACGCAGCAGCAGATCGCTGTCGGTGCAGCCAAGAACCACAATTACGGCGCGCTGAACGAGAAGGCGCAGTACCGCTTCCAGATGACGCCTCAGTCGGTGCTCGAGGACCGGCCGGTGTCCTATCCGCTGACCCGCGCCATGTGCGCGCCGATCGGCGATGGTGCCGCGGCCGCGCTGCTGTGCTCGAAGGAGTATCTCGAGAAGCTGCCCAAGTCCGTGCAGGAGCGCGCGGTGCGCGTCGCCGGCGTCGGCTTCTCGGGCGGCATGTATCGTGAGCTCGACAAGCCCGGCCTGACGCGCGCCGCCGCCGACAAGGCCTACAGAATGGCGGGGCTTGGGCCCGAGGACATCGACGTCGCCGAGGTGCACGACGCCACCAGCTTCTGCGAGGTCTACCAGAGCGAGATGCTGCGCTTCTGCCCCGAAGGCGAGGGCGGCAAGTTCGTGGGCTCGGGCGCCACCGGCCCCGGCGGCAAGCTGCCGATCAACACCTCGGGCGGGCTCGTCTCCAAGGGCCATCCGGTTGGCGCGACCGGGCTCTCGATGCTGGCCGAACTCGCCATGCAGCTTCGCGGCGAGGCGGGGCCGCGTCAGGTCAAGGGTGCGGAGGTGGCGCTGGCCGAAAACGGCGGCGGCCTCATCGGCATGGAAGAGGCCGTGGCATCGGTGGTGATCCTGCAGCGCTCTTGAAACTGCCGCGAAATATCCAACATGGTGTCTCCAACATGAAGGGGGAGACATCGCAATGACTGCCGACCGTTTGGCGCCGGTCGGGAGCTGGCTTGCCGAGAAGGGGCGGCTCGTTCCGACGCCGACCGCCTTCGTCGAGCAGGTGATGGCGCGGGTCGTGGCCGCCGGCGTACCGGTGTGGCGCATGTACATCGGCCTGCAGCTCATCCATCCGCAACTCCAGGCGATGGGCTATCTGTGGCGGCGCGGCCAGCCGGTGCAGTCGATCCCCCGCGCCTACGGCATCCAGTTCACGGCGGCCTATATCGGCAGCCCGATTCAGGAGGTGCGCGAGCAGGGGCGCTCGGTTCGTTATCGGCTCGACGTGCTGACGGGCGAGCACCATTTGGTTCTGCACGAGGTCAAGGCCGAGGGTGGCACCGACTATTTCTCCCTGCCGATGCATATTCGCCGCGATGGGCCGATGCCGGTGGTGGCCTTCGTCACCGATGCCGCGGAAGGCTTCAGCGAGGCTGATATCGGCGATCTCACCCGGCTGGTCGACATGATGGGCGCGGTGACGGAGATGCACATCGAGCACAGCGTCGCCGACACGGTCGCCAACACCTATCTCGGGCGCGAGGTCGGCCAGCGCATCCTGAACGGCGCCATCCGCCGCGGCGACGGCCAGGAGATCCGGGCCGTGCTGTGGTTTTCCGACCTGCGCGACTTCACCGGCCTGAACGAGCGGCTGCAGCCCAACGAGGTGCTGGAACTGCTGAACAACTACTTCCAGCTCGTCGGCAATGCGTTGGCCGCGCACGGCGGCGAGATCCTGAAATTCATCGGCGACGGCGTGATGGCGTATTTCCCGGCCGAGGACGCGCTATTCCTGCCGATGATCACGGCCAATGCGCTCAACGCCGCACGCCAGGTAATCGGTGACATCGCGGCGGCTAACGAGGCGCGCGCCGCCGGCGGCGCCGAGCCGGTGCGCTTCGGCATAGGCCTGCACGTCGGCACGGTGACATTCGGCAATGTCGGCACCGAGGACCGGCTCGACTTCACCGTCATCGGCTCGGCGGTCAACCGGACGTCGCGGCTGGAGGGCCTCACCAAGGCGCTGGGCGTGCAGGTGTGCGCCTCGGCCGATTTCAATGCCGTCTGCACACAGCCGATGAAATCGCTGGGAACCCACCGCCTGCGCGGTGTGCCCAAACCGGTCGAGATTTTCACGCTGCCGGACTGAATCCGCTCAGACCAGCGCCTTCCAGCCCTCGATCCAGGTAAGCGCCTCTTCGTCGGGCAGCGGCTGCGTCGAGGCATCGACCTCGAGCCGCTCGCCGATGCGCTTGGCGCCGCACGACGCAAAGATGTCGTCGAGCTTCTTGCCGGCGCCGCAGAAGGTGTCCTGGTAGGTCATGTCGCCCAGCGCAATGATGCCGTAGCGATGGCCCGACAGATCGGGATGCTCGCGCTCCAGCGTGTCGGCCAGCGGCAGGATGTTGGTCGGGATGTCGCCCGAACCGTGCGTCGCACAGACCACCAGCAGCACGTCGTTGCCGAGGAAATCGGCGGCGCTGGCGGCCGCGTCGCTTACATTGACGCTGTGGCCGGCGCCCTTCAGCACCGGCTTCAGCGCGTCGGCCACCATCTGGGCGTTGCCCGATTCGGTGCCGACCAGGATCAGAATGCTGGCCATCGCTCCGGACATACGGGACCGCGAGCCGCCCTGCGACGCGACCGGTTGGCGCGGCCCCAGTTGGCGTGGGGTTGGGCGCATGCCAGTCTGGGCTTCATGGAAGAAACTCCCGTCCTTGCCGCTCTGGAGAGCGGCGTCCTCACCCTGACGCTCAATCGGCCGCAGCGGCTGAACGCGATGAGCCATACCCTGATCGAAGCGGTGATCCGCGAGGTCGCTGGTGCCCGCGACGATCCGGCGGTGCGGGCAGTGCTGCTGACCGGAACCGGCCGCGGCTTCTGCGCCGGGGCCGACCTCGCGGGCTCCGGCCCCGCCATGGCCGGGCCGGACGGCAAGCCCGATGTCGGCGTCGCCATGGACCGGCTGTTCAACCCCATGATCCGCGCCATCCGCGCGCTGCCCAAGCCAGTGGTGGCGGCCGTGAACGGCGTCGCGGCCGGCGGCGGCGCCAACCTGGCGCTGGCCTGCGACATTGTCCTGGCGGCGCGCTCCGCACGCTTCGACCAGGCCTTCGTGCGCATCTCGCTGATCCCCGACCTGGGCGGCACCTGGTTCCTTCCGCACACCGTGGGCGACGCTCGCGCCCGGGCGCTTGCCATGCTGGGCACCTCGGTGCTGGCCGAGGAGGCCGAACGCATGGGCATGGTCTGGCAGGTGGTCGACGACGCCGTCCTGATGGAGGAGGCCACCAAGCTCGCGCGCAAACTCGCGGCGGGCCCGACGCGCTCCTACGCCGCCATCAAGGACGCCATGAACCGCGCCGGCACCAACACGCTCGACCAGCAGCTCGACCTGGAGCGCGACGCCCAACGCGAACTTGGCCGCAGCGAGGATTTCAAGGAAGGCGTGGCGGCCTTCCTCGCCAAGCGGCCAGCCAATTTCACGGGACGCTGAATGATCTACAACACGATCCTGCTTGCCAGGGACAATGGCCTGGCCACGCTTACCTTCAACGCGCCCGATCGGCTGAACGCCGTGTCGCGCAAGATGATCGCCGAGATCAAGACCTGCTGGGAGGAGCTGGCGGCCGACACCTCGGTGCGCGCCGTGCTGATCACCGGCGCCGGTCGCGGCTTCTGTGCCGGTGCCGACTTGGCCGATCCCGATCGCGAGGCAAGTGCCACCGCCGATTCAGGTGCTGCCCTCGACAAGTACTTCAATCCCGTGATCCGCCTCATGCGCAGCATTCCCAAGCCCATCGTGGCGGCGGTAAATGGCGTGGCGGCGGGCGTCGGCATGAGCTTCGCGCTCGCCTCCGACATCGCCATTGCCGCCAAGTCGGCTTCGTTCCTGCAGGCCTTCGCCCGCATCGGCTTGCTGCCCGACGGCGGCAGCACCTGGTTCCTGCCGCGCCTGGTGGGCGACCAGCGCGCCCGGGCGCTGGCCATGCTGGCGCCGCAGATTTCCGCTGATAAGGCCAAGGAATGGGGCCTGATCTGGGACGTGGTCGACGATTCGGCTCTGATGGCGACGGCCACCGAGGTCGCGCGCAAGCTCGCCGACGGGCCGACGCTTGCGCTGGCGCGCATCAAGGGTGCGCTCGACAGATCCAGCGCCAACGATCTCTCGGCGCAGCTCGATCTGGAGCGCGACTTCCAGCGCGAACTCGGCCGCAGCGACGATTTCAGGGAGGGCGTCGCCGCCTTCCTCGCCAAGCGCAAGCCCGATTTCAAGGGAAAATAGAGGACAGAGGAAACGACCATGACGACGCCGCACAAGGAAATCACCTCGGGCCTGCAGTTCCCCGAAGGGCCGATCGCCATGCCCGACGGCTCGGTGCTCCTGGTCGAGATCGCGCGCGAGACGCTGACGCGCGTCATGCCTGATGGCAAGCAGCACGTCGTGGCCAAGATGCCCGGCGGACCCAACGGCGCCGCGGTCGGGCCTGGGGGCAGGATCTACGTCTGCAACAACGGCGGCTTCAACTGGATCAAGCGGCCCGACGGACGGCTGTTCCCGGGCACCCAGCCTGCCTCCTACAAGGGCGGCTCGATCCAGACGGTCGACCCCGAGACCGGCAAGGTCGAGACGCTCTACGATTCCTGCGACGGGCGGAAGCTGAACGGTCCCAACGACATCGTGTTCGATAATGCGGGCGG
>JACPVT010000171.1 GCA_016191685.1 Rhodospirillales bacterium | reverse complement strand
AGGTGCCGTCGGTGCTGCCGTTGTCGACGACGATGACCTCGACCTTCGCTGCGGTTGCGAGACACGAGCGGACCGCGTCGGGAAGCGACCAAAGCCTGTCGTAGGTCGGGATGACGATCGAGATGTCGATCATTTGGAGTTATTGCGGAGCCGTTGTCGGCACGACTGGCCGGAAAGGCAAAAGGACCTTGCCCGATCGGACGCCTGTGAGCCTGTGTGTGATTGCCCGTTCCCGTTCATGTCGCCATATTGTATCACTGTCAGTGCGATGATGTTGCATTTCGCACCCTGAAGACGGAGACAAACTTGCGGAGGGCCATCCCGGTCGAGCCAGCGCCCGCCGACTCGCCGTCTGAACGGACGCCGGCGATGCCGTCGGCGCCGCAGCGGTTCATCGAGGCGTGGATCGATGCGTCCCTGGGATTCGTCTTTTGCGTCATTCTGCCGATCCCCTTGTACGCGCCCGCCGGACCGTTCGCGAAGGACTTCGGCCCCACCGAGTTCACCATCGTGGCGACGGCCATCGCCTATGCGATCGTCTGGTACTGCGGGCGCCGCCTCGATGCGTTTCCCGGTGCCACGCTGCAGGGCAATATGGGCTACGTCGCCCCGATCGCCGTCCTGACCTACGCCGTGATCGCGGCGCTGCTTCTGCTGCTTCGCCTCGACTATTCGCGCTTTCAGCTGTTCGGCAGCGGTATCCTCACCGTGCTGTGGATGGCGATGGCCGCCCAATTGCGGGCGCGATACATGATCCGCAACTACGCGGTGATTCCCAGGACATCGATCGCGACGATGCCGGAACTTCAAGCCTGCCGGTGGCTCGACTTCGATGAGGTCCAACGCCGGCAAACCCGCGTCGACGCTATCGTGGCCGACCTCAGCGTCGAGCTTCCCGACGGGCAGATCGAGGCGCTGGCCGATGCCGCGATCGCCGGCGTGCCGGTCCTCGACCGCCGCTACATTGTCGAGACCCTGACCGGCCGCACTCCGCTGGGCGGGCTGACACCCAATGAATTCGGATCCCTGCTACCGTCACGCCAGTACCTCGTCGTCCGCCGCCTCATAGAGATCGTCCTGACGGTGGCGGTCCTGCCGTTGCTGGCAGTCGTCCTTGCCATCGTCGCCGTCTGGGTTCGCTGCGACAGTGCGGGGCCTGTGTTCTTCGTCCAGAGCCGCGTCGGCCGCCGCGGCGCCGTCTTCCGCATGTTCAAGTTCCGCACCATGTATCACGGCGCAGGCGGACCCAGCTTCACTGCTGCCGCCGATCCTCGCGTCACTCGCGCCGGCCGCTTTCTGCGCCGCTGCCGCCTCGATGAATTGCCGCAGATGTTCAATGTCCTGAGGGGCGACATGAGCTGGGTCGGCCCGCGTCCCGAAGCGCTGTCGCTGGAGAAGGGATATGTCCGCGACATCCAGCACTTCGCGCTGCGCGGCATCGTCCGTCCAGGCGTCACCGGCTGGGCCCAGATCAACCAGGGCTACGCCCACGATCCCGATGCCATGCGGTCGAAGCTTGAATACGACCTCTACTATCTCAAGCATTGCTCGCTGTGGCTCGATCTGGTGATCGTCCTGCGCACCTTTGCCGTGGTGTTCCGCGGCACCGGCGCACGCTGACAGCCGCTTTCACCGAAGCGCCCATCTCATGTGCGGAATAGCCGGCATAGTCGCCTACCTGAACGTTGCCCCGCCGGTCGATCGTGCCGAGCTTAGGCGCATGAACGACCGCATGGCGGCGCGTGGACCCGACGGCAGCGGCTACTGGATCGGCGCCGACGGGCGCATCGGTTTCGCGCATCAACGGCTGGCGATCATCGACCTGTCCGAGGGCGGCGCCCAGCCCAAGGCGAGCGCCGACGGCTCGCTCGTCATCACGTTCAACGGCGAGATCTACAACTATCGTGAGCTGCGTGCCGAATTGCAGGCCAGGGGTCGTGTCTTCCAGAGCGAGTCCGACACCGAGGTTCTGTTGCAGCTCTATGCCGAGTACGGCGACGCGATGGTCGGGCGGCTGCGCGGCATGTTCGCCTTCGGCCTCTGGGATGCGCGGCAGCGCCGACTGCTGCTGGCGCGTGACCCGCTCGGGATCAAGCCGCTCTATTGGGCCGACGACGGCTGGACATTGCGCTTCGCCTCGCAGGCCAAGGCGTTGCTGGCCGGCGGCGCGGTTTCGAACGATCCCGATCCAGCCGGCATCGTGGGTTTCCATCTCCTGGGCAGCGTGCCCGAACCCTTCACGGTCTGGCGCAGCATTCACACGCTGCCGGCCGGAACGACGCTCGTGGTCGATGCCGCGGGGCCGGGAGCGCCACAGCACTACTATGATGTCGCCGGCGCGCTTGCCGCGCGGGCGACCGGCAGGATGGTCGACCCGGCAACGACGCACCGCCAGCTGGCCGCCGCCGTGCACGACTCCGTGCGGCATCATCTGGTGGCCGACGTTCCGGTTGCTGTCTTCCTGTCCGCCGGGCTGGATTCCGGGGCGCTGCTCGGGTCGATGGCGCAACTGGGCGCGCGCGACATCTCGGCCGTCACGCTCGCCTTCGAGGAGTTCCGCGGCGCCAACCTCGACGAGGCGCCGCTCGCGGCCGAAGTCGCCGCCCGCTACGGCGCACGCCATATCGTGCGCACCGTCGATCGCGCCGAATTCGAGCGCGACCTGCCGGCGATACTCGACGCCATGGATCTGCCGACCATCGATGGCATCAACACATGGTTCGTGGCCAAGGCGGCGCACGAGGCAGGCATCAAGGTGGCGCTGAGCGGCCTCGGCGCCGACGAATGCTTCGGCGGCTATCCGTCGTTCGTCGACGTGCCGCGGAGCGTCCACTGGCTGCAGGCGGTGAGCTGGATCCCCGGGCTGGGCGCACTGGTCCGTCGCGGCATGTCGGCGGCGATCCACGCTGGCCTGGGCGTTCATCCCAAGGCCGCGGGCCTGCTGCAGTACGGTAGCAGTTGGGCCGGCGCCTATCTTCTCCGCCGCAGCGTCTACATGCCCTGGGAACTCGACGATCTCATCGATCCCGCGATGCTGAAGGAAGGCCTGCGACGCCTGGCGCCGTTGCGACGGATCGGCGCCGTGCTGCGGGACGGCGGCGCGCTCGGCGATTTCGACCGTGTCGCGGCGCTGGAGACGTCTCTCTACATGCGCGATCAGCTTCTGCGCGACGCCGACTGGGCGGGCATGGCGCATTCGGTCGAGATCCGCGTGCCCTATGTCGATCCCTTCTTTCTGGCAGCGCTGCCGCCGGGAGACGCGCTGGCGGCGGCGGACGCCAAGGCGGCGGTCGCCGGATGGAAAGGTGAATTTCTCCGCGGCGTCGCGCGACTGGGCGTTGCGTGTTTGGCAAGCCGGTTGGACCGGCCCCGCCGTCGCGTGAAACGGAGATGACCGCGCGCATCCTTGCCCTGGTCGGCGATTGCTATGGCGCGCGCGGCGGCATCGCCCGCTACAACCGCGATCTGGTCGAGGCCCTGGCGGGAGCCGGTGCCGAGATCCTGGTGCTGCCGCGTCTGGGTGACGCCAGCGGCCTGGCGTTGCCGTCAGGGGTCCGTCAGTGGCCGGCGGTATTCGGTCAGGTGAAGTTCTCGATCGCGGCGCTATGGGCGGCGTGGCGCCATCGACCCGTCGACATCGTGTTCTGTGGGCACGTGCTCATGGCGCCGCTGGCACTCGTCGTGGCCCGTCTGCTGGGCGCCCACTGCTGGTTGCAGGCGCACGGCACCGACGTCTGGGTGGATCGCCGAGAGGTCGTTCGGCGGGCGATCGAAGCCGCCGACATGGTGACCACGGTGAGCCGGGCGACGCGCAGGATCCTGCTCGAGTGGGTGAACCTGGCGCCGGAACGCGTGCGGGTCCTGCCCAACACCGTCGGCGACCAGTTCGTGCCGGGACCGCCTTCGGCGGCATTGCGGCAGCGGCTGGGGATCGGACCCGGCCCGATCCTTCTGACCGTTGGCCGGTTGGCGCCGGGCGATCGCTACAAGGGCCACGAACTGGTTTTCGCTTGCCTGCCGGCGCTGCGCGCCGAATTTCCGGGCCTGATCCATGTCGTCGCCGGTGAGGGTGACGATCGTGCCCGTCTGGAGGCGCGCGCCGCCGAGCTTGTCCCGGCCCCCGGAGCCGTTCGCTTCCTGGGCTATGTTGCCGACGAGGACTTGCCCGACCTCTACCGGCTGGCCGACCTGTTCGTGATGCCGAGTTCGGAGGAAGGCTTCGGCATCGTCTATCTCGAAGCCGCCGCCTGTGGGCTGCGCGTGGTCGGCGGCGCCGGCGGTGGCGCCGGCGATGCCATCCCCGATGCGCGCGTCGGCCTGACCGTCGATTCGTCCAACCAGGCCGCGCTGATCGAAGCCATTGGCCGGTCACTGAGGCAGGGCAGGGGCGACCCCGCCGCGACCGAAGCCTATCGGCGGCCGCACTTTGCCGCCGCTGCACGGCTACTCCTTGCTCGCGTTCAGGCCCGGCCGTGTCGTAAGAGGGGGATGCCATGACATCTCCCAGTTCCGATCCCCCGCGAACCCTCGTTCTCGAGGCCGGCCGCGCGGACCTGCAGTACTGGCGCGACCTGTGGCGCTATCGCGAACTGTTCCTGATCCTGGCGTGGCGCGACGTGGCGGTGCGCTACAAGCAGACAGTGATCGGACTTGCGTGGGCGTTCATCAGGCCGTTCATGACGATGGTCGTCTTCACCGTCGTCTTCGGCAAGATCGCCAAGCTGCCGACCGAAGGAGCCGCGCCCTATGCGGTGATGGTCTTCGCCGGCTTGCTGCCGTGGACGCTGTTCGCTTCCATTCTGAACGACGCCTCGACGAGCATCGTCGGCAGTTTCAGCCTGATCAGCAAAGTCTACTTCCCGCGGCTCATCGTGCCGCTGTCGACCGTGCTGGTCGCCGTGATCGATTTCCTGGTCAGCCTCGTCATCCTGGCGGGCCTGATGCTCTGGTACGGCGTCGTGCCGGGCTGGCAGATCCTGCTGCTGCCGGTATTCGTGATGCTGACCCTGGTGTGCAGCATCGGACCGGCACTGTGGGCCGCGGCGGTTCTGGTGAAGTACCGCGACTTTCGCTTCATCGTTCCTTTCGTGACCCAAATCGGCCTGTACATCTCGCCGGTCGGCTTCTCGGGCAAGATCGTGCCCGAGCAGTGGTCGCTTCTGTACAGCCTCAACCCGATGGTCGGCATCATCGATGGATTCCGCTGGTGCATCCTGGGCGGCAGCAGCCCGATCGACGGGCCCGGATTTGCCCTCGGCATGGGCGTCATCGTCGTTCTGCTGTGGTGGGGGATCCGCAGCTTCCGCCGCTCCGAACGCGCCTTTGCGGACCTGATCTGACGATGAGCGACGTCGTCATCCGCTCCGACAAGATCGGCAAGAAATTCCGCATCGGCCACCGCACGGCCGACCAGGGCAGCTTTCGGGAAGCGATGCTTCGTGGTCCGCGCAACCTGCTGCGCGGCGCGGTCGACCTGATCCAGGGCCGCTCGGTGGTCGCGGGCGATTCCGTCGAGGAATTCTGGGCGCTGAAGGACGTCGATTTCGCGATCAGGCGCGGCGAAGCCGTCGGAGTGATCGGGCGCAACGGCGCCGGCAAGACGACGTTGCTGAAGATCCTGTCGCGGATCATCGAGCCGACCGAGGGCCGGCTCGAAATCACCGGACGGGTGGCCAGCCTGCTCGAGGTCGGCACCGGCTTCCATCCCGAGCTGAGCGGCCGCGAGAACATCTTCCTCAATGGCGCCATCCTTGGCATGAGCCGCGCCGAGGTGCGCCGTCGCTTCGAGGAGATCGTCGATTTTTCCGGTGTCGAGAAGTTCATCGACACGCCCGTCAAGCGTTACTCCGTCGGCATGCATGCCCGCCTGGCCTTCGCCGTGGCGGCCCATCTCGAAGCCGAGATCATGGTCATCGACGAGGTGCTGGCGGTAGGCGACTCGGAGTTCCAGGCGCGGTGCCTGGACCGCATGTCCGAGGTGGCGAACGCCGGCCGCACCGTGCTGTTCGTCAGCCACAACCTCGCGGCCGTCATGGCGCTTACCAAGCGCGCGCTGGTCTTCAACGCCGGCCATCTCTTCTTCGACGGCCCGACCGAGGCGGCCGTCAGCCACTACTCGGCATCGCTCAGCAAGGGGAGCAGCGACAGGAATTGGGGGCGGGGGCGGAATGCGACGCTGGTATCGGCAACCGTGGTCGACGCCGACGACCGGCCCGATCACCGCGTCGACAACGCGGTACGCTTCGTCGTCGACGCCTGTAGCCCTGACGGCATCCCCTACAATTTCAAGCAGAGCGCCGGACAGGGGACTCTCGCCATGAGGCTGGGAACGCCGCTGCGGTTTGCAGCGCTGCCCGCTCCCGACCCGGGTTGAGCGCCGCGGCATGCGCGGGACGATCTGCATCGTGAGCTCTGGCAACCTGGCGTCGAATCCCCGCGTCCTGAAGGAAGCGGCGGCGCTCCACGGTGCGGGCCATGACGTCACCACTGTCGTCTGCGATTACAGCAAGGAACTGAAGGAAGTCGACGACGAGATCGCGGCAAAGGCACCGTGGAAGGTCGTGCGCGTGCCGCGGCCCTTCGCCGAGGGCGGCACCACGATCGTCGCCCGACGCCTTGCGCGGATCGTGGCCTCCGCCGGCGCCCAGATCTCGCCGGGGTTGGCCGCGTTCGCCACGGGTGGGCCTGTCTCGACCCTGCGCCGGGCGGCACTGGCCGCGCCGGCCGACCTCTACATCGGCCACTATGTCCCGGGTCTGGCGGCGGCGGCGGCGGCGGCGCGTCGCCATGGAGCGATGCTGGGGTTCGACGCCGAAGATTTCCATTCCGGCGAGGGCACGGGTGGCGCGGACGAGGACTTCCGCATGAAGTTGATCGAGACTGTCGAACGAGCCGCCTTGCCGTCGTGCGCCTACGTCACGGCCGCCGCGCCGATGATCGCGGAGGCCTACACCTCGACCTACGGCATCGCCACGACAACGGTACTCAACGTCTTTCCACTCGATATGGCGCCGGCCGCCCCGCCCGCTGCCGCAGTGGGCAAGGCGGCCGGACTAAAGGCCTACTGGTTCTCGCAGACCATCGGCGCCGACCGAGGGCTGCAGGCCTTCCTGCAGGCGATGGCGCGCACGAAAAGTCGCGTCACCCTAGACGTTCGCGGCGGCAACCAATGGGGCGGCGGTGACCGGCTGATGGCCCTCGCTCGCGACCTCGGCATCGGTGATCGCGTGTCGATCCTGCCGAAGGCACCGCCCCGGGAGATGGCGATGCTGGCGGCGGCTTATGACATCGGCCTGTCGCTGGAAGTGTCGACTATCGAGAATCGCAGGCTCTGCCTCAGCAACAAGATCTTCACCTATCTGCTGGCCGGCGTGCCGGTGATGATGAGCGATACGCCGGCGCAATGTGCTCTTGCCCGCGAGCTCGGCGCCGCCGCGGAGGTGATGTCGTTGTCCGATCCGGCGGCGATCGCCGCTGTGTTGGATCGCCTGGGCAGCTCGCCGACTGCCTTGTTGGAAGCGAAAAGCACAGCCTGGCGGCTGGGCCGCGAACGCTTCAATTGGGACACCGAAAAGGATGTCCTGGTGAAGGTCGTCGATCGGGCATTCGCCCGGCGCGGTCGCGGCGACAAGGCGGCGCGGTGATGCGCCTGCTGCTGACCGCCGATCCCGAGATCGAGGTGCCGCCCACGACCTATGGCGGCATCGAGCGCATCGTCGATGTGCTGGTACGCCGGCTGCGCGCCGAAGGGCATCATGTCGGCCTCGTCGCCAGGCCAGGCTCGTCCTGTCCGGCCGACCAGATCTTTGCTTGGCCCGGGCTGAGTTCGCTGTCGGCCGGCGACACGCTTGCCAACATGTGGATGCTGCGCCGGACGGTGCGGACCTTCCGTCCCGACGTGATCCACAGCTTCTCGCGCATCGCCTATCTGCTGCCGCATCTGCGCGGGCCGGTGCCCATCGTCATGTCCTTCCAGCGCGAGCCGACGCCGCGCACCGTGGGCCTGGCGGCGCGTCTGGCGGCGCGGCACGTTCTTACCTTCACCGGCTGCAGTGAATACATCGCCAGCCGCGGCCGGCCTTCCGGTGGCGAGTGGTATGGCATTCCGAACTTCGCCGATACGGAGGCACTGGCCTTCAGCCCGAGCGTCGGCGCCGATGCACCCTTGGTGTTTCTCAGCCGCGTCGAAAGCATCAAAGGCGCGCACTGGGCGATCGAGATCGCCCGCCGCGCCGGACGCCGCCTGGTGATTGCCGGCAACCACGCCTAATCGGGCGAGGAGGGGGCCTACTGGCGCCAGCAGATCGAACCGTGGATCGGGCGCGACGGAATAGAATACGTCGGCCCCGTCGACGACGCCCGCAAGAGCGCGTTGCTGGGGCGCGCGCAGGCCATGGTCGTGCCCATCCAGTGGGAGGAGCCCTTCGGAATCGTTTTCGCCGAGTCGCTCGCCTGCGGCACGCCGGTAATATCCTGCCCGCGCGGCGCCTTGCCCGAGATCGTTCGCCCCGGCATCGACGGCTTCCTGATCCGGAGCATCGAGGAGGGCTGCCAGGCGGTGGCCAGGCTCGCCACGATCGACCGGGCCGCCTGTCGCCGACGCGCCGAGGACCATTTCTCGCCCGGCGCGGTTGTCGCCCGCTATCGCGAACTCTATGCGCGCCTGCAGGCGCGGATGACGCAGCGATGACCCGGCGCGTCGCCCTGGTGAGTGGGCATTTCGCGCCGAGCAACCTGGTCGGCGCCCATCGGGCGCGCCTGTGGTCGCGCTACCTGCCGGAGTTCGGATGGGAGCCCATCGTCGTGACCGGCGATCCCAGGCAGTATGAAGAGCGGCCCGATCCCGATCTCGAACGGCTGGTCGCGCCGGGATTGCGGGTCATCCATGCGGCCACGATGTCGACACGTCCGGTGCGGATCGTCGGCGACATCGGCGTGCGGGCTTTCTGGGGTTGCTATCGCGCGCTGGCGGCGCTGGCGGCGAAGCGCGAAATAGACTTTGTCCTGGTGACCATTCCCTCCAACTTCCTGGCGCCGGTCGGCCGCCTCATCCACCGGCGCTACGGTGTGCCCTACGGCATCGACTACCAGGATCCGTGGATCAACCGCACGCCGGGCGTCGACAGGCTTTTCAGCCGGGCCTGGGGTGCGCATCAACTTGGCGCGCTGCTCGCGCCGTGGGCGGTGCGGGACGCGGCGTTGATCACAGGCATGGCACCCGGCTACGTCGCGGGCATGCTGGAGCGCAACCCCACCGTCGCCGGGAAAGCCGTGCTCGCCTACATGCCGATGGGCAGCGCGCCCGAGGATTTCGTCCCCGTGCAGGATCTCCATCGTGCACCGTTCCTGTTCGTCCCCGGCGACGGGTGTTTCCACATGATCTACGCCGGTGCCTTGCTGCCGGCGGGCTTCGTCGTGCTCGATGCCTTCCTGGCCGGGCTGCGCAGGCTGCGCGAGACTGCGCCCGACGTGGCGGCACGGCTGCGCGTCCATTTTGTCGGCACCGGCATTTCGCCCGACGATCCGCGCGGCCATCAGGTGCTGCCGCGCGCGCGCCGCGCCGGTGTCGAGGAGATAGTGAGCGAGCATCCGCATCGCATCGGCTACGTCGACACGCTCAATCATCTGATGCAGAGCGACGCCGTCCTCGTGCTGGGTTCGACAGAACCGCACTACACGCCATCGAAGGTCTTCCAGGCAATGCTGTCGCGCCGCCCGGTGTTCGCGATATTGCATGAGAAGAGCACCGCGGTGGACATGATCCGCTCGGCGCATGCGGGGTCGGTGTCGACCCTGACGGCCGAGGCATTGCCGGATCCGGCCGGCCTGGCCGAAGGCTTGCGATCGTTCGTCGAGTCCCCCGTCTTCGATGCCGAGGCCGTCGACCGGAGCCGCTTCGAGGCCTATTCGGCGCGCGACGTCCCGTTGAAAGAATGAGAGTTGTTAAGTCACCATTTCAGCAATACATGCAAAATTCGTAGTCAAACCGATGACGTTTCAAACGCTAAAATTGT
>JACPVT010000170.1 GCA_016191685.1 Rhodospirillales bacterium | reverse complement strand
TGTCCGGTCCCTCGCCGTAGAGCCAGACTGCCGCGCGGCCGGCCCGTTCATAAATGAGCGAGCGGTCGAAGTGAGCGGTGACGACGGCGGCCGTCGGCTCGGCCATCCGGGTCGAGCGCTGCCGCCACTGCGGATCGTAGGCGAGGCCATCGGCAGCGACGAGCCGCAGCTCGATGCCGAGATGCCGGGCCGCCAGCGAACTGAAGTGCTTCTCCTGGTCTTCCTCGAGCGTCTCGAAATGGGAGCATTCGGCCACGACGCGCGAGGGATCGCCCGTGGCGCGCACGGCCGAGGCCGCGAGCGTCGTGGAATCGAGGCCGCCGCTCATTGAAATGCCCACGCGGCCGGAAGGCAGCCGGTCGGCCATCGATTGCGCCATCAGATCAAGGAAGCGTTCAGTGTAGATTCGGCGATCGCGAAAATAGAGCGGCTCCTGAATTTCCAGGCGCCAGTATCGCCGCACGGTCGCGCCGCCATCGGAGATGGTGAGGACATGCGCCGGCGCCAGCCGCTTGACGTGGCGGTAGACCGTCCGGTCGAACTCGAGGCAATGGCCGACGCTGAGAAAGTCGGCGATCCAGGCATCGTCGAGCGCGCGCGGCATCTGTGCCTGCGAGGCGATCCAGTCCAGCGAGTCGCTCACGAACCGCAGGCCACCGGCCTCGGCGTGGAAGAGCGACCGCACGCCGAGCTGGTCACGGACGGCGATCAGACGGTTGCGGTCGCCGTCCCACAGGGCGAAGCAGAAATCTCCGGCGAGACGATCGACGAAGCCATCGCCCCATGCCGCATAGGCATGCAGGCAGAGCTCGGCATCGGAAATGTCCGCGGACCGGCCGCCGAGGCGGTCGGACAGACGCGACCGCAGATCGCCGCGACCATCGAGCCGGAACCGGCCGACGATCCAGTAGCGCCCGCCCAGGTTCCGGATGCCGCTGGCCTCGGCCGCGGCCGGCGAGGGATCGGCCTTCGAGCTGACCAAGGCGACATGGCGCGCGCCGCCCAGGATCTCGACGTCGAGGCCCGCGGCGACGGCCGCCCGGCATTCGACGGGCTTGCCGTCGGTGTTGAAGATGGCGGCAAACAATTTTCAGGCTGCGTCGGGCTTGCCGGCAACGGTCGGTCCGCGATCGCCGACCGCCTTCCACGCCACCAATTGCGTAAAGCGGCCGTGCTCGACCTCGCCGACCAGAATTCGACCCTCGCAGGCGAGCCAGGCATGGGCGGAGAATTTCTCCCCCTGCTTCGCCACGCCGATATGAAGGTCGGAGCCATGACCCTCTTTCGAGAGAACGCGCTGGAGGGTGAGCGCCGAGGCGAGGCAGGTCGTCCGCGGCAGCAGGCGCGAGGCCGCGCCGACCGCCCAGACGATGCGCTCGATCGGCCGCTCGACCGGCTTCTCGACCGGCCGCGGCATCGGCTTCACGCGGCCGGCCCAGGCACGCAACCGCTCGATAGCCACCAGAGGAAGAGCCACCCGCACCGCCACCAGGGTCGAGAGCGCCTCGAGCGCCAGGAGCCTGTCCGCGGTGGGCAACGCAAGGAAGGTCGCGATCCGTCTCATGGGCCGGCCAGGCGCCGGATCTCGGCGGCAACCTGTTCGAGAAGCGGATAGCTCCTCGCGTAGTGCAGCGCATGGACGGGCAGCGCATGCGCCACGCGTTCGGCGAACTGCAACTGCCGCGTGAGGCGGTCGGGCGCGTAGTACCGGATGTTCATGGCCGACGCGGTGAGCACACGGGCGAGATCGAGGCCGGCCAGCCGCGTCGAGGTGACGGTGCCCGGCGCCGACGGCAGTTCATCATCGCCGAGCCAGAACAACGCGGCGAGCGGTTGCGGGGCATGGCGCCCGGGCGTCGGCGCATGGGGCTGGACCATGATCTTGCCGCTGAGCGTATTCCAGTAGCCGTCGCCGACGGCCTCGGGCAGGAAGCGCGCGGCTGCCTCGTCGAGCAGCTTCAGGCGCTGAGGACCCGTATGGGCATGGGCGAGACCGCCGGCGAAGGTGAGCCGCAGCATGTCGTCGGTGATCAGCTTGCCACCCTGCGCAATCAGAAACGCGGCGAGGGTCGACTTTCCGGCGCCGCTCTGTCCGAGCAGCCCGACCACTCGGCCGTCGAGATCGACGACGGTGGCATGCAGCGGCTCCTCGCCGCGCAAGGTGAGGGAAGTGCTGAGGATGAAGTTCAGGAGATTGGCCTCGAACGACCTGTCGTCGGCATCGGCCAGCCTGGCGCAGACGACATGACTTCCGTCCGCGCTGACGACGGCCTCGAAGATCCCATCGATCCTCATGTAGATGTCACCCGACGGCAGGACAGTGTGATGGAGCCAGTCGCCGGCATCGGCGGCGATGCCCCGGGTTCTCTCCTGGAAATATGCCGGCGGCCCGAGATCGATACTCACCGCGGCGACGGCGGCGGGATCGGGGGCCTCGTCGACTGCCCTCAGCGGGAAACTGCTTTCGACGACGATTCCGTACACGACATAGCGGTACCTGCCGGCCACCAGAGTGCCTCGGCGATCCCGATCCTCAGAAGGCATGGCACTGATGTCCAATTCCGCTTCTCATCGTCGCGTTGCACTTCACCAGAAACGCCCGCCGCGCCCCCGGGTCCAATGGGCAGATGACCTCTCGCCATCGGGATGACATCATGGCGCTCGTGCAGCAATACCCGACACCGCCATGATACGAATCGACTGTCGCAACATCTCCGGCGACCCCGCCAAGTCGGAGCAGGTCCGGCTTGCCCATGATTGCCTCGTCAAGAACGGCTACGCAATCCTCGACCATGTCTTCCCGGAAGACCAGATCCGGGCGTTGAACCGCGAATTTCACGACCAGTACGCCAAATACAAGCAGGATCGCGAACTCGACGATACCGTGAAGGTCGGCGACCGGCGCTTCCTGGTGCCGATCGAACTGTCGGGCGGCTTCGGCGATCCTTCCCTGTATGCCAACCCCCTGGTCGTGGCGCTGGTCCGCGAGACTCTCGAAGAGGACGCGATCATCGAAGCCTATGGCGCCATCGTTTCCCTGTCGGGTTCGGCCGAGCAGCACACCCACCGCGACAGCCCCCTGCTCTTCAGCAACCAAATATCGCCTCTCCTGCCGGCCCATGCCCTGACGTTCGGCATCCCCCTGCTCGAGATGAACGAACTCCACGGAACAACCGCCCTGTTTCCGAGGAGCCATCGCTGGATACATTTCGACGACAAGGCCGCCTCGCCGCAGGCGCCGGTCGTTCCCATAGGCTCCTGCATCATATGGGACTTCCGGCTGTATCATCGCGGCCTGCCCAACCGTTCGGACCAACCCCGTCCACTGCTTTACGCCACCTACGCCCGGCGCTGGTACCAGGACCCGCACAACTTCTCCAAGGCGACGCAGCGCCGGCTGTCGTTCGACCCGGTGTTCTTCGAGCGCCTGTCCGACGACCGCCTCAGGCTATTCGACCACGTCGACCCATCCCGCAGGCTTTTCTCCCACGACGAGGATTCCCACGCCGGTCCGTCCCCCGCCGACGAGTCCTGAGCGATCCATGGTCGACCGGACCGACGGTTATGTGACCGATATCGACTACACCTACGGCTACTATCCGGAATTCAATCCCGTGCGGATGCGGCTCGCGCTCCTGAATGCCGGCTTCGCCATCCCCGAGGTTTCCACCGCCTGCGAGCTGGGGTTCGGCCAGGGTCTCAGCATCAACATTCATGCCGCCGCTTCCGGAACGCATTGGTACGGCACCGATTTCAATGCCGCGCACGCCAGCTTCGCCCGGCAACTGGCGGCCGCTTCCGGCGCCGACATCGATCTTTACGACGATACGTTCGAGGCCTTCGCCGGCCGCGCCGACCTGCCGCCGTTCGACCTTATCGGCCTGCACGGCGTCTGGAGCTGGATCTCGGACCGCAACCGGACGGTGATCGTCGACTTCATCCGGCGGAAGCTGAAGCCGGGCGGCGTTCTCTACGTCGGCTACAACACCCTGCCGGGCCGGGCGGCCTTCGCGCCGGTCCGCCATCTGCTGGCCGAGCACGTCAATCGCGGCGAAGCCGGAAGCCGGGGAATCGTCGAGCGAATCGACGACGCCATCGCCTTCTCCGACAGGCTGCTGGCGACCAAGCCCGACTACGCCCGGGACAATCCGGCGATCCTCGACCGTTTCGAGGTGTTGAAGAAAAGCGACCGTCACTATCTGGCGCACGAATACTTCAACCGCGACTGGGTTCCGATGCATTTCGCCACAATGGGGCGCTGGCTGGAACCGGCGATGGTGAGTTACGCCTGTTCGGCGGACTTTGCCGATCATATCGATGCGCTGAAACTCACCGAGGCCCAGCGCGACCTGCTGGCGGAAATCGGCGATCCGGTTTTCCGGCAGACGGCGCGGGACTTCATACTCAGCCAGACCTTTCGCCAGGACTATTGGATCAGGGATGCCCGGACGCTGTCGGAGCCGGAGCGGACGGAGGCACTGCGCCGCGCCCGGGTGATCGCGACGACCGATCGGCCGGAGCTGCCTTTCAAGCTGCGGGCCGCCCTGGCCCTGAACAAGGCCGGCCCGGGGATGGCGGCCTATGATGCGATCCTCGAACTCCTGGCCGACCGCAAGACACGCACCCTGGGCGAGATCGAGCAGGCCGTCAGGCACAAGGGCATCTCCCTGACGCAGGTCGCGGAGGCGGTGACATTGATCGCGAGTTGCAATCACATCGCGGCGGCGCAGGACGAGACGGTGACGGCACGGGCACGGGCACGCACCGACAAGTTCAATGCTCACGCGATCCAAAGCGCACACGTCGGAGACGATATCGATCAGCTCGCAAGCCCGGTGACCGGCGGCGGCATCCACGTCGTACGAAGCCAGCAGCTTTTCCTCTCGGCTCTGCGGCGGGGCTACAGGGAGCCGGAAGAATGGGCGCGGGAAGCGGCGAGAATTCTCCCGGCCGGGCCCGACGCCGCCGATCTCCGCGAACAGGCGTGTGCCTTCGCCGCCGACACGCTGCCGACGCTACGCGCCCTGCAGGTCGTCTGATGTCTTTGATTTCTGCATCAAATCAATAGCTTGGCGAGAATGAGGCTATCCCGAGCGGCAAATGGTCCGCTTTTGGCAAGGTATCGGACAATCGTCATTGCCGTCGTGTAGACGGCAGGTCAGAAGTCATCGCCGCGGCGGTCCTGCCGTGAGGGAGAGGCGCCATGAATTCCATGCCTGCACAAGGCTCGGGGCCGAACGGAGCGCGGCCGCGCCCCGACTTCGAGCGGATCGCGCTGCTTCTCCAGGGCGGCGGCGCGCTGGGCTCCTACCAGGCTGGCGCCTACCAGGCGCTGGCCGAGGCCAACCTTCACCCCGATTGGGTGGCCGGCATCTCGATCGGATCCATCAACGCGGCGCTGATCGCCGGCAACGCGCCGGAGCGACGGGTCGAGAAGCTGCGCGCCTTCTGGGAGACCGTCACCGCACCACCGATGGGCATCCCCTACTTCGCCGGCCTCGATATCAAGAACGACATGCAGCACCAGCTGATCAACCAGTGGCGCGCCATGGGCACGCTGCTGTGGGGCGCGCCCAACTTCTTCAAGCCGCGCTTTCCGCCGCCGATCTTCACGCCGGCGGGCAATCCCGGGAACCTGAGCTTCTACGATGTCGGGCCGCTCAAGACGCTGCTCGAGCAGCTGGTCGATTTCGACCGGATCAATTCGGGCGAGATGCGCTTCAGCGTCGGCGCCACCAATGTCAGGACCGGCAACTTCGCCTACTTCGACAGTACGACGCACAAGGTCGCCGCCGCCCATGTCATGGCCAGCGGCTCCCTGCCGCCGGGCTTTCCTGCCACCGAGATCGACGGCGAGTTCTACTGGGACGGCGGCGTCGTCTCCAACACGCCGCTGCAATGGGTGCTCGACGCCCGGCCGCGCCACGACACGCTCGCCTTCCAGGTCGACCTGTGGAGCGCCAGCGGCGCGCTGCCGCGCGACATGATCGAAATCGACGTGCGCCAGAAGGACATCCGTTATTCGAGCCGGACCCGCGCCGGCACCGATCAGTTCCGCAAGTTGCAGGCGGTCCGCCGCGCCGCGGCCATGCTGCTGGCCAACATGCGGCCCGAGCTGCGCCAGACGCCAGAGGCGGAGATCCTCGCCCAGGAAGCCGACACCAAGGTCTACAACATCATCCATCTGATCTATCACGCCAAGAACTACGAGGGCGCGTCGAAGGACTACGAGTTCTCGCGCCGGACGATGGAAGAGCACTGGAAGACCGGCTACGACGAAATCGCGAGTTCATCATCATCAGCTACCGCACCGATCCCGAGCGGTTGCGCGCGCTTGTGCCCGAGCCGCTGGGGCCGATCGGCGACACGGTGAACTACGAATTCATCCGCATGCCCGATTCGACCGGCTTCGGCGACTACACCGAGACCGGCCAGGTGATCCCGGTCCGCTTCACGGGCAAGGACGGCAAGGTGCAGGAGGGCGGCTACGTCCACGCCATGTACCTCGACGACAATTCGCCGATCGCCGGCGGCCGCGAGATCTGGGGCTTCCCCAAGAAGCTCGCGACGCCCAAGATCAGCCACGAGAGCGAGACGCTGGTCTGCACGCTGCACTACGGCTCGGTGCTCTGCGTCAACGCCACCATGGGTTATAAGCACCGCGAGATCGACCAGGCGCCGCTGCTAAAAAGCCTGGCCAAGCCCGCCTTCATGATCAAGATCATCCCGCACGTCGACTGCACGCCGCGCATCTGCGAGCTGGTGCGCTACTACTGCGAGGACGTCACCGTGAAGGGCGCGTGGTCCGGCCCGGCCGCCCTGCAGCTCTTCGACCATGCCCAGTGCGACGTCGCCCGCCTGCCGGTGCGCGAAGTTCTCTCGGCCAGCCATTTCGTCACCGACCTCACTCTGGGTCTCGGTGAAGTCGTGTTCGATTATCTCGCCAAGTAGCTCGCCAAGTAACAGGAGCCGTTCATGTCACGTTTCGACGGAAGAGTTGCCATCGTCACCGGCGCCGCCAGCGGCATCGGCAAGCAAATCGCGCTGCGCTTCGCCGCCGAAGGCGGCATCCCGGTGATCGCCGACCTCAACCTCGACGCCGCCGGCAAGACCGCGGCCGAGATCAAGGCCACGGGCAAGGACGCCTTCGCCGTCGCCATGAACGTCACGGACGAGGCCCAGGTCGAGAAGGGCGTGGCCGACACCATCGCCAAGTACGGCAAGATCGACATCCTGGTCAGCAACGCCGGCATCCAGATCGTGAAGCCGCTGGTCGATTTCCCCTTCGCCGACTGGAAGAAGCTGCTCGCGATCCATCTCGATGGCGCCTTCCTCACCACCAAGGCCTGCCTGAAACACATGTACAAAGCCAAGTATGGCCGCGTGATCTACATGGGCTCGGTCCATTCCAAGGAAGCCTCCAAGCTCAAAGCCCCCTATGTCACCGCCAAGCACGGCCTGATCGGGCTTTCGAAGGTGCTGGCCAAGGAAGGTGCGGAGTTCAACGTCTCGTCCAACGTGGTCTGCCCCGGCTTCGTGCGCACGCCGCTCGTCGAAAAGCAGATCCCCGAGCAGGCCGCGGAGCTCAAGATCACCGAGGCCGAGGTGATCAAGAACGTCATGCTGAAGGACACGATCGACGGCCAGTTCACCACGACCGACGACGTGGCCGACGCGGTCCTGTTCTACGCCGCCGCCAAGACCACCGTGCACAGCGGCCAGTCGGCCGTGGTCAGCCACGGCTGGTTCATGCAGTAAAGATCGTGCGGCGGCTGCCCACGGTACTGCTGGCGGCGCTGCTTGCCCTGCCCGCCGCCGCCGTGGCGCAGGACAGCGACCAAAACGTCAGCAACGACCCGCTGACGCCGCTGGGAGCGGTGCAGGTCCAGAACTATTTCCAGCCCTTCCTCAACGGCCGGATCGGAAGCGGCGCCGACCAGCTGAATGTCCGCGGAGTTCTGCCGCACGAAGCGTTCGGCCTGCCGCAATTCGCACGGGTCACGCTTCCGGTGATGGCCAGCGCCTGGGGGCCGAACGGTTCGACGACCGGCCTCGGCGACATCACGCTCTTCGATCTCTTCGTCCACACGATCGACAAGGTGCGCCTCGGCGTCGGTCCGCTGGCGGTGGCGCCCACCGCGACCAGCACCGCGCTGGGCGAGGCGAAGTGGCAGGTCGGTGGCCAGGGCATCGCAAGCGCGCGCCATGCGTGGGGCCTGACGGCGGGTTTCTTCTCCTACCAGCAGTCGTTCGACGGCCTGGCGCAGACCATCCAGCTGCAGCCCCTGCTCTTCTACAATCTCGACGACGGCTATTACCTGCGCTCGAGCGGCATCGTGTCGTTCGACCTCGCCCACCGCACCACGGTGGTGCCCGTCGGCATCGGTCTCGGCCGCACCATCCCGCTGGCCAGCGGCCGGATCCTCAACCTCTTCGTCGAGCCGCAATACTCGGCGATCCGCAACGGCGAGGGCGTGCCGACGTTCCAGCTCTACGCCGGCATCAACGTGCAGTTTCCGCTCGGTGGCGCAAGCCGCTGACGTCGCGACACGGGCAAACTCCCTGCCCGAGTCCCCGGCCAAATCCCCGGCCAAGTCCCACATGGTTTTTCGCGGCCCGAAGGCCGTTCGATGCCGTGTTTTCACGGCCTTTTTGCATTATTTCTGGACACCTGAATGTAACGCGTTCTGTCCGGAAACCTGTCCGGGGCAGCCCCAGAATCGCGTGGGCAAACCGGTCGTCCGGGCCGACGTTCGCCGTCGGCGCAGTTTGTTGTTTGGGTCTCGTCTTCGTCGCTAACGGCATGGTCAGGACCATGCCAAGGCGCAGCGCTCTCTGAAGAGCTTTTGGGGCACGCCGGGGGGGAGTCCCGGTGGCACGGACGCCTTCTTTCCTTCCGTTCCTTGGCAGGAGGAGCGGCAGCGGACGTGCGGTCCGCCACGATCGGCTTTTTCTTATCAGAAACCTGCTGATCCTGTCCAACTATTTTTGAACTTTTTTGGGTGCTGGCAGTGCTGGCACTTTTTGGCCCTGCAGCACTGCCCTCCGAAGGCAGAAGTCAGGCGGCGCTCAGATTGGCTGCGGGAAGCAGTGCGAGTGCAATGCTTGTCCTGACTGGCACGCGACGTAGGCGCGGCGCCTCCTCGTTCCCGCCGGCGACACCACGCCGTGCGACACGACCCTTCATTGCAAGAAGGTGAGTGACCTCGACCGCCGATAGCGAATATCGATCCACTTCGGATGTATTTTGGATTGCCAGTCCGAAATCTTCACCCAATCCTATTAAACAGACTGTGCGGGCGTTCTCACGTCAGTGTGGTGGCGTGACCTCGTCTGCTGCTGTCGAAGCAAAACAGGGAGCCGCAGCCGGCTCCCGGCAGCCTTGGGGGGGCGTGCCATGGAGCAGATTTCCCGATCGGGCGGCTTCCTGCGCAGGTCCGGATTGGATCCGCTCGTCGCCATCGGCCTTGCCGTTGCACTTGTCTTCTTCCTGCTCTCCGGGGCCTTCGGTTACCGCAGCCTCCAGACCTTGCGAGACAACCATCTCCGGGCCGGTCATTCCCTGGACGTCCTCGCCGCTCTCAACGAGCTGCTGTCCAGCCTGCAGGATGCGGAGACCGGACAGCGCGGCTTCCTGATCACCAACAACGACCGCTATCTCGAGCCCTACAACGCCGCCCTGACGACCGTCTCGCCTTGGCTGGACGAGATCGCCCGGCTGACGCGCGACACCCCCACGCAGCAGGCCAGGTTGCCGCGCCTCAGACGGCTGGTCGACGCCAAGCTCGCAGGGCTCAAGGACTCGATCGAGCTGCGCCGCACCCGCAGCTACGACGAAGCGGTGGCGATCGTGGTCTCCGGCCGCGGCAAGGCCGACATGGATGCGATTCGCGCCGAGATCGCGGCCATGGAACAGGAGGAAGTGGACCGGCACGCCAGGCGGGTGGCCGAGACCGACGGCGCCTATGCGGCCGCATCGGCCAGCACCGTCGTCTCGGATCTGCTCAGCATCCTGCTCATCGCGATTATCGGCTACCTGATCCGCCGCACGACGCTGGCGCGGCAGCGCGAGGACTGGCTGCAGTCGGGGCAGGTCGCCCTGGCCTCCGCCGTTCTGGGAGATCAGCCGGTCGGGCAGCTCGGCCACAGCATCCTGGAATTTCTGACGCGCTACGTCGGCGCTGTCGCCGGCGCCCTCTTTGTCAGGAACAACAATGTCTATGAGCGGGCATCGACCTACGGGGTCCCCGCGGACGCGGCCATCCCCGAGCGCTTTGCGCTACGCGAAGGCCTGCTGGGCCAGGTTGCCGCAGAAAGCCGTCCGCTGACCGTCGCCGACGTTCCCGACGGCTATCTCGCCTTCGGTTCGGCACTTGGCCGGGACAAGCCGAGGCACCTCGTCATCTCACCCGCAGCCGTGGACGGCAGCGTCAACACGGTGATCGAACTGGGCTTCCTCCGGCCCGTCGACGCCGTCGCGCTCACGCTCCTGGAACAGATCTCATCCCCGATCGCGACCGCGGTGCGCTCGGCGATGTATCGCGGCGAGCTGCAGACGCTGCTCGGGGAAACCCAGCGCCAGTCGGAGGAGCTGCAGGTCCAGGGCGAGGAATTGCGCGTCTCCAATGAGGAGCTCGAGGAACAGGGCCGGGCGCTCAGGGAATCGCAGACGCGGCTGGAGCAGCAGCAGGCCGAGCTGGAGCAGACGAACTCGCAGCTCGAGGAGCAGGCCCAGCAACTCGAGGCGCAGCGCGACGATATCGACCGGGCCAAAACCGCCGTCGAGCTCAAGGCCCGGGAAGTCGAGCAGGCCAGCCGGTTCAAGTCGGATTTCCTCGCCAACATGTCGCACGAACTCAGGACGCCGCTCAATTCGTCGCTGATCCTCTCCAAGCTGCTGGCCGACAATGCCGGAGAGAACCTGACGGGCGAGCAGGTAAAGTACGCCGAGACGATCCGGTCCTCGGGCAACGACCTCCTGAACCTCATCAACGACATCCTTGACCTGTCCAAGGTCGAGGCGGGCCACGTCGAGATCAGGCCGGAGACGGTCTCCGTCGAGCGCATCGCCAACAACCTGCGGCAGGTCTTCGGACCGATCGCCGAGGACAAGAAGCTCGCCTTCGCGGTCGAGATCACGCCGGAGTGTCCGTCGACCATCGAAACCGACGCGCAGCGGATCGAGCAGGTCCTCAAGAACCTCCTGTCCAATGCCTTCAAGTTCACTGCCGCCGGACGGGTTGTGTTCGCGGCTCGATTGGCCGCCAACGGCCGCATCGCTCTCTCCGTGACGGATACCGGCGTCGGCATCCCGGAGGAGCAGCAGCAAAGCATCTTCGAGGCCTTCCGGCAGGCCGACGGCACGATCAGCCGCAAGTACGGCGGCACCGGGCTTGGCCTCTCGATCTCCCGGGAACTCGTGCGCCTGCTCGGTGGGTCGATCGAGCTCGAGAGCCACGTCGGCCAGGGCAGCACCTTCACCGTTCTGCTGCCCGTCTCCTACGATCGGGCGGCGGTGCCACCGCGCGACCGGCCCCGCGACCGGCCCAGTGTCGCGCCTGCCCCGCCCATCGTGCTGGTTCCGGAGAACCGCCCCGCCCGCGACCTGCCCAGGCCGTTGCGAAAGGTAGGGGACGACCGCGATTCGCCGGCCGACACCAGGCGCAGCCTCCTGGTGATCGAGGACGACGACGCCTTCGCCGCCATCCTGCGCGACCTGTCTCGGGAGATGGGCTTCCGGACGCTGGTGGCGGGGACGGCGGAAGAAGCCATCGTCCTGGCTCGCCAGTTCGTGCCCAGCGCCGTCATCCTCGACGTCGTGCTGCCCGACCAGTCCGGGCTGTCGGTCCTCGATCAGCTGAAGCGCGATGTCGCGACACGTCACATTCCGGTGCACATCGTCTCGGCGACCGACCATGCCGAAACGGCGCTGTCGCTCGGCGCCGTCGGCTACCTTATCAAGCCCGTCAAGCGCGAGCAGCTCGTGGAGATCGTACGGAAGCTCGAGCAGCGGTTTTCCCAGCGCATGCACCGCGTGCTGATCGTGGAAGACGACGAGCAGCAGCGCGAGGCAGTGGCCAGCCTGCTGACATCGCATGACGTTGAGACGGTGACGGCCGGCACCGCCTCCGACTGCCTGGCGCTCCTCAGGGAACAGACCTTTGACTGCATGGTGTTGGACCTTTCGCTGCCCGACGCCTCTGGTTACTCGCTGCTGGAGACGCTGAGCCAGGAGAGCGCCTATTCCTTCCCGCCGGTCATCGTCTACACCGGCCGCGAACTCTCCCGTGACGACGAACAGCGCCTGCGGCGGTATTCGAGGTCGATCATCATCAAGGGCGCGAAGTCGCCAGAGCGCCTGCTCGACGAGGTTGCGCTGTTCCTGCACCAGGTGGTGTCCGAGCTGCCTGACGACCAACAGAAGATGATCCGCAAGGCGCAGCACAGGGACGCTCTGCTGGAAGGCCGGCGCATCCTCGTGGTCGAGGACGACGTACGCAACGTCTATGCGCTCACCAATATCCTCGAACCGCGCGGCGCCGTCGTCGAGATCGCGCGCAACGGCCAGGAGGCGCTCGACGCCCTGGCCAGGTCCGCCGGCCAACCGAGTGCGGCCATCGACCTCGTCCTCATGGACGTGATGATGCCGGTGATGGACGGGCTCATGGCGACACGCGAGATCCGCCAAAACCCCGATTGGAAGAAGCTGCCGATCATTGTGCTGACCGCCAAGGCCATGCCCGACGACCAGCAGCGGTGCATCGATGCCGGTGCCAACGACTACATGGCCAAGCCCCTCGACGTCGAGAAACTCCTGTCGCTGGTGCGCGTGTGGATGCCGCGGTGAAAAAGGCGATTCCGTCCGAAAAGACGGAAGACATCGAACTCCGGCTTCTGCTGGAGGCGCTCTATTGCGGTTACCACTACGACTTCCGCAACTATGCCATGGCCTCGCTGAAGCGACGGCTGCGGCAGGCCCGCGAACAGCTCGGGTTCGCCACGCTCTCCGCCCTTCAGGAAAGCCTGCTGCACGATCCCGCCACACTGCCCCGCCTGATCGGCTATCTCACCGTGCAGGTCAGCGAGATGTTCCGCGATCCGGCGTATTTCCGGGCGATCCGCGAGAAACTGGTGCCGCATCTTCGGACCTATCCGTCGCTCAAGATCTGGGTCGCCGGCTGCAGCGGCGGCGAAGAGGTGTATTCCCTGGCGATCCTGTTCCGCGAAGAGGGCTTGGAGACGCGAACCCAGTTCTACGCGACGGACATCAACCACGAGGCGTTGGCCCGAGCCGAAGCCGGGCTCTTCGCTCTCGACCAGCTGCAACTTTTCACCGAGAACCATCGCAAATCCGGCGGGAAGTCGTCGCTGTCCGACTACTACAGCGCGGCCTATGGACGGGCTTCGTTCGACAGGAGCCTGCGTCGGCGGGTCGTCTTTTCGGATCACAGTCTGGTCACCGACGCGGTGTTCGGCGAAATGCATCTGGTCTCCTGCCGCAACGTCCTGATCTACTTCGACCGCACACTGCAGGATCGCGCGATCGGTCTCTTCAAGGACTCGCTGGTGCGCAAGGGTTTCCTCGGCCTGGGCGCAAAGGAAACGCTGCGGTTCTCCCCGCATGCTGGCGCCTTCGCGGACTTTGTCCGTGAGGAGAGGATCTACCAACGGCGCGCCGAATGACCAAGATCCCACCGCAAGCCGTCGTCATTGGCGCCTCGGCCGGCGCTTTGGAGGCGTTGACCACCATCCTGCCGGCGCTGCCGGCGGATTTCCTGCTGCCCTTGATGATCGTGGTGCACATGCCCTCCGACAGCCCGAGCGCCCTGACGGAGCTGCTCCAGGCGAGATGTCGCATCAGGGTCCGCGAGGCCGAGGACAAGGAGCCGCTGAGCGGCGCCACGGCGTATTTTGCGCCGCCCGACTATCACCTCCTGGTCGAGGCGGGCGGTCACCTTTCGCTCTCCAACGACGAGCCCGTTCTCTACTCCCGCCCCTCGATCGACGTTCTGTTCGAAAGCGCCGCCGATGCTTATGGGCCGGCCGTGGTCGCCATCGTGCTGAGCGGCACCAATCGCGACGGCGCCGTCGGGTTGAAGGCCGTCGTCGAAGCCGGCGGAATGGCCATCGTCCAAACGCCACAGGAGGCGTTCGCTGCCGCGATGCCGGAGGCGGCCAAGGCGATGTGCCCCGGCGCCCGGGTGTTGTCGTTGCGCGACATCGCCGCGTATCTGCAGAAGGTAGGGTCCCAGCCATGACTCCCGTTCAATTCCTGCTGGTTGATGATCTCGAGGAGAATCTCCTCGCCCTCGAAACCCTACTGCGCCGCGATGGCCTGGTGACGCTGAAGGCGAGATCGGGCGACGAGGCGCTGGAGATCCTGCTGCGGCATGACGTGGCGCTGGCGCTGATCGACGTGCAGATGCCGGGCCTGAACGGCTTCGAACTGGCCGAGCTGATGCGAGGCAAGGAGCGCGCCCGCCACATCCCGATCATCTTCGTGACCGCCGGCACGGCCGACAGCCAGCGCCGCTTTCGGGGCTACGAGGCCGGCGCCGTCGATTTCATCCAGAAGCCGATCGAACCCGATATCCTGCGCAGCAAGGCCGAGGTGTTCTTCGAGCTCGGTCGGCAGCGCCAGCAGATCGCGGCGCAACGTGACGAGCTGATGCTCCAGGCCAAGGCGCTGAAGGAAGCAGACCACCGCAAGGACGAGTTCCTGGCCACACTGTCGCACGAGTTGCGCAATCCGCTGGCGCCGTTGCGCTACGGGTTGGATGCCCTGTGCAGCGATCCCGACGGCGAGGACGCCGCCAGGATTCGGGCCGCGATGGACCGGCAACTGGTGCATCTGGTGCGGCTGATCGACGACCTGCTCGACATCTCGCGCGTCAGCCAGGGCAAGATCGCGCTGCGCAAGGCACGGATCGACGCGGCGGACGTCGTTCGCGCCGCCGTGGAAGGCAGCCGGCCCGTCATCGATGCCGCACGGCACACGCTTGCGATCGACCTGCCGCCGGATCCACTGTGGCTCGAGGCGGATCTCACGCGACTGTCGCAGGTCGTGGGCAATCTCCTGAACAATGCGGCCAAGTACACCCCCGAGGGTGGCCGCATCAGGCTCTCGGTGCGGGCCGAGGGCGATGCCGCCGTGATCGAAATCGCCGACAACGGCCTTGGCATCCCGACCGAGATGCAGGCGCGAGTGTTCCAGCTATTCGCTCAAGTCGACACGCACCTGGGGCGCGCGCAGGGCGGGCTGGGAATCGGCCTGGCGCTGGCCAGGCAGCTTGTCGCCCTGCACGACGGAACGATCGCGGTGCAGAGCGCCGGCGCCGGCAAGGGCAGCACCTTCACGGTCCGCTTGCCGCTCGCGGCGCTTGCGAAGCCCGGGGCTGCGAATGGCGCGGATGCCGCCGCCGTGACCGCACAGAAGCGGCAACGAGGGCTCAAGGTCCTGGTCGTCGACGACAATGAGGACGTGGCCGAGGCGATATCGTGGGCGCTGAAGGCACTCGGTCACGACTACCGGCTGATCCATGACGGCCGGCAGACGCTCGACGCGGCCCGGGACTACCGTCCGGATGCCGTCCTCCTCGACATCGGGCTGCCGATCATGGATGGCTATGCCGTCTGCCGTGCACTGCGCGCCGACGCGCTGTTCAAGGACATACCGATCATTGCCCAGAGCGGCTGGGGGCAGGATCACGACAAGGCATCGGCCGCCGAGGCAGGGTTCACGCATCACCTCACCAAGCCAGTGTCCCGCAACGACCTCGCGCAGACTTTGGCGAGAATCTCCGTCGGCGCCCAAGTCTGACGGCCTCCACCTGGCACCATCCGTCGCCTGCGCGAGGGTGTACAGTTGCTGCATCCCGTAAGGCCGTTGTTTCCCTCATGACCCTGCCGTCCGACACGCACGCCGCGGCCCGCCGCCGCCTGAAAGAACGCATCGAAGCCTTCATCGCCGGCTATGAGGCGAGCGGACGGCAGCCGGACTCCTTTGCCGGCGAATATCTGGTGCGGGCGCTCGCCAGCCTGAAGGCCGGGGACCATGCCGCCGGCGAGGCGCGGCTGCGGCTGGCCGAGACGCCGCCCGAGCGTCGTTCGCCCGAAGACATCGCCAAGGTACCGACGGGTTACGCGCTCTTGTCGACGGCGGAGCTCCGCCGGAGCTTCGAGCGGACGAAGTTGGGACAGCTTCGATAGAGCTCATCGCTGGGTGCGCGGCCCCAGCTCAGCCGGCGAGAATGCCCTCGACGATTTCCTGCACGTCGAGGGCGTCGGCCAGCGTGGCGAGGTGATGCGGCTCGCCGCGGGCGAGTTTTGCCACGCCTTCGAGCTGGCGCCGGAGCGCCAGCGGCCGGGCCTCTGCCTGCGGCAGGGCGTCCGGCGCCGGCTGCCAAGTGCCGTCGGCCAGGCGCCGCTCGGCGATCGACCAGTCGCAGAGCCGCACCGCGCCCTTGTCGCCTTCCAACATCCAGATGTTGTGATCGTCCTTCGCCGTCTCGCCGACCGCGCCCGC
>JACPVT010000169.1 GCA_016191685.1 Rhodospirillales bacterium | reverse complement strand
GCGCGCGCGGAACGGAGCTGCTGAAGGCGCTTCACGAGGAAGAGTACGACCGCATCATCGTCGTCGGCCACAGTCTCGGTGCGATCCTGGCCTACGATCTGGTCTCCTATTACTGGGCGATGAATCTGCCGTCGCACACCGTAGAAGAGGGAAGCCAGGAGTTTGTGGTGTTGCGCGAACTGGAGCAGCTGGCGGCCGATCTGGCCGGCAACCTCGATGCCGCGACCCGCGAGAAACGGATTAATGCATGGCACGATACCCGGCGGTGTTTCTGCCGCCTGCTGCGCAGGCGTGCAAAACCCATGGCAAAGGGCGAACAGGATCGCCGATGGTTGATTACGGACCTCATTACCGTGGGCAGCCCGCTCGGCCACGCCGACTTCCTGCTGGCGAAGGATGCCGAAGATCGGCAGCTCCGCATTGAAGAGCGCGAGTTGGCGATGTCTCCCCCGGTCCGCGAAGTGCTCGACCTCGAGACGATAAAGCTTGCGAGGGCAGCCGGCTTGCCGGTCGGTCAAGAACTCGACCCCCAGACGATGGAGCTTGCGAGGAAAGCCGGCTTGCCGGTCCGCGAAGTGCTCGACCCCGAGACGATAGAGCTTGCGAGGGCAGCCGGCTTGCCGGTCGGCGAGCGGCCGGCGCTGTTTTCCTTTCCGCTCAAGCATCATTCGGAATGGCAACTCCACCATGCCGCCCAATTCGCTGCGGTCGGATGGACAAATATCCACGACCCCTCGATCGCGGTTTTTCTCGGTGACGTGGTGTCGGCGCCAGCCGCGCCGATATTCGGCCCGGGTGTCATCGATGTAAACCTGAGGCGGGAGCAAGGGCAATCGCTGTGGTTTACCCACCTGGATTACTGGCTCGATGGCGAGCCAACGCCGACGCCGCTTGCCCAACTACGCCACGCGCTCGATCTCGCTGCCCAACGCCATCCATGAATGACTCGGCAAGATAGTGGATGTCATACCCGGGTGTGCGATATTGTGGCCTCGCGCCGCCGCAGGGCGGTCGGAATTTGGGAGCTACTCGATGCGTATCGTTTTCCGCGCCCTCGCCACCGCCGGCCTCACGCTCCTCGCTCTTGGCCAGCCGGCCGGCGCCCAGGCCGACGATTTCATGAAGGAGTGCATGGTCACCGCGTCGCAGAAAATGTGCGAGTGCATCGCGGCCCGGATCCCGGCCGACCAGCGCGCCAATGCCATCGTTGGCCTCCGCAAGTCGAACGCCTCGGTCGCCGTGAGCGGCAACCTGCTCGATCCCGCGTCCCTCAGCCAGAACGAGATGCAGGGCCTCAACGCCGTGGTCGCCGCCCAGGCCTATTGCATGTAGCGCGGGCCACGAAAAACGGCGCGCATCGCTGCGCGCCGTCTCTGTCCCGATTGGTCGGAGCGAGAGGATTCGAACCTCCGGCCCCTAGCTCCCGAAGCTAGTGCTCTACCAGGCTGAGCTACGCTCCGTCAGGTTTTACGGACTCCGGCCCGCTCGGGAGGCGCGGTTATAGCCGTGGCCTACCGGGGTCGCAAGTATGGTCGCGAGGGCGGTTTTATGGCGGGTTGCCTCGCCCTCCGGCCTAACCTAGGCTCCAGCTCAACAGGGAAGAAAACAAGCGTAACCGTCATCCGCGCGTACTGAACAAACCGGTCCGCCGTCCACCACCTGGTGGGAGGCGCCGGACAATAAACCGCGACGAGAGTGACATATCATGCCCGAGACGGTGCTCGAGCTGGACGACCTGACCGTGCGCTTCCGCCTGAGGCGGGGCGACCTTACGGCAGTGAATGGCGTGTCCTTTGCCATCGGCCGCGGCGAGACCTTCGGGCTCGTGGGCGAATCGGGCTCCGGCAAGTCGGTGACGGCGCGGGCGATCATGCGGCTGATCCCCGACCCGCCCGGCGAGATCCAGCGCGGCCGCATCCTGTTCGGCGGCGACAACGTCCTCGACAAGAGCGACGCCGAGATGCGGGCGCTGCGTGGCCGCCATATCGCAATGGTGTTCCAGGAGCCGATGAGCGCACTCAACCCGGTGTTCACCGTGTGCGAGCAGATTTCCGACGCGCTGCGCACGAACCTCGGATTGTCGAAGAAGGAGGCGCGCGAGCGCGTCGTCGAACTGCTGGCCCTGGTTGGCATCCCGTCGCCGCAGAAGCGGCTCGACAGCTACGTCCACGAATTCTCCGGTGGCATGCGCCAGCGCGTAATGCTGGCGATGGCGTTGAGCTGCAGCCCGGGCTTCCTCATCGCCGACGAGCCGACCACCGCGCTCGACGTGACGATCCAGGCCACCATCCTCGAGCTGATCACCAGCATGATCGACAAGCTCGGCATGTCGCTGCTGTTCATCACCCACAATCTCGGCGTCGTCGCGCATTCATGCGACAAGATCGGCGTGATGTACGCCTCGCATATGGTCGAACTCGGCGAGAAGCGCGAGATCTTCGCCAATCCGCAGCACCCCTACACGGTGGGCCTGCTGAATTCGATCCCGCGCCTCGACATCCAGGCGCGGCACCTGACCCCGATCGCCGGATCTGTCTGCAACATGATGGAGCCGCCGTCGGGCTGCAAATTCCATCCCAGATGCGCGCACGCGATGGATGTCTGCCGCCGCGACGTGCCCAAGCTCAAGGAAGTGGCGCCGGGCCATCATGCGGCGTGCCATCTGCACGATCGAGGGGCCGCCACATGACGGCGCAAGGTGCAACCGACGACATGCTGTTGGAGGTGAGGGGACTCACCAAGCATTTCACGCTGCATGGCGACATCTATTCGAAGCTGGCCGGCGAGAAGGCCCAGGTGCTGAAGGCGGTCGATGGCATCGACTTCCACATCCGCCGCGGCGAGACGCTGGGCCTTGTGGGCGAAAGCGGCTGCGGCAAGTCGACGACGGCGCGGCTGGTGACGCGGCTGATCGAGCCCACCGGCGGGGAAGTGAGGTTGAAGGACGAGGACCTGTTGGCGTTTTCGCCTCGGCGCATGAAAGAGACGCGCAAGGACATTCAGCTGGTGTTCCAGGATCCCTACAGCTCTCTCAATCCGCGCAAGACGATCATGCATATTCTCAGCCGGCCGATGGAGATCCACGGCCTGGCGCGCAGCTGGAACGAGAAGCGCGAGCGCGTGCTGCAGCTGCTGCACCGCGTCGGGCTGAGCGTCGAGCACATCGACCGCTATCCGCACGAGTTCTCCGGCGGCCAACGCCAGCGCATCGCCATCGCCCGCGCGCTCTCGGTCGAGCCCGAGCTGGTGATCGGCGACGAGCCGGTGTCGGCGCTCGACGTCTCGATCCAGGCGCAGATTCTGAACCTGTTCCGCGACCTGCAGGAACAGTTCGGCCTGACCTACCTCTTCATCGCCCACGATCTCAGCGTCATTCGCCACATCAGCGACCGGGTGGCGGTGATGTACGTCGGCAAGATCGTCGAGACCGGGCCCGCCGCGGCGATCTTCGAGGAACCGCTACATCCCTATACCAAGGCCCTGCTGGCGGCGGTGCCCGAGGCCGACCCGGGCAAGCCGCCACCCCGACTCACGCTCAAGGGCGAGGTGTCGACGCCGATCGATCCGCCGCCGGGCTGCCGGCTGTGCGGCCGCTGTCCGCGCGAGTTGCCGGTGTGCGCCGAGATCGAGCCGCCGCTGGTCGACGTCGGCGACGGCCGCCAGGTCGCCTGCCACAATTTGTGACGATCAGCGCTCCGCTATCCTCGGGTCGAGGATATCGCGCAGGCCGTCGCCGAACAGGTTGAAGGCCAGCACCGTGTAGCAGATGGCGAGTCCCGGGAAGGCGGCGATCAGCGGATGGGTCTCCATGTAGTCGCGTGCGGCGCTGAGGTCGGAGCCCCAGTCCGGCGTCGGCGGCGGCGTACCGAGCCCGAGGAACGACAGCGCCGCCACGATCAGGATAACGAAGCCCAGCCGCACCGTGGAGGTCACGATCAGCGGCGAGATGATGTTGGGCAGGATCTGGCTCAGCGCGATGCTGACCGAGGAATCGCCCACCGCACGGGACGCCTCGACGTACTCTTTCTGCTTCTCGGCCAGCACCGAGCCCCGCGCGAGCCGCGCCTTCTCAGGCATGCCGGCAAGAGCAAGCGCACTCACCAGCACGACGTCGATCATCACTCCCTCGAGTTTCCAGGCCTGGGCGACCGTCACGAACAGGAGATAAAGCAGCAACCCCGGGAAAGCGAGCAGCCCATCGACGATGCGCATGCCTATGGTGTCGGCGAGCCCGCCGAAGTAGCCGGTCAGCACGCCGAACGGCACGCCCACCACCAGTGAGAGCGCGACCGCGACGACGGCGATGGTCACCAACCGCCTCCCGCCATAGAGCAGCCGCGAATAGATGTCGCGACCCAGGCGGTCGGTTCCCAGCAGGTGTTTCTCGGAGGGCGGCTGCAGGCGCTCGCGGTAGTTCTGCTTGATCGGATCGTGCGTGGCGAGCCACGGCGTCCCGATGCAGGCGCCGAACAGCAGCACCAGCATGACCGCGCCGATCGACGCGGTGCGGCTCTTGCGCAGTTCGTGCCAGGCGTTCGACAGCGCGGTGGCTAGTCGTCTGCTCCGCAGCGGCGCCGGAGGTGCGCGCCAGGCCAGTGTGCCATCGACCAGCTTGTCGGCTTCCAGTTCGGACATGGCCGGTCCCCTAGGCGAATTTAACGCGCGGATTGAGCAGCCTGTAGGTCAGGTCGACCAGCAGGTTCATGACGACGACGATGAAGCCCAGGACGAGCACGCCCGCCTGGATCAGCGGATAGTCGCGCTGCAGGATCGCCTCGAAGATCGCCCGGCCGATGCCCGGCCAGGCGAAGATCGACTCCAGCACCACCGTGCCGCCGAGCAGGTTGGCGAGCTGCAGGCCCGAGATGGTGATGGTCGGGATCATGGCGTTGCGCAGCGTGTACTTGAAAATCACCTTGCGCTCGCTGTGGCCGAGCGCGCGCGCGGTGTCGACGTACTCCTTGCTGAGCTCGTCGAGCATGGAAGACCGCGTCAGCCGCGTCGTGAACGCCGCCTGCCGGAAGCCGATGGCCGCCGCCGGAAGGATCAGGAACTGCAGGCTGCCCCAGAAATCCTCGAACGGGCTGACATAGCCTGAGGACGGCAGCCAGCCGAGATACAGCGAGAACAGCAGCACGCAAAGGATTGCGAACCAGAACTCCGGGATCGAAATGCCGGCGAGCGAGGTCACCTGCGCGGTGTAGTCGACCGCGGAATTGCGGCGCACGGCGGCGAAGGTGCCGAGCGGCACGGCGATCAGCATGGAGAGCACGATCCCGACCGAGGCCAGGTAGACCGTGGCCGGGATGCGGCTCAGGAGCTCGGTCGAGATCGGCCGTCGCGTGACCAGCGACTTGCCGAAATCGCCCTGCACCGCGCGTCCGAGCCACAGCACGTAGCGCTCATGGACCGGACGGTCGAGGCCATACTCCTTGGTGAGGATGGCGCGCGCTTCCTCGATGTCGCCGCCCTCGGTGCCGACCAGCGTGTCGACGATGGAGCCCGGCAGCGCCTCGACGAAGGCGAATACCGCCATGCTCAACACGAGCAGGACGGGGACGAGCTGGGCGATGCGGCGCAGCGTATAGGCGAGCATCGCCTTTCTCGCCCCGCCTCAGCCTTCGATCCAGGTGCGGCGCATGCCGGCGCCCATGTAGCTCCACGGTCCGGAGAAGGACGGCTCGTAGCCCTTCACGCGAGCGCGATTGCCGGCCATCAGCAGCGGCACGTAGTGCGTGTAGAGCATCGGCAGGTCCTTGTTCACCAGCGTCTCGACGTCGGCATACATCTGCCGGCGCTTGGCCCGGTCGCGCTCCTGGCGCGCCGCCAGGATGATCTGGTCCGCCTTCTCGTTCTTGTAGCCGATGCGTCGGCGGTTCTCCGGCGCACTCGACAGGATGTTGCGGCCGTACCAGCCGTCGGGGTCGAGGCGGTAGGAATTCGCCGTCGAGTCGATGTTGAAATCCCCCTTGGTCTGCTTGTCCAACATCACCGGCGACGGCAGGATCTCGAGCACGACGTTGAAGCCGGCGTCCTTCAGCATGGCATGCACGAACTCGCCCGACTGGTGCATGTAAGGGAAGGTGTCGTTGGCGATGATGGTGAGCCGCTCATCGCCGCCCTTCGCCTTCTTGCGCAGCGCCTTGGCCTTGTCGGGATCGAACTTGGAGGACGGCTCGATGTCTTTCGGGTTCCATGGGCTGGCGGCGCTGTAGAAGCCGTTGGCAATCGAGCCAATGCCGTTGAACACCGCCTGATGGATGCCTTCGCGATCGATGGCGTGGGCGATGGCCTGCCGGAGCAGATGGGCGTCGGGGTTGTCCTTGTCCGACAACAGGCCGTTCTTCAGATTGAAGAACATCATGGCCGTGCCGACTTGCGGCACCGGCCAGGTGTCGAACGTCTTGCCGTGGTCCTTCTTGAAGGCCGGCGCATCGTCTCGTAGAAGTTCTCGAAGCGGACCAGTTCGCACCGGTCGAGGCGGCGCCACGACTTGAACTTGAATGGCCCGCAATTCACCGGTTCCGTATCGGCCTTGTCGGCGGCGCCCGGGGCCATCAGGTTCACCGGGTAATAGATGAGGTTGATGTCGAGCGCGACGTCCGGCTCCTTGAGGTGGAAGCGTACCGTGTACTTGTCGTCCACCGTCACGCGCTCCACGCCGGACACCACCGAACGCGTGAAGGCGTGGCTCATCTTGGGATCCTTGATGCGCTCGATGTTCCACTTGACCGCTTGGGCGTCGATCGTCTCGCCGTTGTGGAATTCGGCGCCGCGCTTGAGCTTGAAGGTCCAGGTCTTGAGGTCGGCGGATGCGTCCCAGGACTCGGCGATCGCGGGCTTGGGCTCCATCTTGTCGTCGAAGTCGACCAACCCGCCGGTGATCCCGGTCAGCGGATGGGAGACGAAATAGATGATGTTGCGATGGGTATCGAGCCCGACGGAATCGTCGCGGGTGCCGAAGCGCAACGTACCGCCGCGCTTGGGGTGCTTCTTGCCCGCCATGGCTGTGCCAGGCAGGCCGGCGAGGGCAGTGCCGGCAAGCGCCGTCGTCGCCTTCAGGAACTTACGCCGTGTACTTTCGAGACCCCTGTTACGCGTGTCGTCGGTCATGACGTCGCCTCCCAGATTTTTTGGTTTTGGGCCGAAGTTGGCTATGTGGATGAACGCTTACTCGATCAAAGCCTCCTGATTGGCGCCGCCAATTGGGGTTCTCGGGGCAACTCTCGACAACCCGCGCTCTCGCGGCTCGGAATAACCTGCCGTCATTCGGTGTGAAGGTCAACGTCCCGGCCGGTCACTTCGAGCGCGGTCGTACGGGCTGACCCGTCCCGCTATAGTCGCGTCGGTCGGGGCCTTTGCGGGGATCACATGGCGAAACAGAAGCGGCTGAAAATTGCGCTGATCGGTTATGGCGCCATCAGCCAGATGCTGTTCGACATCTTTGGCGAAAAGAAGCCGCCGATCGATATCGTCGGCGTCCTGGTGCGGAAGGGCCGCGTCGCCGCCACGCGCAAGAAGCTGGGCCGCAAGGTGGCCGTTGTCGACACGCTGAAGGCACTGCTCAAGCTCAAGCCCGACGTCGTGGTCGAGGCGGCGAGCCAGCAGGCGGTGCGCGACTGGGGCGAGACCATCCTGAGGAAGGGGATCGACCTCATGGTGATCGCCACCGGCGCCTATGGTGATCCCAAGCTCTGGCGAAAACACATCAAGGCGGCAGAGAAGAGCGGCGCGCGGCTGCGCCTGCCATCAGGCGCGATTGCCGGCCTCGATGGGCTGCTGGCCATGCGGCTGGGCAAGCTGGAGCGCGTGAAATATGTGTCGATCAAGCCGCCGCATGCCTGGACCGGCACGCCGGCCGAGACCGAGTTCGACCTGCCGTCGATCAAGGAGCCGACCGTGATCTTCCGCGGCAAGCCGGCCGATGCCGGCCGTCTCTATCCCAAGAACGCCAATCTCGCCGTGACGGTGGCGCTGTGCGGCGCCGGGCTCGAACACACGGAGATCGAACTGGTGGCCGATCCCACCCTGCCGCCCGGCACCAACGCAAGCCGTCTGGAGGTGGTGAGCGACTCGGGCGAACTCTCGATGCAGCGGATCGGCCATGCCATGCCGGACAATCCCAAGACCGGCGTGCTGACGGCGCTTACCATGGCCGATGACCTGATGAAGATCGTCCGCTCGAGCGACTGGTAGGAGGTTTTCAGCGCGGGCCGGGGCCGCGCATGTGGTGGCCGGGGCCACCTGCCATCATGCCGCGCGGCCGGTCGAGGACGGTCTTCTGCTCCGGCGATAGAACGCCATAGAGCGCCACCAGCGTGGGCTTCACCGCCTCGATCGAGGCGATGCGGGCCTTCATCGCGTCCTCTTCCATCGACAGGCGATCGACGTAGTTGGGGCGCTCCTTCATCTCGGCCGGCAAGGCGGCGCAGCGCGCGGTGGCCTTGGTGCTGGCTTCGTCGGAGGCCTTCTCGAAGGCGTTCCAGGCGGTCATCTGCTCCGGCTTCAGCTCGAGCCGGGCTTTGATATAGGCGCGGTTGCCGAGGCGGCGTGCGACCTGATCCAGGCACATGTTCTTGGGCGAGAAGGTGCGGCCGGGGGCGGCGGTCGCGGGCGGGGTGGCCTGGGCGAGTTCGATCATGTCGAAATCGCTGTCGAGGGCCGAGGCTGGGCTCGCGAAGGCAAGGCCCGCGACCGTGGCCAGAAGCAGGGGACGGAGGAACATCGAAAACCTCACCGGAAAAGGACTGTCCCAATGATACGACCGGAACCAGCCGGGCGTGCCCAGCGTCAGTGTTAAGTTATGTAAAGTTCGGGCGCTGTTCGATCATCCAGCGCGCGAAGGCATCGCGCTCGGCTGCGGTCATGTGCAGGCCTTCCTTGGTCCGCCGCCACAGAACATCCTCGGGATCGACCGCCCATTCGTCGCGAATCAGATAGCGGACCTCGACCTCATAGAGATGGCCGCCGAAATGACGGCCGAGATCGGCCACCGTCTTGGCCTGCTCCAGCAGTTCGCCCAGGCCCGAGCCGTGGCGGCGCGCCAGGACGCGGACCAGTTCCCGGGGCAGGCCGGGCTTGGTTTGGGCGGCGCCGTCGACGAAGCGGTCAAAGGCCTCTTCGAAGGTCGGCGCATCCGCCAGCTCGCCGTCGAACACCGCCCGCGTCGCCGTCCAGGCGCTGCCCATGTGCGGGAAGTAGGGTCTCAGGTCCGCAAGCGCATGCTCGGCGAGGCGGCGATAGGTGGTGATCTTGCCGCCGAACACCGAGAGCAGCGGCGCCACGCCAGCAGAACCGTCGACCTCGAGATGGTAGTCGCGCGTCACCGCCGAGGGGTCGTCGTCGCCATCGTCGAACAGCGGCCGCACGCCCGAGTAGGTCCACACGACGTCGGCCGGCGTCACCGGCTTTTGCATGTAGTGGCCGGCGATGTCGCAGAGATAGGCGATCTCGTCGGCCGTGCAGACCGGCTTTTCGCCGAACTCGGCGGGAATGTCGGTGGTGCCGATCACCGAGAAGTTCCGTTCGTAGGGAATGACGAAGACGATTCGATTGTCGCTGTTCTGCAGGATGTAGGCGTGATTGCCCTCGTACAGACGCGGCACCACGATGTGGCTGCCCTTGATCAGGCGCACACGCTTGTTGGTGCGGATGGGCGTCTGCTCGTCGAGGAAATGCTTGACCCAAGGGCCGGCGGCGTTGACCAGGCCGCGGGCCTTGAGATGGACGGGTGTTCCGGCCGGGCTGGCGAGTTCGATGTGCCACAGCTTGCCGTCGTCGCTCCGCCGGGCCGAGACACAGCGGTGGCGCGAGAAGATGCGGGCGCCCATCTCGCGCGCCGATTTCAGGTTCGAGATCACCAGGCGGGCGTCGTCGACCCAGGCGTCGGAGTAGACGAAGCCCTTCTTGAACGACGGCTTTAGCCCTTCGCCGTACTTCGAGGTCGGCAGGTCGACCGCCTGTGACTTGGGCAGGGTCATGTGCCAGTCGAGGTGGTCGTAGAGGAAGAGGCCGAGCCGGAGCATCCAGCGTGGCCTGAGATGCGGCTCGTGCGGCAGCACGAAGCGCAACGGGAAGGCGAGGTGCGGCGCCTTGGCCAGCAGCACCTCGCGCTCCATCAGTGCCTCACGCACCAGCCGGAATTCGTAGTGCTCGAGATAGCGCAGGCCGCCGTGGATCAGCTTGCTCGAGGCCGAGGAGGTGGCGCTGGCGAAATCGTTCATTTCGCAAAGCCCGACCTTGAGCGTCCGTCCCACCGCGTCGCAGGCGATGCCCGCCCCGTTGATCCCGCCGCCGACCACGAACAGGTCGAGCGGGGCGTCCTCCGCACCATTCATGCCCGTTCGTATAGCGGGGGTGCGATCCGGAGGCGAGGCGCAGCTTGACCGGATTGCCGGGTGTGCGCACAAGCGACGCATGGGTCTGTTGCTCAAGCTCGCGCTGCTGGGGGTCGCCCTCTATGCCGCGTACAAAACCTTCTCCCGCTGGAAAGGCCTATACGACCGCTTCGTCGGTCCGCCGCCGGCCCCCCGGACGCCTGAGCCGCCCCGCGCGCCCGAGCCCACTCCCACGCCCCAAACCGCCCAAGCCAGGCCCAAGGTGATTGAGGAGACGGTCCAGTGTGTCGGTTGCGGTGCCTATGTTTCGACCGCTGCCGAAAAATGCGGCCATTGCGGTCGTCCCCTGCCATAAGGCCGCAGCGGCCTGCCAGCGTGCTTGACCGGGATGGGGGCCGCACCTATTTTGCCGCACCGCAAAAACGGCCTTAAGTGGCGGAAATAAAAGGCCTTCTTGAGCTTCGGGGAATACCGGTGTCCGCACCTGCCAAGCCGACGTGCTTCCAGGAACTGATCCTCACCCTGCAGGACTATTGGGCAGGCCAAGGCTGCCTGATCCTGCAGCCGTTCGATATGGAAATGGGCGCCGGCACCTTCCATACGGCAACGACGCTGCGCGCCTTGGGGCCGAAGCCCTGGTACGCGGCCTACGTGCAGCCCTCGCGCCGGCCCAAGGATGGCCGTTACGGCGAGAATCCCATGCGGCTGCAGCACTACTATCAGTTTCAGGCGATTCTGAAGCCGTCGCCGCCCGATATCCTCGAGCGCTATCTGGGCTCGCTCGAAGCGATCGGCATCGACACCGGCCTGCATGACATCCGCTTCAACGAGGACGACTGGGAGAGCCCGACGCTCGGCGCCTGGGGGCTGGGCTGGGAAGTGTGGTGCGACGGCAGCGAGATCAGCCAGTTCACCTACTTCCAGCAGGTCGGCGGCATCGAGGTCGACATGGTGTCGGGCGAGATCACTTACGGGCTCGAGCGGCTCGCCATGTACCTGTTCGACAAGAAGTCGATCTACGAGCTGCCGTTCAACCGCACCGACTCCGAGGTGCCGCTGACCTACGGTGACGTCTTCCTGCAGAACGAGCAGGAGCAGTCGGCTTACAATTTCGAGCATGCCGACACCGAGATGCTGTTCCGGCACTTCGCCGATGCCGAGAAGGAATGCGTGCGGCTGCTCGAGAAGAAGCTGCCGCTGCCGTCCTACGAGCAGTGCATCAAGGCAAGCCATACCTTCAATCTGCTCGATGCGCGCGGCGTGATCAGCGTGACCGAGCGGCAGAGCTACATCCTGCGCGTGCGCGACCTTGCCAAGGCCTGCTGCGAGGCTTGGCTGGCGACGCAAGCGAAAGCCGCCTGACATGGCCGAGTTTCTCCTCGAACTTCTCTCGGAAGAGATTCCTGCGCGCATGCAGGCGCGGGCGGCCGAGGATCTGAAACGGCTGGTCTGCGACGGCCTGAAAGCCGCGGGGCTTTCGTTCACCGACGCGCGCGCCTTCGCAACGCCGCGCCGGCTGGCGCTGGTCGTCGACGGTCTGCCGGTGGCGCGCGTCGATGTCAGCGAAGAGAAGCGTGGCCCGCGCGTTGGTGCGCCCGACCAGGCGATCCAGGGGTTTCTGAAGGGCGCAGGCCTTGCCTCGCTCGATCAGGCGGAGAAGCGCGACACCGGCAAGGGCGAGTTCTGGTTCGCCGTTCTGACAAAGAAGGGCGGCCCGACGGCCGACGCACTTCCCGGCGTCATCGAAGCGGCGATGAAGGCTCTGCCCTGGCCCAAGTCGATGAAATGGGGCAGCGGGACCATGATGTGGGTCCGGCCGCTGCAATCCATCGTGGCGCTGTTCGACGGCAAGGTGCTGGGCGGCGAGATCGCGCTCGGTGGGCAAATGGCCCCGATCAAGTTCGCCGACACCACGCGCGGGCATCGGTTCCTCAGCAAGGGCGAGTTGAAGGTTTCGGGCTTCGCCGACTACATGGCCAAGCTCAGGGCCGCGCACGTCATCCTCGATTCGGCCGAGCGCAAGAAGATCATCCTCGAGGGCGCGGAGAAACTTGCCGCTAGCGCGCAAGTCGCCCTGAAGGCGGATGACGGACTGCTCGATGAGGTCGCCGGCCTGGTCGAATGGCCGGTGCCGTTGCTCGGCACCATCGATGGGCAATTCATGGACGTACCGCCCGAGGTGCTGATCGTCTCGATGAAGACGCATCAGCGCTACTTCGCGACCACGAAATCCGACGGCGCTCTTGCCACCCGCTTCGTCGTGGTCGCCAACAATGTGGCGCGCGACGGCGGAAAGGCGATCACGGAGGGCAACGAGCGCGTGCTGCGGTCCCGGCTTTCAGACGCCAAGTTCTTCTGGGACCTTGACCGAAAGACGACGCTGGAAAGCCGACTGCCTGCCCTCAAGAACATCGTCTTCCACGCCAAGCTCGGCACGCAGGCCGAGCGTGTCGAACGGATCACCAAGCTCGCCGGCAAGATCGCCAAGTTCGTGCCGGGCGCCGATGCCAAGCAGGTCGAGCAGGCAGCGTGTCTTGCCAAAGCCGATCTCGTGACCGGCATGGTGGGCGAGTTCCCAGAGCTGCAGGGGATCATGGGCCGCTACTATGCGATCGGCGAAAAATTGCCGGCAGCGGTGGCCGAGGCGATCGGTGATCACTACGCTCCGGCCGGGCCGAACGACCGCTGCCCGGACGCGCCGGTATCGATCGCCGTGGCGCTGGCCGATAAACTCGATGCGCTCGTGAGCTTTTGGTCGGTCGGCGAGAAGCCGACCGGCTCGCGAGATCCCTTCGCGCTACGTCGTGCTGCGCTCGGCATCATCCGCATCGTGGTCGAGAACAAGATCCGCCTGCCATTGAGAGCCTTTTTCGAGGCTGACGACCTGATGGAATTCTTCGCCGAGCGTCTGAAGGTCCAGATGCGCGAAAAGGGCGTGCGGCACGATGTCGTCGACGCGGTGTTTGCCTTGGGCGGCGAAGACGATCTCGTGCGGTTGCTGGCACGCGTCGAGGCGCTGCAGTCGTTTCTCGGCAGCGAGGCCGGCAAGAACTTGCTCACCGCCTATGGTCGCGCCGCCAACATCGTTCGCGCCGAGGAGAAGAAGGACAAGGGGCTGGCGGCGAAGATCGTCGGCGCCCCTGACGCGGCCCTGTTGGAACAAGTCGAGGAGAAAGCCGTTGTTTCGGCCTTGGCTGCGGTCGAGCGCACGCTCGGACCGGCCTTGAAGGCCGAGGATTTTGCCGGTGCGATGGCAGCCTTCGCGGGTCTGCGCGCGCCGATCGATGCTTACTTCGAAAAAGTCACAGTGAACGTCACGGATAGGCCTGATTTGCGACTGAACAGGCTTAAGTTGCTCAACCAGATCCGCACCACGATGGACTCGGTCGCGGATTTTTCGAGGATCGAGGGCTGAGATGGCCAAGTGGGTCTACAGTTTTGGCGATGGCAAGGCCGAGGGCCGCGCCGAGATGCGCAACCTGCTGGGCGGCAAGGGCGCCAACCTCGCCGAGATGTCGAGCCTCGGCCTGCCGGTGCCGCCGGGCTTCACCATCACCACCGAACTCTGCACCTGGTACTACGCTAACAACAACGCCTACCCGCCCGAACTGAAGGCCGAGGTCGAGGCGGCACTCGCGGCGATCGAGAAGACCGTAGGCGCCGGCTTTGGCGATGCCAACAATCCACTGCTGGTCTCGGTGCGCTCCGGCGCTCGTGCCTCGATGCCGGGCATGATGGACACGGTGCTCAATCTTGGCCTCAACGACCGCACGGTGCTCGGCCTCGGCAAGTCGTCGGGTGACGAACGATTCGCCTGGGACAGTTATCGACGCTTCATACAGATGTACTCCAACGTCGTGCTCGACGTCGGGCACCACTACTTCGAGGAGGCGCTGGAGCTCAAGAAGGAGGACCTCGGTGTCCACATGGATACCGACCTCAAGGACCAGGACTGGCGCGCCGTCGTGGCCGAGTACAAGAAGATCGTCGAGAAGCGTACCGGCAAGCCGTTTCCGCAGGAGCCGCGCGAGCAGCTCTGGGGCGCGATCGGCGCGGTGTTCGGCTCGTGGATGAACCAGCGCGCCATCACCTATCGGCGTCTGCATTCGATCCCCGAGAGCTGGGGCACTGCTGTCAACGTCCAGGCCATGGTCTTCGGCAACATGGGCGAGGATTGCGCCACCGGCGTCGCCTTCACGCGCGATCCTTCGACCGGCGCCAACCTGTTCTATGGCGAGTATCTCGTGTAGGGTAAGTTTTAGGGTTGTTTTTTAGAGTCAAGAATGGCCGGTAAGGTACACACACATCTTTTTTGTTGTTATTTATTGCCCTATTCTTTGCATCTTTGTTGTTGTTGTTAATAAATTG
>JACPVT010000302.1 GCA_016191685.1 Rhodospirillales bacterium | reverse complement strand
GCGGGCCCCATGTGCACCCAGATGCTCTCGGACATGGGCGCCGAGGTGATCAAGATCGAAAATCCCGACGGCGGCGACGACACGCGCAAGGGCGCGGGTCCACGGGCCGGCGGCGAGCACGGCGAAAGCCACTTCTTCATGACCTTCAACAGGGGCAAGAAGAGCGTGGCGCTGGACTTCACCAAGCCCGACGGCCAGGCGATCGTGCACAAGTTGCTCGGCGCCGCCGACGTGATGGTCGAGAATTTCCGGCCTGGCGTGCTCAAGAAATACGGCCTCGACTATGCCAGCCTGGCGCAGAAATACCCGAAGCTGATCTGTCTTTCGATCTCGGCCTATGGCCAGACCGGGCCGCTGTCGGACCGGCCGGGCTACGACCCGGTGCTGCAGGCCGAGTCGGGCATGATGAGCGTGAACGGCGAGGCCGACGGCGAGGGGCTGCGCCACGCCATCGCCATCGTCGACACCATGACGGCGATCCATTCGGTGGCGGCGATCAACGCCGCGCTCTATGCGCGGCGTGACACCGACAAGGGCCAGCACATCGACCTCGCGCTCTACGACACGGCGCTGGTCTCGCTCGGCAATCTCGGCTCGTACTACCTGATCGGCGGCGAGCAGCCCAAGCGCGCCGGCAACGGCCACTTCGCCTCGGCGCCCAACAGCTCATTCGATACCAAGAACGGCAAGATATACATGGCGGTCGCCAACCAGAAGCTGTTCGCCGACACCGCCAAGGCGATGGGCCACCCCGAGTGGGTCAGCGATCCGCGCTTCTCCACCGTCGCCAATCGCGTCGCCAACAAGCCCGAGCTGACGCGCCTCATGGAAGAGGTGTTGAAGACCGACACCAAGGAGAACTGGGCGCAGAAGCTGCGCCATCTGCCGGCCGGGCCGATCCGCACCATGAAGGAGGCGCTCGACGAGCCCGAGGTCAAGCGCCGCGGCATGCTCAAGACTTATAAGCACGCCAGGGTCGGCGACGTGCCGCTGATCGGCTCGAACTACCGCTTCTCCGACACGCCGGTCGACGACACGCGCCCGCCGCCTTCGCTCGGTGAGCACACCGATCGCGTGCTGCGCGAGATCGCGGGCGTGAGCGACGCCGATCTGGCGGCGCTGCGCGGCAGGAAGATCGTCGGCTGAGCCTCTACCTCTTGAGCCAGGTGCTCAGGATCAGGTTCGTCTCCACGGGCTTCTCCAAAGTGACCAGGTGCCCGCACTGCTCGACCACGACCAGGGCCGCGGCGGGAATGGCCTCAGCCATCTCCTCGGCGAGAAACAGCGGCGTGGCAGCGTCGTCGCGGCCGCACACGACGATCGTCGGGCATTTGATCTTCGGCAGGTCGGGCCGACGGTCGGCGCGAACCGCGGCCAGCTCTTCCTGGCGTTTGTAGATCTCGACGCCGATCTCGCCGCACATCGTCATCACCTCGTCGACCAGCTTCTTGTCGGGCAGGCGGTAGGCCGGGATGAAGCGGGACATCTGCAGGCCGAGGACCAGCTCGAAGTGTCCTTCCTCGGCGAGGCGAATGCGGGCGCGGCGGACGGCGCGCTCGGCCTCGTTCTGGCTGCGCATGCCGGTATCGAGCAATGCCAGCTTCGTCACGCGCTCGGCCGCGACCTGCATGATCTCGACCGCCAGCATGCCGCCCAGCGACAGGCCGGCCATCGCGAACTTGCCGGGCGGCATTTGATCCACGATCCAGCGCGCGGCGGTTTGCCAGCTGTCCCAGATCGACAGCGGCGCCCGGCGCCAGTCGGGGACGACGATCTCGGCCAGGTCGGCGAGTGCCGTGGCCTGCGGGGCAAACAATCTTGGCGAGCACAGCAGGCCCGGGATCAGCAGCAGGGGTGTCTTGGCCATTCGTTCCTCCCGGGCCAAGCGTAGCGCAGCCTGTTGGCCTGCGGTACCAATAGAGAGCCATGGCCGCCGCCGCTTCCACCCGCGACATCCGCCTCGACCTGTTTCGTGGGCTGGCGCTGTGGTTCATCTTTCTCGACCACATCCCGACCAACATCGTGAGCTGGCTGACCGTGCGCAATTACGGCTTCAGCGACGCCACCGAGATCTTCGTCTTCATCTCGGGCTACACCGCCGTGATCGCCTACAGCCGCATGATGGCGCGCGACGGCTGGACGCGGGCGGCCGCCCGCATCTACCGCCGCGTCTGGCAGCTCTACGTCGCCCACATCCTTCTGTTCGTGGCCTTCTCCGCCCAGGTCGCCTGGGTGTCGATCGCCCGCGACACGCCGGCGCTGATCGAGGAGATGCAGATGCTGGGTTTCGGCGAAAATCCCTACCAGGCCATCCTCGAGGCCGCGCTGCTGAAATTCCGGCCGGTCAATCTCGACGTGCTGCCGCTCTACATCGTCCTGCTCGCGGCTTTCCCGCTGGTACTGCCCGCGGTCGTGCGCTGGCCACTCATGGTCGTCGCCGTTTCGATCGTCCTCTATGCCGTGACCAGCCGCTTTAACTGGAATCTGCCAGCCTATCCGGAAAACAAGGTCTGGTTCTTCAATCCGATGGCCTGGCAAGTGGTGTTCCATGTCGGGGCAGCCTGCGCCGTGATGGGGCCGCGGCTTGTCCGGCTCGATCGGCTCCGCTGGCCGCTGACGGGGCTGGCCGCGGCTTTTCTGCTGTTCGCAGCCTTCATCGCACTTTCGTGGCATTACAATCCACTGGCGCGGCTGGTGCCGACCTGGGTTTCCCGGCAGCTTTACCCGATCGACAAGACCAACCTAGACGTCCTGCGGTTCCTGCATTTCCTCGCGCTGGCCTGGCTGGTTCGACTGCTGGTGCCGATCGACGCATCCTTCCTGAAATGGAAGGTTTGGCAGCCACTTCGCAGGTGCGGCGAGGCGTCGTTACTCATATTCTGTATCGGAACCTTCCTGGCCCTCTCGGGTCAGGTCATCGTCGGCCAACATGAAGATTCGATTTTGTCGCAGATTGTCGTGAGCATTGCGGGCATCGTGATCATGTCCTTGGCGGCCTATGTCGCGGCCTGGTTCAAGTCAGGCGAGACGGCGACCGCATCGCGCGCTGTCAGGGCGGCCAGATGAGGTCATTGTTCTTCTGGCTGACGGCAGTGGCGGCACTTCTGGTGCCGGCGACGGCGTTGCCCCAGTCGATGTCGGCCTGCCGCGCCAAGTCAGAACTGCTGAAGCTCGGCTCGGATCTGCCGATCGCGCGCAAGGCCATGGCCGAACACAAACATCTCCGCATCGTCGCGCTCGGGTCCTCGACGACGGCGGGCTACGGTGTATCCAACCCGGCCTATGCTTATCCCATGCAGCTTCGCATCGGCCTCGAGAAGGCGTTGCCCGGCATAGAAATCGAAGTGATCAACCGTGGCATCGGCGGCCAGGATGTCGAGGAGATGGCGGCGCGGATGCGGGCGGACATGACGCCTAACCCGCCGTCGCTGGTGATCTGGCAGACTGGTACGAATGCCGCGATGCGCCACATGCCGATCGACCTGTTCGAACGGCGCTTGCGCGACGGAGTCAAGCTCGGCAAGTCTCTCGGTGCCGACTTCGTGTTGATGAGCCTGCAGTATGCACCCGCGGTCGTCGCGCTGCCGGACGAGGAAGTGTACGAGCGCATCATGGCAGGAGTGGCGACGGACGTTGGCGCCGGCCTGTTCCGCCGCTACGACATCATGCGGGCCTGGTACGATGACGGCATGCCCTACGCCCAGTTCGTGCAGCTGGATGGATTGCACCTCAACGATTTTGGCCAGAAGTGCATTGGCAAGCTCCTCACCCTGTCGATCCTGGGTGCACTGACTGGTCCCTAGCCGCACCGGAGACTGTCATGCCCCGCCGCTTCATCGACCTGTCGATCTATCTTGAGAACGACGTCATCTCCGATCCCGTGCCGTTCGGACCCAAGATCCAGTATCACAAGCACGAGGACACGGCCGGCCAGATCGCGGGCTTCTTTCCGGGCCTCAAGAAAGAGGACCTGCCCGACGGTGCCGGCTGGGCGGTCGAGAACGTCAATCTCAGCACACACAACGGCACGCACCTCGACGCGCCCTATCACTT
>JACPVT010000301.1 GCA_016191685.1 Rhodospirillales bacterium | reverse complement strand
GAACACCCCCTCGTGCCAGATGCCGGGATGGATGTAGATGCCAAAGCTGCCGTCCGACCAGAAAGCCACGAACGCCTCGGGCTCGAGATCGTCGCCGGGCCTGGCCACCGGCACGACGAAGGGCTTGCCGTCGAGCGGCCAGAACAGCTGGCCACCGTCGGGGTGGTAATTGCAATGCCACAGCAGCACGCGATCCTGAGCCAGCGCCACGCCGGGCAGCGCCTTCTCCGGCGGGTCGCGGAAGCCGATGACGTAGTGGCCGCCCACTGCCTCGTTGCGGCCGACCAGTTCGTTGCCCCGCCATTCGCAGGCGAAGATGCCCTCGGTCGTACCGCCCTCGATGCCGGTGCCGGCATCGAGCCTGCGCGAGCCGGAGAGCGGCCACGGCACGATCTCGATCCTGTGCTTCTTGGGATCGCGCACGATCTCGCCATAGCCCTTAATCGAGTCGCGATCGGCGCGGATCAGCGGCACGTCGAGCGTCTTCAGCCCTTTCGGGATGGTGGGATTGAGATAGTCGAAGACGACGCCGTTGCTCATGCCGCTGCCTTACGCCGCCTTGCCGAGATCCTCGCCGGCCAGCGCGCGCTCGATCAGTGACACGACGTTGTCGCGGCCGTAGAGCTTGATGAAGGCGCCCATGCGCGGGCCCTGCTCGCTGCCCAGCAGCACCTCGTAGAGCGTCTTGAACCACTGGCGCAGCTCTTCCTTGGCGAAGTGGCGCTTGCCCGCCTCATAGACCTCGTTCTGGATGAACTCCGCGCTCTCGTTCTCCGGAATCCTGCGCAGCGTGTCGGCAAGGTCCTGAAGGGCGGCGCGCTCCTTGCCGATCGGCATCCTGAACTTCTTCGAGGACTTCACGAAATCCTGGTAGTAGGCCACCGCGCCCGACAGCAGCCGGTCGAGGTAGGGCGCGCTTTCCGGCGTGGCACCCGGCACGTAGCGGCGCAGGTACTGCCACAGCACGTCCTTGTCTTCGGTGTGGGCGACCCCCGCGAGGTTGAGCAGCATGCCGAAATTGACGCCCGCCGCCGAATTGGCCGGCGCCTTGCCGTCGTGAATGTGCCACGCGGGATTTTCCAGCGCCTTGGCCGGCTCCTCGGCCGGCATCTTCTCGATCGCGGCGAGATAGTCGTCGATGGCGCGCGGGATCACGTCGAAATAGAGCCGCTTGGCGCGCCGGGGCTGCTGCTGCATGTAGAGCGCCAGCGATTCGGGCGGCGCGTAACGCAACCATTCCTCGACCGAGAGACCATTGCCCTTGGACTTGGAAATCTTGCGGCCCTGGTCGTCGAGGAAGAGTTCGTAGTTGAAGCCCTCCGGCGGCTTGCCGCCCAGGATGCGCACGATCTTGGCACTGAGTTCAGCCGACGGGATGAGATCCTTGCCGTACATCTCGTAGTCGACGTCGAGAGCGAACCAGCGGCCGGCCCAGTCAGCCTTCCACTGCAGCTTGACGTTGCCGCCGGTGACCGGCGTCTCGACCAGCGAGCCGTCCTCGTCGCGGTAGACGATGGTGCCGGCGTCGGCGTCGGTCCTGACCACCGGCACCTGCAGCACGCGGCCGGTCTTGGGCGAGATCGGCAGGAAGATGGAGTAGGTCTGCTGCCGCTCCTCGCCCAGCGTCGGCAGCATCACCGCCTGGACCTCGTCGTAGTGGCGCAGCATGGCGAGCAGCATCGGATCGAAGCGGCCCGACTTGTACCACTCGGTCGCCGACTGGAACTCGTACTCGAAACCGAAGGAATCGAGGAAGGCGCGCAGGCGGGCGTTGTTGGCGGCACCGAAGCTCGGATGCTCGTTGCTGAACGGGTCGGGCACGGAGGTCAGGGGCTTGCCGAGATGCGACGCCAGCATCTCCTTGTTCGGCACGTTGTCCGGCACCTTGCGCAGGCCGTCCATGTCGTCGGAGAAGCAGAACAGCCGTGCCGGCACGTCGGAGAGCCGCCGAAACGCCTGGCGCACCATCGTCGTGCGCACGACCTCGCCGAACGTACCGATATGCGGCAGGCCCGACGGACCGTAGCCGGTCTCGAACAGCACGTAGCCCTTGGCCGGCGGTTTGCCGCCGACGCGGGCGACAATCTTGCGGGCTTCTTCAAAGGGCCACGCGCGCGCGGCTTCGGCAAGGGAACGATCGATCTGGGACATGGCCAATTCTAGCTGGGATCGAGCAAACTAGGTGCGGTGCAGCATGGCGTCAACGTCGGCGGTGCTACCGCTTGCCACCCAGGACCGCCAGCGCTTCCTTGGCGGCCCGCAGGCCCGAGGCATAGGCGCCGCCGACCCGCGTCGCCCACACTGGATCGGTCGCCTCGCCGGCGAAGAAGACGCGGTCGTGATGCGGCTGCGCCAGCACGGCGCGCTTGTCGGCGTGGCCGGGCCGCGCCACCGACCAGGAGCCGGTCGCATAGGGGTCCCTGCCCCACTGGGTGGCGTGCGACTTGGCCACGGCACCGCGCAGGTCGTTGCCGTATATCTCCGCCAGCGCTGAGACCGCGAAGGTGACGGCCGCGCGGCCGCCTTCCTCCTCGAGCGCACGCGCCAGGGCGCCGCCCACGAAAACCAGCGCCGCCTCACGGTTGGCCGGCCGCACGATGGCGTCGAAGGCGAGCTCCTTGCGCGTGAGCGCGGTCACGTTGCGGCCGGCCGGCGCATCGATCACCCGGCGTGCGAACAGGATCGCCACCTTGTTGAAGGACGCCATCGGCAGCTGGGCGATCGCCTCGCGCTTGGCCGCGCTCAACTGCGGCGCGAAGCCGATCTTGCCGGTCGCCAGCACGCCGGTCGGCAGGGTGACGATGGCGGCGCGCGCCCGCATCTGGCCGGCCGTGGTCTCGATCGTGACCTGCGCGCCCGTCGAATCCACGCGCACGACGCGGGCGTCGAACTTGACCGGTACCTTGGTGCCCCAGCGCGCGATCATTGCGCCCATGCCCTCGGCGATGGCGTATTGCGGTTCCGCCTCAGGCTGGCGGGTGAAGTCGCGCGCCGACAGCTCGCCGTTCTCGACACCCTGTTCCAGAGGACCGACCATCGCATAGGCGAGCCGCTCCAGCGGATCCTGCGCTACCAGCAGCCGGCCGACTGCCACGTCAGGCTGATTCTTCAGCGCCTCGGCAATCTTGCGCGTGGCCTCGTGGGCAATCTTCTCGAAGCGCTCGTAGTCCTCCTTCGAGAGCTCCTTGCCTGCCACACATATGGCCTGCTCGGACTGGTCGAGGATCGCCTTGGCGGCGGCCTCGCGCACGATCGCCATGGCCGGGTTGATCTTGCCTGCCTCGATCCATTGCGCGCCATGATCGAAGGCAAAGCCGAAGGTCGTGCTGTCAGTGAAAGCACGGCCACCGGTGCGTGCGCGGGCCTCGATCACCTGCACGCTCTTGCCCGCCGCCATCAGGGCTCGCGCGGCGGCGAGACCGGCCACGCCGGCGCCGATGATCGCCACGTCGGGATCTGCGGCCTGTGCCGGAGGAACAAGCGCCAGCCCGAACGGCGACATCAGCAGGCTGCGGCGGATGAGAAACCAGCGGGGCAAAGTCATTGACAGCCATTGTATGCTATCGAAACCGAAATGGCGTCTTCCCCTCCAACCTGGCCTGCCCTGATTGCGACGGCGCGCGGCGCCCTGTGGCGCATGCCGGACGGTCGCGTCGAGCGCGTGTCGGCATCCGACGCCGCACAGCGCGCCGCCGCCAGCCAGCCGCTGGTCTGTCACGCGCCCGCGGTCGCGGCGCGGCTCGGCCTGGAGGATCTTCCAGCACGCGACCTGCTGGAACTCTACGCCTTCGTGCGGCCGGCGACCTTCTGCCTGCCGACAGTGCGCGGTCTTTGTGAAGCACTTGATCTGCCCACGCCCGCCAACCCCGAGGAAGAAGCAGCGAGCCTGCCCGAGGCCGCGCGCGCGCTGCTCGACGAACTGGACGACATGGCAGCGCTGGCTTCGCCCGACCTGAAGGACACAGCGCTTGCCATGGGCCGCGGCCAATGGCCCTGGGGCGACGCGGTGCTGGCGGCGCTGGGCATCGAGCAGGCCGCCAAGAAACCGCGCCCCGGCGCCGGACTCGACGTCTGGCGCACCCTGCCGCAATGGGAAGAGCCTCCACCTGCACCGCCGCCGGGCAGCGCCCCCGTCGAGTCGCGCGACGCGCGGTTGCGTCTGGCGCAAATGATTTCGGCTGGCCCCAACATGGCCGAAGCTCGGCCGACGCAGAGCGACTACGCCTCCGCCGCCAGCCAGGCCTTCGCGCCGCGCGAGGAGGAGGACAAGCCCAACGTCGTGCTGGTCGAAGCCGGAACCGGCGTCGGCAAGACCCTGGGTTACGTGGCACCCGCGTCGCTGTGGGCCGAGAAGAACGGCGCGCCGGTGT
>JACPVT010000300.1 GCA_016191685.1 Rhodospirillales bacterium | reverse complement strand
GTGCACTGGTCCTGTCAGGCTGGCTGACGAGAAGGAAAGTTTGAGCTAAGAATCCTCAACCTGGGAGGAAAAAATGCCGAAGTCCGGAACTATCAAAGCATCGCGACGTAATGTCCTGAAAGGGGCAGGAATGGTCGCAGTCGGTGCATCCCTGACGCCAACTGGCATGGCACTGGCGCAAGGCGCGCCAGCCGCCAAGGGACCGAAGCTTCTCGAGATGGAGGGCAAGGCCAAGCTCGTCGTGCTGGGGGACAAGCCGCTGAATGCCGAGACGCCAGCCGAGATGACGGACGACGACGTCACGCCGATCGACAAGTTCTTCATCCGCAACAATGGGCTGGTGCCCGACGCGCCGGCCGACGCCAAGGCATGGAAGATCAAGATCGACGGCGAGGTCGAGAAGCCCATGGAGATCACCCTGGGCGATCTCATGAGCCGCTTCCCCAACGTCTCCTACAAGATGATGCTGGAGTGCGGCGGCAACGGCCGCTCGTTCTTCTCGCCGGAAGCGCGCGGCAACCAGTGGACCAATGGCGGCGCGGGCTGTGCCGAGTGGACCGGCGTGCGGCTGGCCGACGTGTTGAAGGCCGCCGGCGTCAAGCCGAGCGCGGTCTACACCGGCCACTACGGCGCCGACCCGCACCTCAGCGGCGACACCACCAAGCCCTCGATCTCGCGCGGCGTGCCGATCGCCAAGGCGATGGAGCCGCACACGCTGATCGTCTTCAAGATGAACGGCAAGGACCTGCCGCTGATCCACGGCGGGCCGGTGCGCCTGATCGTACCGGGCTGGGCCGGCTCGACCTCGACCAAGTGGCTCAACCGCATCTGGGTGCGCGACAAGGAACACGACGGCCCCGGCATGGGCGGCTTCTCCTACCGCCTCGCCAAGACCCCAATCGTCCCCGGCAGCAAGGGCGACCCGAAGGACACGGTAATCCTGGAGGCGATGCCGGTGCGCGCGGTCATCAGCTTCCCGGCAGACGGCGCCAAGCTCACGTCCAAGAAGCTCGACCTGCGCGGCCATGCCTGGGCGGGCGAGAACGAAGTCAAGACTGTCGACATCTCGACCGACTACGGCGTCACCTGGAAGACGGCCAAGGTCGATGCGCCGCCCAACAAGTATGCCTGGCAGCGCTTCACCGCGTCGGTGGACCTGCCGTCGGCCGGCTACTACGAGGTCTGGGCCAAGGCCACCGACAGCAAAGGCGTCACCCAGCCCTTCGTCGCCGGCAACTGGAACCCGCAGGGCTACGGCGGCAACCCGATCAACCGCATCCGGGTGCTCGTCGCTTCTTGACCCAGATCAACATTACGCACGTCGTCGTCATTTCCCTGACGGCGGTGTTCCTTCTGGTTGCCCTGGACCGATCCGGGGGATTGCGGGGGCCCCAGCCCACCTACACGCTGCCGGCAGCGCCTGCGCCGGTGGTCGCTGCCGTCGTGGACCCCGACAAGGGCAAGCCGCCGCCGCACAACGACACGGTTGCGGACCTGCCCGACGGCAAGGGCCGCGAAGTCACCTTCTACACCTGCACCGCCTGCCACGGCGTGGCGCTGATCAAGGCGCAGGGCCTGACTCGCGACCTCTGGGATTCGACCTTCGACCTGATGCTCGAGCGGCACAAGATGGTTCCCGTGAAACCCGAGGAGCGCGCCGAGATCCTCGACTACCTCGCCGAGCAGTTCCCGCCGCGCCGCAAGGGCCGCAACGCCGACAACCCGTTTCTCAAATAGCCTTCGCCCACTTCTCCGACCAGAGGTGCAGCGGCAGGAACAGTCGCAGCAGCTCCCTGCCCAGCGCCGTCAGGCGATAGCCCGCATCGGCGTCGAGCTCGACCAGCTTCGCTTCGCGCAGCTCGGCCAACCGTGAATTGACGATGGTCGGGCTGGCGCCGATCGCGTCCTGCAGCTCGCGGAAGCGCCGTGGCTCCTCGCGCAACTCCCAGACGATGCGCAGCGTCCAGCGCCTGCCCAGCAGGTCGAGCAGCCGCATGATCGGCCGTCCGGTAGTGGACCCGCGAACGCGCTTCACCATCTATTTCACTCCGTTACTACAATTTCTGTAGCGACCGGCAAACCGTCTCGCTACATAACTTGTAGCACCTGGAACGGAGACCGACCATGCCCCGCATCGCCCCTGCCGAAGCCCCCTACCCGCCCGCCATCGCCGCCGCGCTCGACCGCATCATGCCCAAAGGCGTCGAGCCGCTGGTCCTGTTCCGCACCATGGCGAAGAGCCCCCGCGTCTTCGAGAAGATGTTCGCCGGTGGCCTGCTCGACAAGAGCCCGCTGTCGCTGCGCCAGCGCGAGATCGTGATCGACCGCACGACGGCGCGGCTGGGCTGCGAATACGAGTGGGGCGTCCACATCGACTTCTTCGCCGAACGCGTGGCGCTGGATGC
>JACPVT010000299.1 GCA_016191685.1 Rhodospirillales bacterium | reverse complement strand
AGAGTTTCGGGTAGTCGTCGATCGTTCGCCACGCCAATACGGCCAGATCGCGAGCTGTGGTCCATTGGCCTTCGGCCGGCCAGCCCGACGAGTTCTTGAAAACCGTGCCTGTCATACCGAGTTCCCGGCCTCGCCTGGTCATGCGCTCGGCAAAGCTGTCCTCGTTGCCCGACAATCCCTCGGCGACGACGACGCAGGCGTCGTTGCCCGACAGGACGATCATGCCCTTGATCAGATCCTCGACCGACACTTCGCTGCCGAGCTCGAGGAACATGCGCGACCCTCCCATCGCACGCGCGCGTTCGCTCACCCGGAAGCGCGTGTCGAGCTTCAGTCGTCCTGCCGTCAATTCCTCGAAGAGAATGTAGATCGTCATCATCTTCGCCATCGACGACGGATGCATCGGTTTGTCCGCATCCTTGAACAGCATGACCGTCGAGGTCTGGGGATCGACCATGAAGCCTTGCCGGGCGAGCGTGCCAATGCCGACCTGCGAGGGCGGCAGGGCTTCGGCCTTTGCCGCAGCGGAGGGCGCCGCGGGCTTGGCCGGAGTGGTCGCCGATGGTTTGGTCCTGGTGGTGGGCTTCTGCGGCTGCGTTTGCTGCCGGCGCGGCTGCTCCTGTTGCTGAGCGTAAGTCAAAGTCGCGGCGCCGGCGATGGCAGCCGCTGCGATAAGCGCCACGACCGGGCGCAGTCGATCAATCCACAACGACACGGGCGTCACCATAACCTGACCGCTTCAGCCGATCGGCGACGATGCCGGCGGCGTCCGAGGTCGTATAGGGCCCCAACCTGACGCGATAGACGTCGCGTCCGCTGGCCGAAGCCTGGGAAATTTCCGAAGATCCGTAGCTGCGCACCGCGCCGCGCTGGCGCTCGGCGTTCTCGGCCGTCGAAAAAGAGCCGGTCTGAACGTAAAAGCCGCCGCCTGACGCAGCTGGCGACGCCGATGCGAGGGTTGCGATCGTTGGCCCACCCTTTGCGGACGGCGCGGGCGCCGGTTCCTGCGTGACGGCGGAGTTGCGTGGATTGGATGGCCATCCCGCCTGAACCTGGGTGGCGGGAGGTGCTGCCGCCGGCTGCGCCGTCGCCATGACCTGTTGCGGTTGCTGCGGCGCCCGCCTGCCGGAGGCGAGCTGGGCAAGCGCCGCATTCTGTTCCGTCGGGCCGCCGCCATTGATCGCTACATCCTTCACCGCCAGGCTTTCGGCGGCGGTTCGTGACAGGTCGATGACCCGGCTGCTCGCGAACGGGCCACGGTCATTGATCCGGACCACGGTGGACTGGCCGTTGGAGAGGTTGGTCACTCGGACAATCGAAGGCATCTGCAGGGTCCGGTGCGCCGCCGTGCGGTCGCTTTGATCGTAGCGCTCGCCATTGGCCGTGGACTTGCCATGAAAGCCCGGGCCGTACCAAGACGCCACGCCGGTTTCAACATGGCTGAATTCTTCCTTGGGCGTGTACCACACACCATCGATCTTGTAGGGCGCGCCAACCTTGTAGGTGCCGCGCTGGGCGACGCCTCCCTTGCCGCCCGATGTTGAGCCGCAGGCGGCCAGGCCGACGACAAGGCAACCGACCACCAGCACGCTGCCGATGGCATGAACAGATTTTGCTGAATTGGACGGAAAGCTTACTAGGGATAGCCACATGGCAACATTATTATACATCATCTTGGGTGGCGGGTGGAGCCACCTCGTCTCAGGGGGTCATGCGGCGATCTGATCCGACAGAAGACCAACGGCAAGGGCGAAGAAATCGGACTGATTCCACCTCAGGATGGCGCGGAAATTCTCGGTGGTGCGAAACGTCGGCCCGCCCGCTCCAGCCGGCCGCACGATGCGGCCGCCCTGCCCCGCCGCCGTTCCCGCCGGAACCTCCTCGCCCCAGCGAAGGCCAGGGCGCCAACCGACCCGACGCAGGTAGTTCACGATCGAGGCGAAGACGTCGAGTTTGTTCGTCCAGATGTCCATTCGACCGTCGCCGTCGCCGTCCGCGGCGTAGGCGATGAAGCTGGTCGGGATGAACTGGCACTGGCCCATGGCGCCGGCCCATGAGCCCTTCATTGCCTGCAAGCCGACATGACCCTGCGACAGGATCTTCAACGCCGCGATCAGCTGGGCGCGGAAGAACTGGGCGCGAAAATTGTTGTAGACGAGAGTCGCGAGCGCCGGCACGACGTCGAAATCGCCGAGGCGCGTGCCGTAGTTGCTCTCGATTCCCCACAGCGCCACGACGACCGACGGCGGAACGCCTGCCGGCTCTGCGAACCGGTCGATCGCGCTGCGATTTTCCGCGAGAAGCGTCCGACCGCGGCTCACCCGCTCGGCGGAGACGACGATCTCCAGGTAGCGCTCGAACGTCATCTTGAATTCGGGCTGGTTGCGCGCAAGTTCCATCACTCGCGGAATTTCCTCGATCCCATCGAGAGCGGCCGCGAGAGTGCTTTCGTCCACTCCGGCGCGCACCGCCTCGGCGCGCACGCCCCGCAGCCATGCGGCAAACTTGGCATCACCGGTCTGAGCAAGCGCCGGCAAGGGCGCGATCGCCGCCATCCCGCACAATATTCGTCGACTGATCATGGCCGCCATGGGGATGGGGTTTGGTGAATGACGCAAGATAGCTAAGTATCCGTGAATCTTGCAATATTCATGGCGACAATCGGCATGTGTACCGATTGAGCCGGACGGGGTAACAAGCGCCTCCCGGAGGGGTGGCCGAGCGGTTTAAGGCACCGGTCTTGAAAACCGGCGTGCGTGCAAGCGCACCGTGGGTTCGAATCCCACCCCCTCCGCCAGCGCGGCTACTTCACTCCGTAGCGTGCGAATTCCTCGGCGACGTTCGGCAGCATTCCCTTGGCCGTCTGGACATCGATGTCGCCGCCCGCCTTGTCGCCGGCCTTGAGCTTTGCCAGACCGCGGCCGAAGTAGGCACGGGCACGCTGCGGGTCGATCGCCAAGGCCTTGTCGTACTGGGTAATCGCCTTCGCATACTGGCCCTGCTTCAGGTCGATGAGGCCGAGATTGATGTGCACGAATGGATCCTTCGGGTCCAGTTTCAGGGCTTCGTCGCAATCGGCAGAAGCTTGCGTCATTTCGTTGCCAACGACGGCATACGCCATGCAGCGATTGTTGAGAGCGGGGACCATCTTCGGATCGAGACGAAGCGCCTCGGTATAATCGGCGATCGCGCGCGCGTAGTCGCCCTTGCCAAAGAAGGCGATTCCGCGGTTGAGGTACTGCGCGGGATCCTTGGGCCGCAGCTTGACCGTCTTGTCGAGATCTTCGATTGCGCTGCCATAGTCGCCGAGTTCGCTGTAAAGGGCTGCCCGGCTGGCAAAGATCCGGGAGTTGGCTGGATCGAGGCGCGCGGCTGTGTTCAATTCCTCGAGTGCGCGTCCGCTGTCGCCTCGGAGGATGTAGATCAATCCGAGATAGTAGTGCGCCGTCGGGTTTTCGGGCGTGACCTTAAGGGCTGAATCGATATCGGCAATCGCCTTCGCATAGTCCTTTTTCAGGGCATAGGCGTAACCGCGCTGGATGAAGGCGTTGACGTTGTCGGGCGCATAGCTGAGCGCCATATCGAAGTCGGCAATTGCCTCGTTGAGCTGCTGCTTGAAGGTCTCCGCCATTCCGCGGTTGATGTAGGTCAGCGGCTCCTTTGGATCGAGCTTGATCGCCTGTGAATAGTCGGCGATCGCCCGATCATAGTCTTCGACGCGATGAAAGGCCGTGCCGCGTTCGAAATAGACGAAGGCCTGGTCGGGAGCGCGCTTGATCGCTTCGTCGAGGTCGGCGATCGCCTTGCGAGGGTCGTCGCGCCGCAGATAGGCGGCGCCGCGGCCGAGCAATGGCCGGGGGTCGTCCGGCGTCAGCTTCATGGCGTCCTCGAAGTCGAGGATCGCCGCGTCGTAGTCCAGCTTGTCGATGTGCGCCATTCCGCGCTGGTAGAGAGCGTGCGAGACCTGATCCGCGACTTCCGCCATCTGCGGATCCCGCGTGCCGTCCGCTCTTTTCAGCCCCTTGAGAATGTCCGCGGTGGTCATGCCGAACTTGAGCGCCTGGTTGAAGTCGACAAGGGCTCGATCGGGGTCATTCTTTTGTCGATAAGTCACACCGCGGTTGATGAGGGCGTTGATCTCCTTCGGGCTGCGCTTCAGCGCCTCGTTGAAATCGGCAATCGCGTCGTCGAATTTGCCCTTCTTCGTGTAGTAGACGATCCCGCGGTTGACGAGCGGCAGGGGATCCCTGGGCGAGAGTTCATGAGCCTTGGTGTAGTCGTCCACGGCGTTGTCGGACTCGCCGGCGCGATGGTAGGCGATCCCCCGCTGCATATAGGCCGATGACATTCCCGGGGAGAGTCGAATGGCCTCGGTGAAATCGTGGACTGCCTGTTTCGAGTTGTTCATGCGCATATGGGTCCAGCCGCGGCTGGCCCATGGGGCGGCGTTGTGCGGGTTGAGACGAATCGACTCGCTGAAGTCGGCGATCGCCTTGTCGTAGGCGTTGAGGTCGTAGTACGCCATGCCGCGTTGCTGGTGGGCGAACGCGGCAAGCAGGGCAATCCGGTTTGCCTCCTGGGTCACCTTTCCCACCGCGCTTGTTGCCGCATCCGAAACCAACTTCGTCTGAGCCGGCTCGATCTTCGGCGGTAGGAGCCTGATGGCTTCGTTGAAGTCGGCCATCGCCCGGGGGAAGTCGTTCTTCTTCCGATAGACAATGCCGCGATTGATCCAGGCGCTGATCTCTTTGTTGTTGATGCGCAACGCGGCGGTCAGATCGGCAATCGCACCCTCGTTGTTGTCCTTTCGCGAATAGAGGACGATCGCGCGATTGATCAGCGGGTAGGTTTGTTTCGGCGCCAGGCGAATCGCGTCGCTGTAGTCGATGATCGCACGGTCGGCCTCGCCGATCGTTTGGTAGATCGAGCCTCGCTGGATGTAGAGATACGGGTCGATCGGCGAGCCGTTTATCGCATCGGTCATGATCCGGATTGCCGACCTGTAGTCCGCCTTCGCGCGCACGTCGCTGCCTTTGCCGCTCTCGGACAGGCCGCGATTGAGATAGACGAGCGCAAGCTCTGCACCGGTCAGCTTGCCGGTCTTGATCGCGTCGGTGCAGGCGGTCACCTTCTCGGCCGCCGCGGCGCCGGTGGTGCCGCTGCAGATGTCGACGTAGTGCTGGAAATTGGGCTCCGCCCGGGCCTTTTCTTCCTTAGGCTTCGGTTGTTGTCCGAGTGCGCCAGCCCATGGACCGGCCACGCCGAACCCGACGGCGCAGGCGATCAAGGCACAGGCAACGCGACGCACGCGGATGGACATGGTTGACCCCTTGGCACCGCGGGGCGGCCCCCAATGCCGGCCTGCGGTTCGACCTCATAAGTGACAGTATTTTCCGACTTTTCAAGCGCCGGAAAGGCCTACGATACCTGCGTCAGACGCAATCGCGCCACGTCACAGCGCGTCGGTCGGGACGCCCGGTTGGCGCTGGTTACCCGCAGGGCAGCCGTCCGTGTAGACTAGGCGAATGCAAACTCCCGCCACCACCTCTCTCTCGACGGCTCAGGCCGTCGTGTCGATGCTGGAAGTGAACGGCATCGACACGATCTACTGCTTGGGGCTTTCTGAACACGACGGCGGCGCTGTCGACGGCCTACGCCGCCAACGCGCCCGTATTGGCCCTTACGGGCCAGATTCAGCAAGCGATGATCGGGCGCAATATTGGTCAGCTGCACGAACTGCCGGATCAACTCTCGATCATGCGCGGGCTGACCAAGTGGGCCGATCGCCTGCGCTCACCCGCGGAAGCGCCCGGCATGGTCAACGAGGCCTTCCGTCGCCTGCTCTCCGGTCGGCAGCGTCCCGTCGGCCTGGAATGTGCCATGGACACCTGGGCGCGGCGGGCGCCGGTGGAACTGATCTCCACCCCGGCCCAGGCTGATCCCTGCCCCGTCGACGAGGAAGCGGTCGAACGCGCGGCCAAGCTGTTGGGCGGCGCCCAACGTCCCATGATCGTGGTCGGCGGCGGCGCGCAGGAGGCCGGCGAGTGGGTTCGACAGATTGCCGAGATGCTCGACGCGCCCGTCATGACCGGACGCATGGGCCAGGGCGTGCTCGATGGGCGACACAAGCTGTCGGTCACCATGCCCGCCGGCTATCGCTTCTGGGGCGAAGCCGATGTCGTGCTGGCCGTCGGAACGCGGCTGCAGCCGCAGCAGCAGAATTGGGGCCTCGACGATTCGCTGAAGATCATCCGCATCGACATCGACAGCGAGGAACTCGATCGCCAGCGCAAGCCCGAGATCGGCATCGTGGGCGATGCTACGGCGACGCTGAAGGCTTTGGCTAATCGTTTGGCCAGACACAACGCCAAGCGCAACGGCCGCGCCGAGCAGGTCGCCGAGACGAAAGCCGCCGCCTCGAAGCGGATCCGCGAGACGCTGGCGCCGCAGGTCGCCTATCTCGACGCCATCCGCAAGGCCTTGCCGGAGGACGGCATCCTGGTCGATGAGCTGACCCAGATGGGCTACGCCGCCCGCCTCGCCTATCCGACGTACAAGCCCCGCACGTTCCTCTCGACCGGCTATCAAGGCACGCTGGGCTGGGGCTATGCCACATCGCTCGGCGCCAAGAGCGCCAAGCCGGACACGCCCGTTGTGTCGATCAGCGGCGACGGCGGCTTCCTGTTCACGGCGATGGAAATGGCGACGGCCGCGCAGCACGGTATCGGCGTCGTGGCCGTCGTGTTCAGCGACGGTGCCTATGGCAACGTCCGCCGCATCCAGCAGCAGTCGTTCAACAACCGCACCATCGCCAGCGACCTGCGCAACCCCGACTTCGTCAAGCTTGCCGAGAGTTTCGGTCTCGACGCCGTGCGAGTGAAATCGCCGGAGGAATTGGGCAGCGCGATCTCGCGCGGCATCGCCAAGGGTGGTCCGATGCTGATCGACTGTCCCGTCGGTCAGCTTCCCGACCCATGGCCGCTGGTCCAGGTACCGCGGATCAGGCCCCGTAAGTCTTGACGACGTCAAGATCGGGATCGCGACCCAGGCCGGGGCCGGTCGGCAGGGCGAAGCTGCCGTCCTTTGGCATGATGAGCTCGCCGTAAAGGCTTGCCTCCAGGTCCATGTGGTAGCGCTCGATCATGCCGCCCGGCGTGCCGCGCGCCGCGAGCAGATGCAGGGTCGCGAGGAAGCCCGGCCCGAAGTAGGGCGAGTGCGGCATCAGGGTGACGCCCGCGGCGTCACAGAGCGTCGCCACTTTCAGGAACTCCGTGATGCCGCCCACCTTGGTGACGCTGGGCTGGGCATAGTCGACGGCACCGGCGGCGAGCATGTCGCGGAACTGGAAGGACGTGCAGAGGTTCTCGCCGGCCGCCATGGCAACGCCCGTACCCTGCCGCAGCTTGGCGATCGCGGTGAAATCCTCGGGCGGGAAGATCGGCTCCTCGAGCCAGAAGAGATCGTAGGGGCGCAGCTTCAGCGTCATGTGGCGCGCCTGCTCGGGCGTCCACGGGCAATTGGTGTCGACCATGATCGCCACGCTGTTTCCCGCCGCCAGCCGGGCCGCGCGCACTTCCGGTTCTTCCGTCTCGTGCAGCTTGATGTGGCGATAGCCTTCGGCGACCGCCTGCGCGGTTCGCGCCGCGACCTTCTCGGGATCGCGATACTTCAGCAGGCTGGCGTAGGCCGGCAGGCCGTCGCGGCGCACGCCGCCCAGCAAACGATAGAGCGGCAGGTTGGCCGCCTTGCCGGCGATGTCCCACAGCGCGATGTCGAGGCCCGACAGGGCAAAGATGGTGAGGCCGTAGCGGCCGAACAGATGCAGCTTCTGCTGCAGGTCGTAGGAGAGGCCGGCGATGTCGCGCGCGTCCTGGCCGATCGCGAGGGGTGCGATCATGTTGTGCAGCGCGGCTTTCACCGCATCGGTACAGCCGTAGCAGAAAGCCTCACCCCAGCCGACCAGGCCACTGTCGGTCTCGACCCGAACCAGCAGGATGTTGTTGGTCGTCCAGGTACGCAGGCCTTCGCCCTTATGGCTGCCGCCGAAGGTGTACGGCACCTTGACCGACTGACTGTCGATGCGCGCGATTTTCATCCTATGCGTCCCTTGCGGCCTATGTCGGAAAGCAGCGCCGTGGCGTGAGCCTGGTCGGCAAGCCGCTTGGAGGTGAATCTCTCGTCGCCGGCCGGCGCAGCCCCGAGCAGATGAGCCGACAAGTGCGCCGGAAGCGGTGGCGGGTCGGTGTCCTCCTCGGGCATTTCGACTTCCGCCATGGCGAAGTAGGTCGAGCCGTCGTCGCGCTTGAAGAAGTCGACATCCCAATGGAAATGGCCCTCGTTCCACGAGTAACGGACCTTTTGCAGGGTTTCCCTGCGTTGCGTCCACAGCCGTTTGAAGTCGATGGCGCTGAGGCCAGTCTCTATCTCAACCACCTGGCCTTCGATCTTGCACTTGTAGGTGAAGATGTGATCGGTCTTTCCGTCCGCCTCGATGGACCTGATGCGCAAACCCGACGCGTCGAGATAGGCCTGGCGCAGGAAGTTGCGCCTCACGCCGGGCATCTTCGCCAGGCTCGCTTCCAGCTCGCCGTCCTTCTCGAGGACAAATTTGCGCTCGTTTTCGATCGGCATGCTAGAATCGCCACCATGTCCATTCAGACGATCGACGAGCTGCCGACGCCTTCGCTCATTCTCGACCGGGCGATCCTGCGCCGCAACCTCAAGCGCATGAGCGACCGACTCCGCAGTGCGGGCGTGATCCTGCGGCCCCACCTCAAGACGGCAAAGTCCATCCAGGTCGGCCGCATGGCGGTCGAGGACCATGACGGTCGGATCACGGTGTCGACCCTGGCGGAAGCGCGTTATTTCGCCGGCGGTGGCTTCAAGGACATCCTCTACGGCGTCGGCATCGTGCCGGCGAAACTGCCAGCCATCACGGAGCTGCGTCGCCAGGGTGTCAACCTGCGGGTGGTGACGGATAATCTCTCGGTGGCTGCCGCCATCGCCGCCGCCGCCGGGGACGGCGACACGTTTTCCGTGTTCATCGAAATCGATAGCGGCGCCGGACGGGCAGGGCTGCCGTTCCCCGAATTGCCGGGTCTGCTCGATATCGCCAGGGTCCTGCACGTGGCGCCTGGAGTCGATCTGGCCGGCGTCATGACCCATGCCGGCCACTCCTATCACCAGAGCACGCCCGACGGCATTGCTGCCGTGGCGGAGCAGGAGCGACAGGCGATCGTGGGCGCTGCCGAGGCGTTGCGAGCGGCCGGCATTCCCTGCCCCATCGTCTCCGGCGGCTCGACGCCGACGGCGATGCATTCCCGCGACTTCACCGGCATCACCGAGATGCGGCCCGGCGTCTATGTCTTCAACGATCTCGACCAGGAATTCATCGGCTCCTGCGGCGCCGGCGACCTGGCGCTTTCGGTGCTGGCCTCGGTCATCGGACACTACCCGCATCGCAACCAGCTCCTGATCGATGCCGGCGCGCTCGCCCTCTCCAAGGTTCTTCCGGATCTCGACCACGACGTCCGGCTCCGCCTCGTTCGTATAGAAGCGCCGGCCGTAGATCGCCAGGCGCACCGTGGTGGGCGACCCGGAAA
>JACPVT010000298.1 GCA_016191685.1 Rhodospirillales bacterium | reverse complement strand
GCGGAATCGCCTCCGCGGAGGGTGCCCAGCCCTGGTCGCGCCGAATAAGCCAGCAAGCTGCCGCTCCTCTCAGAGCCGGGACAAATGTGGGGTCGGCCTGGATCGCTTGCTCGTACAAATCCAAGGCGCGCGCATTGCTCTCCCGTGTCATTTCGAGGTGCAGCGGCAGGCCGCGCAGCCACAGATCGTAGGCGTCGAGGCTGCGCGGCGGGCTGCGCCGCGCCCGCTCGATCTCCGCCCGTTGGATGCTCGGCGCGATGGCGCCGACGACCGCCTCGGCGATGCGGTCCTGCAGCGCGAAGATGTCGCCCAGATCGCCGTCATACTGCTCGGCCCAGAGATGGTTGCCGGTCGCTCGCTGTTGATGAGCTGACTGGTGATGCGGACCGTGCTCGCCTGCTTTCGCACGCTCCCTTCCAGCACGTAGCGCACGCCGAGCTCGCGGCCGACCCGGCGAACATCGACCGCGCCGCCCTTGTAGGTGAAGCTGCTGTTGCGGGCGATCACGAACAGCGAGGGGAAGCGCGTCAGCGCGGTGATGATGTCCTCGGCCATGCCGTCGGCGAAATAACCCTGCTCCGGATCGCCTGACATGTTGGTGAAGGGCAGCACGGCGATCGACGGCTTGTCGGGCAGCGGCGGCGGCGCATCCGCGACGGCTGCCAATGCCGGCGCCGGTAATCCGGCCGGCGACCAGCGCCAGATGCGCACCGGCCGGGCGATATTCTTCAGCGTCGGTTCGCCGCCATCGGTGAACACGGCGTCCAGCCGGTCGCGCACGTCGTCATGCACGCGCGCCGAGATGCAAAGGCCGCCCGGCACGGCGATCTCCTGCAAGCGCGCGGCCAGGTTCACGCCGGCGCCAAGTATATCGTCGCCGTCGATGACGATGTCGCCCTGGTTCACGCCAACACGAAATACGATGCGCCGATCCTCCGGCACTTCGGCATTTCGAGTCGCCATCGCGGTCTGCACCTCGATGACAGAGCGCACCGCGTCGACGACGCTCGGGAACTCCAGCAGCAGGCCGTCGCCGGTCGTCTTGACGATGCGGCCGCGGTGCTCGGCGATTTTCGGGTCGACCAGCTCCCGCCGCAGTGCCTTCAGCCGGCCGAGTGTGCCTTCCTCATCGACGCCGACCAGCCGGCTGTAGCCGGCGACGTCGGCGCAGACGATGGCGCTCAGGCGGCGCTGCACGCCTTCCATGGCTCCCCCAGCGGCCGGGACAGGATCGGGCGAATACCGGAAGAACGTCAAGCAATCCGCGCCGGCCTTCCGGCGGTTTCTCAGCCGCGCTCGCGCAT
>JACPVT010000297.1 GCA_016191685.1 Rhodospirillales bacterium | reverse complement strand
CCTATTGTCGACATCGTGGCGAAGTCGGTCGGCAATGTCCTTCGAACGACCCTCGCTCACTGAGATCCATATCGCATGCCAAATAAGGGCCCATGAACGGACCACGCGATTTCGTCGACGACAGCGACGACTACTGGCGGCGCGACGACCGCACCATCAAGCTTCACGGCCCCGAAGGCTTCGAGGGCATGCGCCGCGCCGGCCGGCTGGCCGCCGAAACGCTCGACTTCATCACGCCGTATGTCGTGCCGGGCGTCAGCACGGGCGAGCTCGACAAGCTCTGCCACGACTACATCGTCGATCACAAGGCGATCCCCGCCCCGCTCAACTACCGCGGCTTCCCCAAGTCGATCTGCACCTCGATCAACCATGTCGTCTGCCACGGCATCCCGGGCGAGAAGCGCCTGCAGAGCGGCGACATCGTGAACATCGACGTCACCGTCATCCTCGACGGCTGGTACGGCGACACCAGCCGCATGTTCTTCGCCGGCGACGTCGGCGTGAAGGCGCGCAGGCTCTGCGACATCACCTACGAGGCGATGATGCGCGGCATCGCCGCCGCCCGCCCGGGTGGCCGGGTGGGCGACATCGGCCACGCCATCCAGAGCTTCGTCGAGGCCCAGCGCCTCTCGGTGGTGCGCGATTTCTCCGGCCACGGGCTTGGCCGCATCTTCCATGACGCGCCCAACATCCTGCACTACGGCAAGGCCGGCACCGGCCCGCTCCTGAAGCCCGGCATGTTCTTCACCGTCGAGCCGATGGTGAACGCCGGCACCTGGCAGGTGAAGGTGCTGAGCGACGGCTGGACCGCCGTCACGCGCGACAAGCAGCTCTCGGCCCAGTTCGAGCACTCGGTCGGCATCACCGAGACCGGCGTGGAATTCTTCACGCTCTCGCCCAGGGAACTCGCCAAGCCGCCGTACGATCTCGCGGCGGCCGGCCAGGAAAAGATCCCGGCCTGAACGCTAGCGACGACATCGAAACAGCGCGGCTGATCCTGCGCCTCGTGCCGCCCGATCAGGTGGGCGATCCGGTGACGCTGCACCATGCACGGGCCGCACTTGCGGCCGACGCCGGCTACGCACCGTGGTCGGTGCGCGCGATGCTGCTCAAACCGTCACTTGTCATGATCGGCCACATCCGCTTCCACAGCCGGCCCGACGCCCGGTACCTGCACCCCTTCGCACGCGACGCCGTCGAGTTCGGCTATGCCGTCCTCGAACCCCATCGCCGGCAGGGCTATGCCACCGAAGCCGCGCGCGGCGTCATGGCGTGGGCGAAAGGTCGCGAGGGCGTAAAACGGTTCCTGACGACGGTCGCACCCGGCAACGTCCCGTCGATTGCCATGATGAAACGGTTGGGTTTCCACAAGGTCGGCGAGCACATCGACCCCGAGGACGGCGTCGAGCACGTGTTCGTGCGCGAGGCCTAGCTTTCGACCATGAACGTCAGCCGCTGGATGCCGGCGCCGGGTTCGGGCGAGAGCAGCACGGTGCCCTGGAGCCGGCCATGCTCGCAGAACAGCGTGAAGCGGCCGCCGAGCGCGTGGATGCCGTCGATCTTCTCGATCCGGCCTTCGCCCAGCTTCTGCTTCAGCTCGGCCAGTTCGCGATCGCGGAAACGCGCCGGCATGTCGGGCAGGAAGTTGACGGCGAGGACCGGTTTCGCCAGTTCGATGCGGCCTGCGTTGTAGGCCGTGACGATCGCCTCGACCGCCCGCACCACGGCGCGCGACGCCACCGGCGGCGGCCGTGCCGGCAGGGTCGGACGGACGACCTCGGCCAGCCGCCCGGTCAGGGACGACATCGGCGCATAAGTGCGGTTGCCGAAGGCCATGATGCCGACGCCGTGGTCGATCATCATCAGGACGTGCGAGCCGTAGCCCGGCAGGCCGCCAGCATGATGCAGCACACGGCCGAGCAGCGGGTCGGCGGTGTCGTTGAGACCGTAGCCATAGGCGCTGGGCGGCGCCGGCTTCTGCGGATCGGGCGCGAAGGGCGGCGCATGGAACAGCCCCATCTCGCGCACGCTCGAACGGCGCACCGGGCCGGTCTCCGGATCGTCGCGCGCCGGCCAGGCGCCCAGCAGGAAGGCGACATAGCGCGCGTAATCCGGCACCGTCGTCGCAAGCCCGCCCATCGCGCCGACCTCGCCGTCGGGCTCGATGCGCTCGCGCGACCATTGGCCGTCATCGAGGCGATAAGGCCACGCATAGTCGCCGCGCGAGGCGGCCGGCGCATCGAACGTGGTGCGCGTCATGCCGAGCGGCTCGAGAATGGTGCGGGCGATGTACGCCTGGTACGGCATGCCGGCCACGTTGGTGATGGCCCGGCCGATCAGGCCGTAGCCGGTGTTGCTGTACTCGAAGGCGACGCCGGGCGGCCGCGCGAACAGGTTGCCGTCGGCGATCAGCGCATCGAGTTCGGCCGGCGTCATGCCGAGCACGCGATCGCCCCACGGGTCGTCGTAGACCTGGCCGCCGAGATGGCTCAGCAGATGGCGCAAGGTGAGCGCCGGACTGTCGCGTGTCGGCAGCGGCACCCGCGCGAACTGCGGCACATAGGTGGCAAGCGGCGCATCGAGCGCGAGACGGCCCTGGTCGCGCAGCACCAGGACGGCGAGCGCAGTCATGTTCTTGGTCATCGAGGCGATGCGAAAGGCGGTGTCGGGCCCGACCTTGCGGCCGCCCTCGATGTCGGCCAGGCCCACCGTCGCGGCGTGGACGAGGCGGCCGTCCTGCACGATCCCGGCCGCGATGCCGGGGATCCGATGTTCCCCGGCGAAAGCCGCGAGGGCCGTGTCGATCGCGGCAAAGGAAGACGCCATGTCGCTCAATGCCGCGCCAGGAAGTGCAGCACGTTCTCGTTGAACTGCACGGGATCCTGCAGGAACGAGAAGTGGCTGACCTCGGGCTGGATCAGGAGACCGGCGCCGGGAATCTCAGCCGCCATGTACTCGGTATTCTCGCGCTTGATCGCCTCGTCGTGGTCGGCGTCGACGATCCAGGTCGGCGTCGTGATGCGGCCATGTACTCGGTATTCTCGCGCTTGATCGCCTCGTCGTGGTCGGCGTCGACGATCCAGGTCGGCGTCGTGATGCGGTTCAACTGGGCCGCCGTGTAGTTGGGCTGGGTCGCCCACATCCTGCCGATCTGCTTCAGGAACGACTCGTACTGGCCCGGCGTCGGCGACAGCGCCTCGTATTCCTTCGCGGCCCTCGCGATGAAAGCCGTGAACACCGGGCTCTTGTCGACATCCTTGACCGCGCTCGGGTCGGAGTTGGCGGCGAAGGCGAAGAGCCTGGAGAGCCGCGCCGGATGGCGGATGGCAATCTCGAGGCCGAGGATCGCGCCGTCGCTCCAGCCGACCACGGCGGCCCGGGGGATCTTCAGGAAATCCATCAGGCCGATCACGTCGGAGGCCATCAGCTCGTAACCGAAAGGCCGCTCGTCGCGCGTGCTGCGGCCGTGGCCGCGGCTGTCCATCACGATCACGCGGTAGCGCCGGGCCAGCGCCGGGACCTGGTGGCCCCAGTAATTCGAGTTGGCGAGGCCGCCGTGCAGCAGGATGACCGGCTCGGCGTCGCTTTTGCCGAAGGTGGCGTACCAGATCTTTATGCCGTTTACGGCTGCGAGCCCGCTCGTCTCCGCCTTGGGCAGCACGGGCGTCGGCGGCAGGGTGAGCCACTGCGGCTCGTCGTGGGCCGTGCCCGCGAGCAGAGACACGAACAGGACCAGGACGAGATTCAACATGCGCATGGGGCCCATCATCGAACAGCGGCCCCGACCCGTCCATAAATCTTGCCGCGGTCTTGCCGCCATTCTGCCGCGGTTGCATCGGACCGTGTCGCCATGGGGAAGGCCAGGCGCGCAATTCCGGAGCAGACCGCCGATGACGGGGCGTTGATCGCGCTGCTGGCCGCGGGCCTTCGTCTCCAGGCTGCCGACAATCTCTGGCGGGTGAGCGGCAACACGCTGCCCCACCGCATGCTGCTGCGCGAGGCAGGCGGCGTGTGGAACCGGCTCGACCAGTGCTGGGATTTTACCGCCGAGGACCCGACGGCGAAGATCGCGGCGGCCCTCGAGGCGGTTCCCGCGGGCAGCGGCCACAACAGCGGCGACGCAGAACAGCCGAAGCCGCACTATTTCGGCCATCGCGCCCGGGTGCGCGAACGCGTGCTGAAGGCCGGTGTGGAGTCGCTGGCGGACTACGAGCTACTCGAACTGCTGTTGTTCTATTCGATCGAGCGGGTCGACACCAAGCCGCTGGCCAAGGCCCTGCTGGAGCGCTTCGGCACCCTGGGCGACGTCTTCGCGGCCGAGCCGGCGCAGCTGCGCGACTTCGAGATCGACCAGAGAACGCTGGTGCACTTCAGGGCGATGCGCGAGGTCGGACGACGGCTGGCCGAGCGCAAGGTCAAGGACATGCCCGTCCTCACCAACTGGCAGCAGCTCATCGACTACTGCCACGCGGCCCTCGCGCACGAGAAGACCGAGCAGTTCCGCATCCTGTTCCTCGACCGCAAGAACGTGCTGATCGCCGACGAGGTCCAGCAGCGCGGCACCATCGACCACACGCCGGTCTATCCGCGCGAGGTGGTGAAGCGGGCGCTGGCGCTCAATGCCGCGGCGCTGATCCTGGTGCACAACCATCCCTCAGGCGATCCCAAGCCGTCGCGCGACGACATCGAGATGACCAAGGAGATTGCCAAGGCCGCCGAGGCGCTGGGCATTTCGATCCACGACCACCTGGTGATCGGCCGCAAAGGCCACGCGAGTTTCCGGAGCCTGGGGTTGCTCTAGTCCTGGCGCTTCGCCGGAAGCAGAACGAGAGCCGCGATCATACCAAGCAACGCCACGAATGCAGCAAGAGCGAAGGGCGGCACGAACGTCGCCGCAGCATCGACGGCGCCAAGCGTCAGCCCCAACGCCGCGATGCTGATGGCGAAGCCGGCTTGGCGCACGACAAACGTCACGGCCGAGGCCATGCCCGCCTCCGATGCCGGAGCAAGAGCCAGAACGACCCCCGATAATTGCGGGTTCGCCAGTGCGGCGCCGACGCCGATGATGGCCATCCCGATGACGGTAGCGACAAGACGCAGCTCGAGACCGTCGGACAGGGCCGCGATCACAAGCGAAACGTCGCCGATCGCAACGAGCCCAAATGCAATTGTGAACAGGCGCCGCCATCCCCAGAGCGTCGCGAGGCGCCCGCCGATCAGCGGCACCAGCAGCATCGGCAGCGTCGCGGCAAGCAGGGCAACGCCGGCCACGTCCATGCTGATGTGCAGGGCCGCGCTCAGGAAAAGCGGCAGATAGACCACCATGGCCCAGTATCCGAACTGGATGGCGGTCAGCAGCGAGGCGACCCCCGCCATGGCCGACGTCGCGAACACGCGAGGATCGAGCACCGGGCGCGGACTGCGCCATTGTTGCCGAACGAACACCAACGCCAACGCGATACCGGCAACGAGGCTTGTGGCTCTGAGTGCAAGGGATCCATCGCGCCTCAGGAGCGCATCGATCGCCAGGCCGAGCGATATCGTGAGCAACGCGATACCAACAAGATCCAGTCGCCGCCCTTCCCTGTCTTTGTTCGTCTCGGCGACCAGTCGCGGCACAGCCACGGCCAGCGCCACGCAAAAGGGGATGTTTGCGAAGAAGATCCAGCGCCAACCGAGCCACGACGCCAACAAGCCCCCGAGCGTCGGCCCCAACGCCATGGCGATGCCGGAGATCACCCCGATGACGCCGAACGCTCGGGTCCGCTCGGCGACGTTCGGAAAAGCAATGGCCACGAGGGCTGTCCCGCCTGTGGCCATGAAGGCGGCGCCGAGCCCCTGTGCCACGCGCGCGGCCAGCAGCATCGGTTCGCTCGAGGCCATCCCGCAGGCGACGGAAGCCGCGAGAAACACCGCGTTGCCAGCCAACATGCATCGCCGGCAACCGAAGCGATCGGCGAGCGCACCGGATGCCAGCAGGGCAGCGGCAAACGCAAGACTGTAGGCGTCGATGACCCAGGCCAGACCCGCGATATCGAGCCCAACGTCCTTCGCGATGGCGGGCATGGCGACGACGACCGCCGTCACATCGAACAGGATCAGGAAGGTGCTCAGGCCAAGAGCGAGCGTCGTCAGGACTGAACGCCTCTCAGCCAACATTGGCCATCCTGAGATGTTGTGCGGCATAGGCGTGCCACGGCCGCCAGGCCGGCGGGACATTTGCCTGAGCGACGGGCATCGTCTCGTTCTCCCAATCGCCGGGCGCGCGCAGGCCGGGCCGTTTCCTGATCAACGGCGCGAGCCTGGGATCGCGAGCGAGATGGCTGTCGATGGTGGCGATGTCGGCACCGAGATCGAATACGCGGCGGACCCGCGCCACGATGGTCGGCAGCGCCTTCACCGAGGGGAAGCGGATCGTGACCAGCACCGAGTTGCGCTCGGGCAAATGCGCCACCGCGACGCTGCTGCGCTTGCCGTCGAGGTCGATGCTGCGATGCCAGACGTCCTTGTCGATCCACTCGGTGCCAGGCGTCGCGCGCAACGAGAGCGCCGATAGCATTCCCGACCAGTCATAGGGCGGCCGATAGGCCAGTCGCAGCGTCACGCCATCGCGCGCCGACGTGTCGACGCCCTTTCGTCTGAGGGTGCTGGGCGGCCGGCGAAAGAGGTTGCGAAACGTGTCGTTGAAGCGGCGCACGCTGCTGAAGCCCGAGGCTAGCGCCACTTCCGTCATCGGCAGGCGCGTGTCGTGCAGCAGCTGCTTGGCGAACAGCACGCGGCGCGTCTGGGCGACGGCGATCGGCGAGGCGCCGAGATGGCGCTGGAACAGTCGCCGCAACTGCCGGCCGCCGATGCCAAGCCGCCCGGCCAAGGCCTCGACGTCGGAGTGCTCGCCGTCGAGTGCGCCGTCGGCGATGAGCGCCAGCGCCCGGCTCACCGTGTTGGCCGTGCCGCGCCAGAAGGCAAGGTCGGGCGCGATCTCGGGCCGACAGCGCAAGCAGGGCCGAAAGCCTGCCTCCTGGGCCGCCGCCGCCGAGGCGAAGAAGCGGCAGTTCTTGAACATCGGCGTGCGCGCGGGGCAGATCGGCCGGCAATAGATGCCGGTCGAGATGCAGGCCACGAAGACATGTCCGTCGAAGCGAGCGTCGCGGCTCTGGAGCGCGCGGTAGCAGGTCCTGTGGTCGAGCAATTCCATCGGGGCACTTTGCTACACACTCGCGCGCAACGCTGGCCGTTTTCGGACCTGAGCAACGGTGCTGGATTTGCTGGCCATATTCGCATTTTCGAGCGTCGCGCGCACAGCATATCGGCTACCCACTGCGCAAGCGTTCTCTGAGCATCGTCGCCATGATCAGACGTTACCGAGCGTGAGGATCACGTTGGATCATCGAGTGACCGATCCCAATTCCATACCCCAGCAATGCCGATCCACAACAAACCTCGTTTCAGGTCAACGCGATGTGTTCCGAGCAATGTTGGTCCACAACCATCCATCAGGCGATCCCAAGCGGTCACGCGACGACATCGAGATGACGCGAGATCAGGACGGCCGCCGAGGCGCTGGGCATTTCGATCCACGACCACCTGGTGATCGGCCGCAAGGGCCACGCGAGCTTCAGGAGTCTCGGGTTGTTGTCTTAGCGCTGTTGCCAAGGCAGGATTGCACGACCACATTCCATCCTCGAGTGCCCTACGGAATAGTCGCGCCGCACGGACATGCCCAAGTTCCTTCGCATCGGCCTCCACCAATCGAACGTGTCCGGATACACGTCGAAGGCGTGGTGGATTCGCCGGGTCGGCTCGACGGTCTACCTGAAGTGGGGAGCTGTCGAGGTCCATGGCGTAGGCGATGGACGAAGGATCCACTGGACGGTTCCACCGCGTGAGAAAACGATTCGTTGCCGCACGGTGCAGCCGGCCAAGGACTACGTAAAAGACGCAATCGCACGGCGACGCAGCCATCGCTATGAACCGCTGGCTGGAAACATTGCGATTCGGAGCCGCCCCGCCAAACGCGGCGCCGAACTCGAGCAAGTGCTTGCCACGATCCTGTTCGTCGACATCGTCGGGTCCACGGCAAAGGCCGCGCGGCTCGGCGATTCGCGTTGGACAAAGATCATGAATCACTACTTCGCCGCCGTCCGTAGAGAGCTGAAAACGTCACGCGGGAAGGAAGTCGTGACGACGGGGGACGGCCTGCTCGCGACGTTCGAGGCGCCGGCGGCGGCAGTCCGGTGTGCAACTGCCATCCGCGAGGCCGTGCGTACGCTGGGACTGGAGATCAGGGTGGGACTGCACGCGGGCGAATACAAGGTGAGCGGGCCTGACGTGACCGGTCTCGCGTTTCACATCGGCGCGCGCGTCGCCGCGAAAGCGCGCGCCGGCGAAGTCCTGGTCTCGAGCTCGGTCAAGGAACTGATGTCGGAGTCCGATATCCTGTTCAAGGATCGCGGTTCTCACCAACTCAAGGGCGTGCCGAAACGATGGCGCCTCTACCGGGTCGGCCGGTAGCCAAGACGAAAGGACGCTAGAAAAGCTTCCGGAGCCCGGAGCTGCTCTCGTGAGCGGCGACCGGACAGTTGTGGTCTCGCCGGGCCCTTCCGCCGTGGTAAAGTGGCGGTTCTGTATGCTGGAAGGGCGCGCGACCGATGAACACGCTGCTTCAGAGTCTCATCGTCGCGATCGGCGGAGCGATAGCTGTCAAAACAAATGAGTTCTTCGCCGCCAGCCTGCCGATCTGGCTCTCAGTCGTCCTCGCCGCCGCCTTGTCGGCGGCGTTCGTTTTTGGGTCCAACGGTCTGTTCGGCCTTCTCAGAAGTCACCTGCCCGGTTTCCGCAGGCTCGTCGATCCAAGAGCGCAGTTCGAGGGAAGATGGGCAGTCAGAGTCGACCGAGAAGACAGGCCGTTCTCGTTCGCCGAAATCAGCTTCAACAAGGTCAGCCGCGATCACGTCTACACCGGGGTGGCCTTCGGCTCATCCGGAGAAGTCACGGCCGATTGGGTGGCTTCCGGGATGAAATTCGACCTTGCGGCCAATGCGATCAATTTTGTCGCGACGGTGACGATTGCGCATCATTCGGAGGATCGACAGTCTCATCCGACGTGGGGATTGCTCCGATTTCAACGCGACCCATCGAGCGGGCTTTTGACGACGGCCCACGGAACGATTGTCGATCTTGGCACTTACGTTCGAAAGATCGAATTCCTGATGGAAAGAATTTCCGAGCAAGAAGTGATAGCGGCATTGGGCAAGAAGGAAATTTGGACAGAAAGAGACAAAGCCAAGCTCGTTCAGCTTCATTACTCGAAGCTGTGAGCCCGGGGCCCCAGCAGATGTCTGCCGACGCCAACCAGCCATGCAAAGGACGCCAGAAATGCCGCTCTTCAATGTCGGATTCGTCATCTTCCCCAACCTGACGCAGCTCGATTTCACCGGGCCGCTGCAGGTGCTCTCGCGCCTTCCCCAGTCGGCCACCCACATCGCCGCGAAAACGGCGGCGCCCGTGCCGAGCGACTGCGGCGTCGGCCTCGTGCCGACGCACACTTTCGCCAACTGCCCGCCCCTCGACCTGATCTGCGTCCCCGGCGGGAACCTGGGCGTGGTCGACGCCTTCTGCGACCGCGAGACCATCGAGTTCGTCCGCCGCCAGGCCAGCACCGCGAAGTACGTCACCTCGGTCTGCACCGGCGCGATCATCCTGGGCGTCGCCGGATTGCTCAAGGGACGACGGGCAACGACGCATTGGGCGTTCACCGACCTGCTGCCGCTCGTCGGGGCCACGCACGAAAAGGCCAGGGTCGTCCAGGACGGCAACGTGATCACCGCGGCCGGCGTCAGCGCAGGAATCGATTTCGCGTTCACGGTTGCCGCCGAAATCGCCGGCGAGACCGCCGCCCGCAGAATTCAGCTCGGCATCGAATACGATCCGGCGCCGCCCTTCGATTCCGGCAATCCCGACCGGGCGCCGGCTGACGTCAAATCGGCTGTGCTCGCCGGCGGCTACGACAAGTCCCTGTCAGCGTACCGTGCCGGCATCGACAGGGCCGCCCGAACCTTGGCCGTGTAAAGACGAGTGCGGCGGCGCGATCGTCTCAGGCGTCAGGCGTGGGCCGGACGCTGTTTCGCCAATTCATGGTCGAGCTGCGCGGCATTGGGGCAAAAGGCACGGCATTCCGTTTCCTCGATGCTGAACAGCCATTCGCGGCACTGACGCTTGTTCGGGCAGGTCGTGCAGGTCCACGTCATGTCGCGCAGGCAGTCGACGGGCAGTCGAGCGGCATCGACACCAAGCCGGGCGATCATCTGGTCCAGCAGGTCCCGGGAGCCATCGCATCCGGCGATCAGGGTCTCGACCTGCGAGCGCGCGAGGCCGACATCCGCCAGAACGGCATCGAGGGATCCCATGGTCGCGAGCTGCGCGAGTTCGCGCCTCAGCTGCCGGCGCTTGCGCCCGACATCGATGCGGTGGGAGATCGTTCGCCGGAAGTCCTGGAACGTCGTCATGACACTTCCCCCTTCGTATCGTGAGGAAGGATGTTCGCAGCGGCTGCCGTTCGCATTGACCCAGATCAATTCGGACGACGGGAGGTCGCGGGAAGTCGATCAGACCTTCACATGCCTGCCCACGAACTCGACCATCTGGCCGAACATGTCGCCGCACTTCGACAGGTCAGGCGAGGAGCCGGCCTTGCGTTCCATGTCGACATATTCCAGCGCGATCGAGCCGCCGGCTTTGGCGTACGCGGCGCAGAAGCGCTGCGGCTCATTGCCGTCGAAATCCGATTCGACGTCCTTGTAGTCGTGCATGATGTCGCCGTGGGCCTGGTACCATACGGCCGGCGGCGTCAGCACCTTCTCAGCCCTCTCGAGCGCGACGGTGGGACTGCCCTCCGCCATGTTGGCCTCGGAGCGCCAGTAAGAGTCGTGGCGCGCGATGATCGACTTGGGCCACTCCGGTGCGGGCGTCTGCATCTGGGCGCGCCTGGCATGGCGGTAGCGGCTGAGCGGGTTGATCACCGGCCACGACATGATCACGCATCGGACACGGGCGTCCTGTGCGGGCGATCCAGCCGGCAGCGCGATCGCGGCATAGCGCGGGTCGTGTGGGCGCATGGCGACCAGCATCGCGAGATGGCCGCCGCTCGACTGACCCGACAGGCCGACGAGGTCAGGCCGAGTCTTCAAAGCGCGCGCATTGAGCTTGGCCCAGCGTACCGCATAGTTGATGTCCTGCACCGAGGCGGGATAGGGATCCTCGTTGCCGGAGCGGAAATCGAGCGCGATCGAGACGATGCCGTGCGACGCCATATATTCGTGGCGCAGCTTCTCGGTGGTGCGGTCGCTCATGCACCAGGCACCGCCGTGGCATTCGACCAGGGCCGGGAAAGGCCCTGATCCGCGCGGCTTGAACACGCGCGCCAGCAAGGGCTTGTCGCCGTGGCGCAGGTACTCGACATCGTTGACGTCGAACCCGGCGGTCTTGGCCTCGAGGGTGGCAGTGGTCATGGTGCGTTCCCCTGTCCGTCTTGTGTCGCGTGGCCGGAAGCCTAGCGCGAATTCAGCGGGCGCGAAATCGCGCCGGCCTCCTCCGGTTGCGCCCCTTATGCGATCGTCGAATACTGCCTCGTCCAAGGAGGAGGAAGACCGATGGCATTCTACCGAGGCATGACCGCCGAGAACGTGACCCTCAAGGGTGACAAGGGATTCGAGATCGTCGCCTACGTTGCCAAGCCGGAGGGCAAGGGACCCTTTCCCGGCGTGGTGCTGATCCATCACCTCCCGGGCTGGAGCGAGTTCTACATCGAGACGACGCGGCGCTTCGCTCACCACGGTTACATGGCGATCTGCGCCAACCTCTACGAGCGCGAAGGCGGCCAGAACAACCCCGACGACGTCGCCGCCAAGGTGCGTGCCGACGGCGGCATCGCCGACGCCCAGATGGTGGGCGACACCGAGGCGGCGGTGAAGTGGATGCGCGCGCAAGCCGACTGCAACGGCAAGGTCGGCCTGTTCGGCTCCTGCTCCGGCGGCCGGCACGCCTTCATCTATGCCTGCCAGAAGAAGGACGTCGATGCCTGCGTCGAGCTGTGGGGCGGCCGCGTGGTGATGGGCAAGGAGGAGCTCAACGCCAAGACGCCGGTCGCGCCGATCGACATGACCAAGGACCTCTCCTGCCCGCTGCTCGGCCTGTTCGGCAACGACGATCGCGCGCCGAGCCCCGAGCAGGTGAACCAGCACGAGGCCGAACTCAAGAAGCACGGCAAGACGGCCGAGTTCCACCGCTACGACGGCGCCGGCCACGGCATCTTCTACTGGCACCGGCCGCTCTACCGGCCCGAGCAGGCGATGGACGGCTGGAGCAAGGTGTTCGCCTTCTTCGGCAAGCATCTGGCGAAGAAGTAGGAGGTGCTGCGATGTGCACCTCCATCATCGAGATTGCCCGCGCCGAGGGCATGGCCAAGCGCGGCGACGAGTGGTTTCCGCTGACACAGTCGGTGGTGGCCTACGACCACGCGCGTCACGCGCCGCTGGGCGACGTGATCACGCTCGACTTTTTCAACACCGGCCTCGACCCCGGCGCCCGCGCCGCCGTCGAGCTCACGCTCGAGAGCGCGAAGGAGCTGCGCGCCGCGCTCGATCGCGCCATCGCGGCGGCGGAGTACGAAGAGGCGGAAGTGAGGGGCAAGACAGGGGGCAAGGCAGCGGTGCCCCGCCTCGTTCGGGCGGCGTGACGCGCGAGGGCTGACGGACTGCCATCGCATCGCCCGATTCGCGACCGACGGTGCGGCGTGAACAGATCGAGGGTGCCATGTCGATCGACCCAAGCCTGCGCGCAGCGATTCCCCACGACGAGGAAACCGTCGCCGAGACTCCGTTCTACATTCCCGCGACGGGAACGGCGACCAGGCCACGCCGCACGCTGAAGCACGGCGACCTGTTCGCCGTGATCGACAGCCACGGCGACATCGGCGCGTCGCCCGGCGAGGCCGACGGGCTGTTCCACAGCGACACCCGCTTTCTTTCGCACCTCGAACTGCTGATCGACGGCCGGCAGCCCTTGCTGCTCGGCTCCAACCTGCGCGACGACAACACGCTGCTGTCCGTCGACCTCACCAATCCCGACTTCCTCGTCGACGGCCGCGTCGTGCTGCAGAAGGACCTTCTGCACATCGCGCGGACGATCTTCCTGTGGCACGGCACGGCCTATCAGCGGCTGGCGGTGCACAACCATGCCGACCGTCCCATCGGCCTCGTGCTCTCGCTGCTTTTCCGCAGCGATTTCGCCGACCTGTTCGAGGTGCGGGGCCTGCACCGGACACGTCGCGGCAGCGCCGCGCCGCGCGTGATCGGCCCCGACCGGGTGCTGCTCGGCTATCAGGGCCTCGACGGCGAGGCCCGCCGCACCACGCTCACGTTCGATCCGCCGCCGACCGACCTCAGCGTCGGCGGCGCCGCCTACCGTCTCGATCTGGCGCCCGGCGAGATGCGGCCGATCTTCGTGGCCGTCGGCTGCAACGAACCGCTGGAGCACCGGCCGGCGCCGTTCCTGCGCGGGTTGCTGGCGGCGCGACGCGAGCTCAGGGCGGCGGCACGCGGCATGACCACGATCGAGACCTCGAACGAGCTCTTCAACGAGATGCTGTGCCGCTCGGCGGCCGATCTCCAGATGCTCACGACCGACACGCCCGAAGGCCGCTACCCCTATGCCGGCATCCCCTGGTACTCGACGACGTTCGGACGCGACGGGCTTATCACCGCGCTGCAGATGCTGTGGTGCGATCCCGGCCTCGCCCGCGGCGTCCTGCGCCGGCTCGCCGCGCACCAGGCCGGCAAGACCGATCCGCTGTCCGACGCCGAGCCCGGCAAGATCCTGCACGAAATGCGCAGCGGCGAGATGGCGGCGCTCGGCGAGGTGCCGTTCGGCCTCTATTACGGCAGCGTCGATGCCACGCCCCTCTTCGTGCTGCTGGCGGGCCTCTATGCCGAGCGCACGGACGACATGGCGACCCTCGAGGCGCTGTGGCCCGCAGTGCAGGCCGCCCTTCGCTGGATCGACGAGCGGGGCGATCGCGACGGCGATGGCTTCGTGGAATATCACCGCGCCACGCCGCAGGGCCTCGCCAACCAGGGCTGGAAGGACTCCCACGACGCGATCTTCCATGCCGACGGCCGGCTGGCCGAGGGTCCGATCGCGCTGGCCGAAGTCCAGGGCTATGTCTTCGCCGCCAAGAAGGCCGCCGCGCGCGCGGCGCGCCGGCTGCATCTCGACGAGGAAGCGCGCCGGCTCGACATCGAGGCCCGGCGCCTCGCCCGGCGCTTCGAGGCTGCCTTCTGGTGTCCCGAACTCGCGACCTACGCGCTGGCGCTCGATGGCGCCAAGCAGCCGTGCCGGGTCCGCGCGTCGAACGCCGGCCAGCTGCTCTTCACTGGCATCGCGCGGCCCGATCGCGCGGCCAAAGTCGCGGCGGGACTGCTGGAGCCCCGGTTCTTCTCGGGCTGGGGCGTGCGCACGGTGGCGCGGGGCGAAGCGCGCTACAATCCGATGTCGTACCACAACGGCTCGATCTGGCCGCACGACAACGCGCTGATTGCTCTCGGCTTGGCGCGCTACGGGCTGAAGCCGTCGGTCGAGCATCTGTTCAAGGGCCTGTTCGACGCTGCCACCTACATGGACCTGCGGCGACTGCCCGAGCTT
>JACPVT010000163.1 GCA_016191685.1 Rhodospirillales bacterium | reverse complement strand
GCTGTCACCAGGTAGTGATAGGTGCCCTGCGGGAACTCCGCCGTCACGCCTTCGCGGCCGTTGCACTCATCGAGGTCGCCGAGGCCGCGGACATATTCATAGTCGAGAGCATAGGTGCCATCGGGCCGGCCGCCGGGGCCGCCGGCATCGCGTGCGCTCTTCAACCGCCAACTCGGGCGCAGGTCGGCCTGCACGTAGATGGGAAAACCGTCCGCCGCCCAGCCGATCATCACCGGCTTGCCACCCTTTGCCAGCCTGTCGACCAGCCCGGTCGGCACGCCATGATAATGGTACGACCCGTCGGGCTGCACATGGGCGTTGTTCTGGTCCATGCCGAGCAGCCGCGCGCCGGACAACGCTTCGATCATCCATCCCGACCGGCGGTCGTTGTTCCAGTACTCGGCGGTATTGGGGTCGAACACCACGCCGTTCAGCGCCACGCCGAACAGATGGTTCGGCCGGTAGAATACGGCGCGACCGGTCTTTGCTGGCCGTAGCGGAACGCGAAAATAGTAGCTCTGTGCCGAAATACGGTTGGGGTTGCCCCGATTCGGAAACTGGCCGGTGGCGTGATCGGGCAGCCCATCGGCACGGATGAGGCGAATGCCCTGGCGCTCGTCGATTTCCATCTGCTGCGCTGCCGCCGCGCGCGGCACGAGATCAAGCCACCAGTTCTCCTGCCCGGCCACTCCCGCTGGCGTGCCGGTGTCGTGCTCGCCATGCGCCCACGCGGGGCCCGCAGCGATGACGGCCGCCACCGCGCCGATCCATGCAATGCGCATCCGCGGCTCCTTCGTTGCACCTGGATTACGCAACGAGGAAGGCCGATATCCCTCAGACTGGATGGCGTTTCAGGTGGGCGAGCAGCAGTTCCGTGGCGCGGTCCGGTGCCTGGTCCATGACGAAGTGGCCGACGCCGGGCAGTATTTCCATGGCAAAAGCTGCGCCCACGAACTCACGCGTGCCGTGCGCGGCATCGGGTCCGACGGTCGCGTCGGCGTCGCCCCAGATGTAGAGCGTCGGGACACGGATGGTGCCGATATCGGCAGCCAGGCCCTTGTTGGCGCGATACCAGGCGAGGGCCGCTTCGATCGCCGCGGGATTGCCCAGCACTGAGAGGTGCTCCTCGAGCGCTGCCGCGGGCACGCCCTGGCCGAACAGGCCGTCGCGCAGGCGTTTGGCATTGTCGGCCAGCAACAGCTTCCCGGTCTCGGGTTCGAGAAAGGCACGGTGATGCCGCGAGCGGTGCTTCTGGTCGCCATCCTCCTTCAGGAGCGCGCGATGGAATGACTTCGGGTGCGGTCGCGACAGTATGGTGAGCGAGGCCAGGCGCTCGGGATACCTGTCCGCTACACCCCACGACACTTGCCCGCCCCAATCGTGGCCGACGAGATGGAAGCGCTTGCCGTCGTAGCCCGCTGCCGCCGCGACCTCGGCCGCGTCGGCGATCAGCTTCTCGAAGACATAGTTCGATAAGTCGGCCGGATCGGGCCGCGCGCCGGGTGAATAGCCGCGCTGGTCGGGAGCCACGGCGCGATAGCCCGCGCCGGCCAGGGCGGGAAGCGCTTCGCGCCAACTGTGTCTCGATTCGGGAAAGCCGTGCAGCAGCAGCACGAGCGGTCCGCCGGTCGGGCCCGCGACATCCGCGGTGAAGTTCAGGCCCGACCGGGTTCTTATCCCCGTGGTTCCGATCATCTGTCGATCAGCCGACCCCGTTGGCCTTGAACCAGGCGAGACACTTCTTCCAGCCATCCTCCGCCGCTTCCTTGCGGTAACTTGGGCGATAGTCGGCGTTGAAGGCGTGGGGCGTGTCCGGGTAGACGTCGATTTGCGACTTCATCGCCGCCGCGTTGCCGGTCTTGAGGGCGGCGCGCATCTTTTCGACGGAGTCCATGGGAATGCCCGCGTCGGCGCCGCCATAGAGGCCGAGCACCGGACCGTGCAGATCCTTTGTGACGTCGACCGGGTATTTGGGCTGAAGCGGCGTGGCCGGACGCTGCAGCGGACCGTACCAGGCCACGCCTGCCTTCACCGCCGGATTGTGCGCATCGTAGAGCCACACGATGCGACCGCCCCAGCAGAAGCCGGTGATGCCGAGCTTGGCGGTGTCGGCCTTGCCCTCACCCTTGGCGAAGGCAACGGACGAGTCGAGATCGCCCATGACCTGCTCATCCGGCACCTTGGCGACAATTTCGGCGACGAGCTTGGGAATGTCGGTGTAGCTCTTGGCATCGCCCTGGCGGAAATAGAGCTCGGGCGCGATGGCGTAGTAGCCGGCCTTGGCGAAACGGCGGCACATGTCGGCGATATGCGCATGCACGCCGAAGATCTCCTGCACTACCAGAATCGTGCCGAAGCCCGTTCCCGAGGCTGGCATGGCGCGGTAGGCGTCCATCTCCTTGCCGTCCTTGGTCTTGACCTTGACCGCACCGGCGGTGAGTCCGTCGGCCGGCGTCATGATCATGGTTTGCGCCTGCACCGGCTGAACCGACAGCGCGAAGGTGCTGCCCAGCGCCACACCGGTTGCCGCCATTGCGGCGCGGCGCGACAGGCCGTACTCGGCTCCGTAAATCAAACGATCACCATCCATTTCGGCTCTCCCTGGTTGCAACGCGTCGCGGAGCCTAGGATGGCGATCGAACGAACCACAATCACAATTAGGCGATGTGCTCCAGGGCGAGATATTCCGGGCTCTGCATTTCCATCAGCCGCGAGATGGTGCGCTGGAACTCGAAGGCGCCGTCACCGTCGACATAGAGACCGGCCGGGGCCGTGGCGGCCGAGCAGATGAACTTCACCTTCTTTTCGTAGAATTCGTCGATCATGGTTACGAAGCGGGCCGCCTTGTCCCGGCTGTCGGGCCCCATCTTGGCGATGTCGGCCATGATCACCGTGTGAAAATTCTCGGCAATGCAGATGAAGTCCGCCGCTCCCATCGGTTTGGCGCACCAGTCGAGGTAGTGCGCCATGGCGACGCCGGGGGCGGCGCGCGGAATCTCGACGTCGCGTCCCTGCGTCCGCAGTACGCGCGGCTCGCCGTCGGCGCCGGCGGCGAGCGCGCGGAAGGCCTCGTCGAGCTTGGCATTGGCCCAGGCACCTGGGGGCGTCAGGTAGACATCGAAGTTGCGCAGGCGGTTCATGCGATAGTCCTGGTCGCCACCCAGTTCGAGGATCTCGAGACGCTGCTTGATCAGATCGATGAAGGGCAGAAAGCGGTCGCGCTGCAGTCCGTCCTTGTAGAGATCGTCGGGCTGGCGGTTGGAGGTGGCGATCACCGTCATGCCCTGGTCGAAAAGGGTCTCGAACAGGCGCGCGAGGATCATCGCATCGGCAATGTTGGTGACCTGGAATTCGTCGAAGCACAGCAGGCGTGTCTCCGTCGCGATCTCGCGCGCGATCGGCACGATGGTGTCGGCTTCGGGCGGCGCGCCCTCGGCGGCGAGCTTCTCGCGGCGGCGGTGCAGGCGCTCCTGGACCTCGAGCATGAATTCGTGGAAATGCACGCGCCGCTTCCGGGCCACCGGTGCGTCGGCGAAGAACAGGTCCATCAGCATCGACTTGCCGCGGCCGACCGGCCCCCAGATGTAAAGGCCATGCGGCCCCGCCGGCGGCTTGGCCGCGCGCCCCAGCCCGAGCCGCGCCAGCACAAAAAAACTAAAAATAAAAAAAATAAATTAGGGGCGCAATAAATATATATATATTTGATATTATGACATTGAATGCCGAGCAAAGTGTTGGTAATAAAGTGGGCGACGGTGATTCGACTCGTCCCAAAATCTTATT
>JACPVT010000162.1 GCA_016191685.1 Rhodospirillales bacterium | reverse complement strand
TGCCCCCGACATCAGCGTCGTCGAGCTCGACGCCAGCACCGCCACGGTCGAGATGGCGGCCAGGGGCCATGGCGGGGCGCCGGCGCAGATCGCCAAGACGCTCTCGCTCCGGATCAAGGATCGGACGCTGCTGATCGTGACGTCGGGCGATGCGCGGTTGAACAACCGCAAGATCAAGGACGTGCTGGGTGGCAAGCCCCGCATGCTGGGTGCCGAGGAGGTGGCAGCCTTGACCGGCCATCCGGTGGGCGGCGTCTGTCCGTTCGGCCTCGCGACGCCGCTGCCGATCTATTGCGATGTCTCGTTGAAACAATTCGACGAGATCGTGCCCGCCGCCGGCTCGACCAACTCGGCACTGCGCATCAGCCCGGCGCGGCTGGCATCACTGGTCGGCGCCGAATGGGTCGACGTCTGCGATCGAGGGTGACCATGCAGCAAAAATGGTTCCAGGGGTGGTTCGACGTGCCGACGACGGCGACCGACCGGCCGTTGCGGGATCTGTCGCGCTTCGACATGGGCGTGTGCCCGGGCTGCCGCGGCCTGCGCGCCGTCGCCTGCGTGCGGTGCAGTCACTGCGGCAGCACCAAGCCGGTCACCGCCGACGCTTGACTGCGCTACAAATCCGCCGCGTTGCGGCGACCGTCATTCTAGGCAGCCAGTGACGAAAATGCGAAACCTCGTCCACGTCGAATGAACCTGCGGGAGTAAGCGATGATCTTCGAAATGCGCACCTACCTGATGAAGCCGGGCACCATTCCCCAGGTCGAGGAAGCCTTCGCGACGGCCCTGCCCGGCCGCCTAAAACTCTCGCCGCTGGCCGGATTCTGGCGGACCGAAGTCGGCACACTGAACCAGATCATCCATGTCTGGCCCTACGAGAGCACCGCCGAACGCGACCGCATCCGCGCCGAGGCCGTCACTACCAAGGTCTGGCCGCCCAAGATCGCCGACTTCGTGCTCGAGATGGAAGCCAAGATCCTCCACCCCGCGCCCTTCTCGCCGAACTTCCAACCGGGCGAGCATGGCACCTGCTACGAGTTCCGCACCTACACGTACAATGTGGGAGCGATCCCCAAGGTGATCGGAAGCTGGGGTCCCAAGCTGCCGGCGCGCACGGCCATCTCGCCGCTGATCTTCGCGGGCTTCACGGAGATCGGCCCGCTCAACCAGTGGGTCCATGTCTGGGCCTACAAGAACATGGGCGAGCGCGAGCGCCTGCGCGCCCAGGCGGTGAGCACCGGCGTCTGGCCGCCGCCGCGCGCCGAAGGTGTCGTGATGCAGCGCATGCAGAACACCTTCGCCGTGCCGGCGGCGTTCTCGCCGCTGCGCTAGATCGGTCGTCGGCTCAGGCCGCTGGAGGCTTCTGCTCTTCCAGCCGGTCGGTGGCCGGCGGCGGCGTGGGCGACAGCTCGGCGATCTCGGCGCGCAGTTCGGGCGTCATGTTGACCTTCACGGCGGCAAGAGAATCCTTGAGCTGGTCGAGGTTGCGCGCGCCGACGATGGGCGCGGTGACAGCGGGATGGGCGCCCACCCAGGCGATCGCCGCACTGACCGGATGCAGGCCCTGCTGCTTGCAGAAGGCGATGTAGTTCTCCGCGACCTCGAAGGTCCAGGCCTCGCCATAGCGCGCCTCGTACATCTTGTTGGTCTTCAGCCGACCGGTCGCCTGGCCGAGATACTTGCCGGACAGAAGCCCTGCGGCGGCCGGGCTGTAGGGGATGACGCCGATGCCGTTGGCCTCGGCCATCGGCAGGATCTC
>JACPVT010000161.1 GCA_016191685.1 Rhodospirillales bacterium | reverse complement strand
GCGGCCACTGGCCTTATGAACCCCGTGGACGGGTTTTGCCGGTTTCACCGGCCTCAAAATCTGCGTGGAGAGAACACCATGAACAGATGGTCGGCCAAACGCCGCCGTCGTTCATGGTGTTCGGGACGATCGACTTTTTTGACAGGTCCGCGATTCGGGCCTGCGTTGACGAGAATCTTTTGGTTCAAGCGGGCCGGCGCTTTGCGAATTTCCGAACAGACAGATTCGAGACAACTCGTGTCCGTAAATCCACCTCAAACGTCGAGATTGGCGACCTTGAGCGCGTTCTCCTGGATGAACTCGCGGCGCGGTTCGACGACGTCGCCCATCAGGGTCGAGAAGATCTCGTCGGCCTCGTCGGCATGGTTGATCCTGACCTGCAGGAGCGTGCGCGCCTCGGGATCAAGCGTGGTTTCCCAGAGCTGGTCGGGGTTCATCTCGCCCAGCCCCTTGTAGCGCTGGATGGTGACGCCGCGGCGGCCGGCCTCGAGGACGGCGGCGAACAGCTCGGTGGGCGAGAAGATCGTCGTTTCCTTTTCCTTGGCGATGAACTGCCCGGGCCGCTGGTAGACGGCCTGCAGTTCGACCGCGAGGCCATCGAGCTTGCGCGCCTCGGCGCTCCTGACCAGGGGGCCGTCGATGACGTGGCGTTCCTGGACGCCGCGCAGGCGGCGGCTGAAGGCAAGGCCGCCGTCGGGCGTCGGCTCGCCGCTCCAGCCGCGCTCGAGCAGGGGGCTCACGGCATCGAGGCGGCGGGCGATGTAGTCGGCGGTGGCCTTGGCCAGATCGGCGTCGTTCAGGATGTCGGGCTTGAAGGCGCCGGCGATGGCTGCCTGCTCGATCACCGCCTGGCTGGTGACGCGCCGCGACAGCGACAGCGGTTTGACCAGATTGGCGACCGACCGGGCGATGTCGACGGTGCGGCGCAGGTCGTCGCTCGCCTGCACGCTGCCGTCGCCGAGCTGGAGCCGCGCGTTCTCCAGCCCGGTCTGGATGAGCTGCTCGTCGAGCGCGCGCTCGTCCTTGAGGTAGATCGCCGACTTGCCCTTGGCTGCCTTGAACAGCGGCGGCTGGGCGATGTAGAGGTGGCCGCGCTCGATCAGGTCGCGCATCTGGCGATAGAAGAACGTCATCAGGAGCGTGCGGATGTGGGAGCCGTCGACGTCGGCGTCCGTCATGATGATGATCTTGTGGTAGCGCAGCTTGTCGAGGTTGAAGTCGTCGTGGCCGATGCCGGTGCCGAGCGCCGTGATCAGGGTGCCGATCTCGGCCGACGACAGCATCTTGTCGAAACGCGCCCGCTCGACGTTCAGGATTTTTCCACGCAACGGCAGAATGGCCTGGTTGGCGCGGTTGCGGCCCTGCTTGGCCGAACCGCCGGCCGAATCGCCCTCGACGATGAAGAGTTCGCTGAGCGCCGGATCGCGCTCCTGGCAGTCGGCGAGCTTGCCGGGCAGCGAGGAGACATCGAGTGCGCCCTTGCGGCGGGTGAGCTCGCGGGCCTTGCGCGCGGCTTCGCGGGCGGCGGCAGCCTCGACCACCTTGGTCAGGATCTTGCGGGTCTCCGAGGGGTGTTCCTCGAACCACTGGCCGAGCTTGTCGCCGACCACCGACTCGACCACCGGGCGGACTTCGGAAGAGACCAGCTTGTCTTTGGTCTGCGACGAGAACTTGGGATCGGGCACCTTGACCGAGAGCACGCAGGTCAGGCCCTCGCGCATGTCGTCGCCGGTGAGGTTGACCTTCTCCTTCTTCGAAATGCCGCTCTCGTCGGCGTACTTGTTCAGCGTGCGCGTGAGCGCGCCCCGGAAGCCCGCGAGATGGGTGCCGCCGTCGCGCTGCGGGATGTTGTTGGTGAAGCTCAGCATCGTCTCGTGATAGCTGTCGTTCCACTGCATCGCGACTTCGACGGTGATGCCCTCTTTCTCGCCCCGAATCGACACCGGCGGGCTGTGCAGCGAGGTCTTGTTGCGGTCGAGGTACTTGGCGAAAGCCTCGACGCCGCCCTCGTAGAACAGCTCCGAGACCTTGGGCTCGGCGGCGCGCTCGTCGGTCAGCACGATCTTGACGCCGGAGTTCAGGAAGGCGAGCTCGCGCAGCCGGTGTTCCAGGGTGGCGAAGTCGAACTCGGTCTTGGTGAAGGTCCCGGTCGAGGGCAGGAAGGTCACCTCGGTGCCGTGCTTGCCGGGCGGGGCGTCGGCCACGACCTTGAGGTCTTCCTCGGGCTCGCCGTGGCGGAAGCGCAGGAAGTATTCCTTGCCGTTGCGCCAGATGTGCAGGTCGAGCTGCGACGACAGGGCATTGACCACGGCGGCGCCGACGCCGTGCAGGCCGCCCGAGACCTTGTAGGAATTCTGGTCGAACTTTCCGCCGGCATGGAGCTGGGTGAAGATGACGTTGGCGGCTGAAATGCCCTCTTCCTTGTGGATGTCGACCGGCACGCCGCGGCCGTTGTCGCGCACCGTCACCGAGCCGTCGCCATGCAGGACCACCTCGACCCCGTCGCAGTAGCCCGCCAGCGCCTCGTCGATCGCATTGTCGACGATCTCGTAGACCATGTGGTGCAGGCCGGTGCCGTCGTCGGTGTCGCCGATATACATGCCCGGGCGCTTGCGGACGGCCTCTAGGCCGCGCAGCACCTTGATCGAATCGGCGCCGTACTCCTCGGCACCAGGCGTCACGTCTTCAATGTCGCTCATCTCTCTATCCGACTTCCCGAAAAAGGTTCAGATGGCCGCGATGGATCCGTCGGCCACGCGCAGGATCTGCGCACGACCGCGGAGCGGCATAAAAAGCTCGGCATCGGTGCCCGTCATCCAGCTCTGGGCGCCCAACGCCACGACCTCGTCGAACAGCGCCATGCGCCGCTCGGCATCGAGATGGGCGGCGATCTCGTCGAGCAGCAGCAGCGGCGGCCGGCCGCGCGACATCGCCACCAGGCGGGCATGGGCGAGCGCGATCGAGACCAATACGGCCTTTTGCTGCCCCGTCGAGCCTTCGGCCGCCGGCAGGTCGAGATCGAGGTGCCGTACCGCAAGGTCGCTGCGGTGCGGTCCAATGGATGTGGTGCCGGCTTCGGCGTCGCGCAAGCGATTGGTCGCCAGCTCGGCACGCAGGCGGTCCTCGGCATCGAGCGCCGCCATGGTATCGAGCCAGCCGTCGATCTCTCCCGCCATGGCAAGTGCGGCGCGCGGGAACGGACCGATACCCAGCCGCGCGGCGGCATCGAGGCGATGGACCGTGTCGGCCCGGCAGCAGGCGCGCTCGCTGGCGGAGCGCATTCTCGTAGGCCGCGACGTCGCCGGCATGTTCGGGATGCAGCGCCGTCACCAGCCGGTCGAGGAAACGCCGGCGCTCCCCCGGACCGTCGAGGAACAGGCGGTCGAGCTGCGGCGTCAGCCAGACGGCGGCGACATGCAGGCCGAGCGCGGTCTGGCTGGCGGCCGTCCGGCCGTCGATGCGCACGACCCGGCGCGGGGGGCTGCCCTCGCCGCGGCCTGGCTCCAGCCCGGTGCCGATGGCGAGGCGTCCCTCCGGCGTGTCGAACGTGGCCGCGACCGCCCAGAGGGTTGTTCCCGCGGCGGCGCCCGAGGCCTCGCCGCGGGTGCGATGGCCGACTTCGTCGAGGCGTGCCCGGCGCAGCCCACGGCCTGGCGCCAGGAAGGAAAGCGCCTCCAGCCGGTTGGTCTTGCCGGCGCCGTTGCCGCCCACCAGCACCACCGGCTCGAGGCCGCAGTCGAGGCGAAGCTGGCGGTAGTTGCGGAAATCGGTGAGGCGAAGCTGACGGACGGCCAGCATGGACCGTGCGGAAGACTCGATTCGGTTGGCCGGCGCGGGACCGGAACCGGCGTCGGAAGAAAGGGCGCGGGGGCTGCCGGGCTGCGCGGTCATACCCGCATCGGCATGAGCACGTAGAGCGCGCTTTCGTCGGCACCGTCGCGCACCAGGGTGGGCGAGCCGGCATCGGCCATCAGGAAGCGCGCCTCGGCGCCCACGATCTGTTCGGTGATGTCGAGCAGATAGCGCGAATTGAACCCGATCTCGATGGCGGCCGCCTTGTAGTCGACCTCGATCTCCTCGGTCGCGCTGCCGGCGTCGGGGCTGGTGGCCGAGAGCGTGACCACGCCCTTGGCGACCGCAACCTTGATGGCCCGCGATTTCTCGGTGGAAATGGTCGAAACGCGGTCGACGGCGTGGGCGAATTCCTTGCACGGCACGTTCAGGATCTTGTCGTTGCCGGTCGGGATGACACGCTCGTAGTCGGGGAAAGTGCCGTCGATCAGCTTGCTGACCAGGGTGACGTTGCCGCTGGCGAAGCGGATCCGGGTGTCGGAGAGCTCGATATCGACCGACCCGTCGCTTTCGTCGAGGAGCTTGCGGACCTCGCCCACCGTCTTGCGCGGCACGATCACGCCGGGGATTTCACCGGCGCCCTTGGGCAGCAGCACTTCCACCCGGGCCAGGCGATGGCCGTCGGTGGCCACGCCACGCAACACCTGGGTGCTGCCCGACGTTGCGGCATGGAAATAGATGCCGTTCAGGTAGTAGCGCGTTTCCTCGTTCGAGATGGCAAACCGGGTGCGGTCGATGATGCCCTTGAGATCGGTTGCCGGGAGCTGGAAGCGGTGCGGCAGGTCGCCTTCGCTCATCGCCGGAAAATCGGCCGGCGGCAGGCACTGCAGGGTAAAGCGCGAGCGGCCGGCCCGGATCACCAGGCTGCCGCCGTCCGACGCCGTCTCCAGTTCGACCTGCGCGCCGTCCGGCAGCTTGCGGACGATCTCGTAGAGCGTATGCGCGGGGGCGGTCGTGGAACCGTTCTTGGAGGCATTCGCCTCGACCGATTCGGTGATGGCGAGGTCCATGTCGGTCGCCGCCAGGCTCAGCCGGCCCTTCTGGGCGGTGATCAGGACATTGGACAGGATTGGGATCGTGTTCCGCCGTTCGACCACACTCTGCACATGGGCCAGCGCCTTCAGGAGGGCTGCCCGTTCGATCGTCAGTTTCATGATTTGGTCGCTGTAACGAGGGGCCAAAAATGCGGTTTAGACACCCCGTTTCCCAGGCTGCGAAACACCCCGGCGGAACGGTCGGAGACTATACCACGCGAGCGGCCGGCGGAAAGCGATTTCGCCCGTAATTTGAGGCGTTTAGGGCCTGCTGCGTCAATGCAAACGGGGCCCCGCAGGGCCCCGTTTCACAGTCCCGGCAGGGAATTTGTCAGCCCTGCAACTGCCGCTTGAGCAACTCGACGTCCTCCGCAATCGAAAGATCGGAGATCTTGAGCTCCTCGATCTTGCGCACGGCGTGCATGACTGTCGTATGGTCGCGGTTGCCGAAGCGCTTGCCGATCTGCGGCAGGCTGAGCGTGGTGAGCTGCTTGGCGAGATACATCGCCACCTGGCGCGGCCGGGCGACCGAGCGGGCGCGCCGCGGCGAACTCATCTCGGCCAGCTTTATGTTGTAGTGCGCGGCCACCCGCTGCTGGATCTCGTCGACGGTGACCTTGCGGTCGGCCTGGCGCAGCAGGTCGTGCAGCACGTCCTGCGCCATCTCGACGGTGATCTCGCGGCCGATCAGCTGGCCGTGGGCGACGACGCGGTTGAGCGCACCCTCGAGTTCACGGATGTTGGTGCTGATCTTGTGCGCGAGGAACTCGAGCACGGCGGTCGGCACCGGCACGCGGGCGTTCTCGGCCTTGGTCTGCAGGATGCTGAGCCTGAGTTCATAGGTCGACGAGTGGATGTCGGCCACCAGCCCGCTGCCCAGCCGCGAGCGCATGCGCTCCTCGATGTCCTGCAGCTCGGAAGGCGGCTTTTCCGAGGACAGCACGATCTGCTTGTTCTGCTCGACCAGCGAATTGAAGGTAAAGAAGAACTCGTCCTGGCTCGCTTCCTTGCCGCAGATGAACTGCACATCGTCGACCATCAGGACGTCGACGTTGCGGAACAGCTCCTTGAACTGGCCGGTGTTCTTGGTGCGCAGCGCCTGGATGAAGCGGTTCACGAAGCTCTCGGCCGTCAGGTAGAGAACGCGGGTCTTGGGGTCGCGCTCGCGGATGGCATGCCAGACGGCATGCATCAGATGGGTTTTTCCGAGGCCGACACCGCCGAAGATATAGAGCGGATTGCGCTCCGGCAGCGGCCGGTCCTGCTCGGCGATATTGCGAGCGGCCGCATAGGCGAACTCATTGGGCTTGCCGACCACGAAGTTGGCGAAGGTATAGCGTGCCTCCGGGCCGGCGAAGGCCTCGTCGCCGCCGCGGCCGATCGACGGCCCCATGCGTGGCATCGGCGGCTGGTAGTTTTGCGACGAAGGCACCGGCGGCACGGCGATGATTTCGTTGGGCCGGCGCGGCGCCGGCGGCGGCACGAGGTTCACCTCGACGTTCTTCACGTCCGGCGCCACGGCCTGCCAATAGGCGAGCACGCGGTCGCCATAGTGGCGGCCGACCCAGTCGCGGACGAAGCGCGTCGGGGCATAGAGGCGAAGCTTGCCGGCCTTCAGCTCGCCCAGCTCGACCTCGCCAAACCAGGTCTTGAATGCCTTGTCGCCGATTTCCTTGCGAAGCCGGTCGCAGACGCGCACCCAGTGCGCCTCAAGCTCCTTGCGGCCCGCAATTTCGTCCATCTCGGTCCCCGCCACGCTTTTCTTGTCGTAGGCCGCGTCATTATTGCCTGGAATCGGTGTCTGAATTCGGTTCACGTCTGTCTCCACGGAAGTCCCGCTGCCTTCCATCCCCCTGCCGAGCCGCGCTTGGCCTCGGCATTCAGGGGCCCTTCGAAGCCGTCCGCCACGTTGAGACATGTACTGTAGCCGGCCGCGGTCATGGCTTTCGCCGCCGCGGCCGATCGGGCTCCACTCCTACAGAGAAACAGCAGCGGCGCATCCTTGTTTGTGAGCGCGCCCGAAAGCGCCGTCACGAAGTCGGGGTTGGGCTGCATGCTTGGGAAGACCTGCCACTCGACCAGCGCCGTCTGCTTGGCCAGCGGACCGAGGTCGGGCAGGCCGACGAAATTCCATTCAGGCCGCGTGCGGACGTCGACCAACATCGCGTCCTTGTGCTCGCCGAGAATTTTCCAGGCCGTCGCCGGCGCCACGTCTCCGGCATAGCCGGCTGCGGGGAACACCTCATATGTGCCGGCAATCTTTTTATCTGTCGACATGGCCCCGCTTTTCATTTGTCGAGGGGCGTCGAACCTCGAGCCAACGATCGATGGGAGGACGTACAGCGTGGCAGGAGCGACGAAAAATTCTTGCCGAGCGTCATTGTTGGGACGCTTCATCTTTTGATCGTCGCTGATGCAGAAACGCTGCGGCTCTCTCCCTCGTTCGTTATCGGCGAAGAGGAAGCCCCCCGTCTCCGCCTTGGCTCGCGTTCCAGCGCCCCACGCCCCGTCGCGATGAGCCGACTCTTAGCAGACCCGATGACGAGCGCAAACGATTCAGCGGCGAACGCCGCACGCTATTCAGATTGTTCTTCGCGCGACTCGATTGACAACTCTGATGATTCGATTCTCCGGTGTGCGATGCGCACGGCCGCGCTCAATATCTAGCGCTCATGCGCTCGCACGGGACGATAAACGCGAATCGTATGTCGTTCGCCCAATTGGCGACCAAATACTGATCGTCGAACGCCGCCGATTTTTTTTCTGCTTCCTCACCGAGCGAGCGCGCTGACAAAAGAAAACGCCGCTCGTATGAGCGGCGTTCACATCCACTGAAGGAGGATCGAGAGGATCAGGCCATCGCCTTGATGCGCGCAGAGAGGCGCGACACGCGACGTGCTGCTGCATTCTTGGTCACGATGCGCTTGATCGCGCCGCGCTGGATCTCCGGCTGCGCCGCGCGCAGCGCGGCCTGGGCCGCCTTCTTGTCGCCGGCGGCGATCGCTTCCTCCACCTTCTTGACCGAGCCGCGCACGCGGCTGCGACGCGCCGTGTTCACGGCGGTGCGGGTCTCTGTCTGGCGGGCGCGCTTCTGGGCCGACTTGTGATTAGCCATTTAGTCCTCGTTGCTCGAAGGGCGGGCTTATACGGGCCGCATGGGGACCGGTCAAGCGCGCCAAAACCACCCAATCAGCGGTGTTTCCAGCCTGCTTTGCGCTTGTCGGCAAATGCCGCCATTCCCTCCGCCCGATCGTCGAAGGCGAAGGTGGCATGGAAGGTGCGCCGTTCGAAGCGGACGCCCTCGGCCAACGTCGTCTCGAAGGCCCGGTTGACGGCTTCCTTGGCGACCATTGTCGCCGGCAGCGACAGGCCGGCAATCTTCTCGGCGGTGGCGATGGCGTCGGCCATCAACTCGCCCAACGGCACGACACGGCTGACCAGGCCGCAACGCTCGGCCTCCGCAGCATCCATCATGCGACCGGTCAGCACGAGGTCCATGGCCTTCGACTTGCCGACGAAGCGCGGCAGGCGCTGGGTGCCGCCGGCGCCGGGAATGGTCCCGAGCGTGATCTCGGGCTGGCCGAACTTCGCATTGTCCGCAGCGATGATGAAATCACACATCATCGCCATCTCGCAGCCGCCGCCCAGCGCATAGCCCGCGACCGCAGCCACGATCGGCTTGCGCACCTGGCTCACCTTCTCCCAGCCGACCGTGATGAAATCCTGCAGGAAGACGTCCTGGTAGGACTTGTCCTTCATCTCCTTGATGTCGGCGCCGGCGGCGAAGGCCTTGTCGCTGCCGGTCAGGACCATGCAGCCGATGCCGGGGTCGGCCTCGAATGCATCGAGCGCCTGGCCCAGTTCGCGCACCAGATCGGCGCAGAGCGCATTCAGCGCCTTGGGCCGGTTGAGCCGGATGATTCCCACTCGGCCCTTGGTTTCGGTCAGGATGTTCTCATATGCCGCCACTGGTTTCCTCCCGGCTGTCGGCCGCTCTTAGCTAGCGCTGGCAGTGCGCGCAATAGAAGGTCGAGCGACCAGACTGGACGAGCCGACGCACTGTCTTGCCGCAGCCGCGGGTCGGGCAGGCGATGTCGGCGCGATCGTAGACATTGAAGCGGGTCTGAAAATAGCCGAGTTCTCCGCCGGGCTGGACATGATCGCGCAAGGTCGAGCCGCCGTCCTCGATCGATCGGTGGAGCACCTTCTTGATCGCGGTTACCAGCCGCTCGGCGCGCTCGCCCTGTACGGTATGTGCCAGGCGACGGGGCGAGATGCCGGCCAGGAACAGAGCCTCGCAGGCGTAGATGTTGCCGACGCCGACCAGCGTCTTCTGGTCGAGGAGTGCGGCTTTTATGGGCGTCCGCCGGCCCTTGAGGCGGCCGGCGAGCGCTGCGCCATCGAATGCGTTGTCGAGCGGCTCCGGGCCCAGTCCCTTGAAGAGCTTGTGCTTGGGTACCGCTGCGTCGGCCGCCAGCAACATCAGGCCGAAGCGGCGGGCGTCGTTGAAGCGGACCTGCCAGCCCTCGTCGGTTTCGAAGACGACATGGTCGTGCCGATCGAAGGGGTGCTCGGCGGCGCTTGCGGCATCGTGCAGCGTCATGCGGCCGGACATGCCGAGATGGGCGATCAGGGTGTTGCCGTCATCCAGCCGGATCAGCAGGTACTTCGCCCGCCGGTCGATGGCCCGGACCGTGCGGCCTTCGACCCGTTTGGCGAATTGCGCCGGCAGCGGGACACGCAGGTCGCGGCGGTGCTGCAGCAAGCGCACGATGCGCCGGCCGACCAGCCGAGGGACGAGGCCGCGCCGGACGGTTTCGACCTCGGGCAGTTCAGGCATGGGTCGCGAGCGGGGCGCGTGCGCCGAACAGCGCGCTGCCGACCCTGACATGGGTGGCGCCCAGCCGTACGGCCGTCTCGTAGTCGGCGCTCATGCCCATGCTGATTCCGGCCAGCCCGTTGCGCGCGGCGATCTTGGCCAGCAGGGCAAAGTGCAGGGCCGGCTCCTCGTCGACCGGAGGGATGCACATCAACCCGATGACCGGCAGCTTATGGACGTCGCGGCAGGTGGCGACGAAGCCATCGACATCGGCCGGCGCCACGCCCGCCTTCTGTGGCTCCTCGCCGGTGTTGACCTGGATGTAACAAGCCGGCCGACGGCCCTGCCGCTCCATCTCCTTGGCCAGCGCCACGGCGATCCGGTCACGGTCGACCGACTGGATGACGTCGAACAGGGCCACCGCATCGCGCGCCTTGTTGGTCTGCAAGGGGCCAATCAGGTGCAGCTCGAGATCCGGATACTCGGCCTTGAGCGCGGGAAACTTTTCTTCCGCCTCCTGGACGCGATTCTCGCCGAACACACGCTGGCCGGCCTCGAGCATCTCGCGGACGCGGTCGGCACCATGGGTCTTGGATACGGCAACCAGGGCAACGCCGGCCGGATCGCGGCCGGCGGCACGGGCGGCGGCGGCGATGCGCTGGTGGACGTCGGCCAAACGCTCGGCGCCGGTGCTCATGTATCCAGGCTCGTCCGAACCGCCAGGGCTTCGGCGTTGTTGGGATCGATCGCCAGGGCGGCGTCCAGGGTTTCGCGGGCCTTGTCGCGCTCGCCCAGCGCGGCGAGGCAGGCACCGTAGTGGGTGAGCAATCGCGGATCGCCCGGCAGGCCGCGCAGCGCATGTTCGTGCAACGTCCGCGCCTCGGCGGCCCGTCCGAGGTCGACAAGCACGCGGCCGAGGTTGGTCAACACCAGAGGATCGTCGCTCGCCAGCCGCGAGGCGCGTTTCAGCGCCCGCCGAGCCTCCTCGAAACGCTTGAGACCCCTGAGGGCCAGTCCCTGATTGTTGAGTGCGCGCACATCGTCGGGCGCGGACTTCAAGCGTGCCTCGAGGGTTTCGAGGGCTTCGGTGAATCTTTCCTGCTCGATGTGCAGGTTGGAGAGCTGCAGGACCGCATCCCGGTCCTGCGGGTCGGCGCGCAATGCCCGGCGCAAGAGGTCGACGGCCTCGTCACCCTTGCCTGCGGCGGCGTGGGCCAAGGCAAGGGTCTTGAGGGCCGCCGTGAAGGCGGGGTCGATCTCGAGCGCCCGCTGGATCGGGGTGATCGCGTCCGTCGGTCGACCTGCGTGATAGAGCACGAAGCCCATCACGTGATTGAGAGAGGCGCTCTCTGGCGCGAACTCGAGGGCGCGGCCGGCTTCGGCGATGGCCTCGTCGAAGTGGCCGAGGCCGCCCAGGGCAAGCGCCCGGTCCCCCAGGATCTGGCCACGGCGGGCAGCGTCGTCGCCGGCATCGGCCATCGCCATGTCGAGAACGTCGATCGCCGGCGAAAAATGCCCCATGCGATAAAGCGCGTAGCCCAGCATGTTGCGTGCCCGTGCCTGGAGCGGCTTCAGCGCCTCGCTGCCTTGTTCCTGAATGGCCTGGTCGAGTTTGCCGACGAACTCGACCAGTTCGCGCTCGGCGGCGGCGAAGCGGCCCATGTCGATGTGGATGGAGGCAAGCGCCAGCCGCGCTTCGACATGGGCCGGCGTCCGGCGGATCGTGTCGCGAAAGCGCCGGGCCGCCTCGTCGAGGCGGCCCTGTCGGCGTGCCACCAGGCCGAGATTGTACGACAGCATCGGCTCGTTGGGGTCCTTGGCCAGCGCCTTGCGCCACATCGCCTCGGCATCGTCGAGCGCGCCGCGCTGCGACAGGCAGACCGCGAGATAGTGCAGAATATCGGGCCGCTCGCCGTAGCGGCCGAGGGCGGCGCGAAACAACGGCTCGGCGCGATCGAACCAGCCGGCGCGCAGATATTGCAGACCAGTCTGGAGATCCGGATCGGGCTGAGGCGCCGCAGTGGTGGAGGACAGGGCCATGGCGCGCTGTGTAGACCCGCACCACGGCCAAGGCTACACCAAACGCCATGGTCAAGGACGCGGCATTGTTCTCGGCGGCGATGGCCGATGTGAAGCCGCTCGGCGGCCGGCGCCGGCTGGCGCGTGCCGCCGCGGCGGCCAAGGCCGCGCCGCCCGCCGCCAAGGCGTCGCCGATGAAGCGAACGCCGGTCGCGCCGGCCGAGCCGGATCTCAGCGCCGACGACAAGAGCTTCGATCGCGACGTTGCGCGCGCCCTGTCGCGCGGCAAGCTTTCGCCCGAGGCGACACTCGATCTGCACGGCATGACCCTGGCCACGGCCGAACGCGCCGTCGGCCGCTTTCTCGAGTTGGCGAACCATCGCGATTTCCGCGTCGTGCTGATCGTCACGGGCAAGGGCCTGCGCGAGGAAGGCGGTCGCCTGGTCGGCGGCCGCATCCGCGCGGAATTCGTCGGCTGGCTCAATCGTGCCGACAACCGTGCCCGGGTGCGCAGCGTTCGCCCCGCACACCCGCACCATGGCGGTAGCGGCGCCTTCTATGTGCTGCTGCGCCGGCGTTCCTCGGCCAGCAAACGTTCCTTGCGGGCGACGCCCCAGCGATAGCCGGTGAGCGATCCGTCGGCACCGACGGCGCGATGGCAGGGAATGACGCCTGCGGCCTGGTTGGTGGCGCAGGCGCGGCCGACGGCGCGCGCCGCCTTGGGTTCGCCGATTCGACGCGCGATCTCGCGATAGGTTCTGGTCTGGCCGGCCGGGATTTCGGTCAGCGCCTTCCACACCTTCCACTGGAAGGCGGTGCCGATAATGTCGAGCGGCACGTCGGGCGCGTCGAGGGCGGTGGGCTTGCGGCCATAGAGGCGGGCGAGCACGCCTTTTACGCGGGGGCCGAGCGAGCGGTCGTTGCGGGCAATCTCGGCTGCCGGGAAGTCGTTGTGCAGGGATTTTTCGAGCGCCCGGTCGCTGTCACCCAGGAACACCGCGGCGATGCCTTTCAGCGTTGCCGCCACCAGGACACGGCCATAGTCCGAATCTGCCATGGTGTAGTCGATGCGGGCCCCGGCCCCGCCGCGGGCATAGGTCGCCGGGGTCATGCCGAGGGCCTTGTCGCTGCTCTCATAGACGCGACTCGGCGAGCCGTATCCGGCACCGTAAAGCGCACCGGCCACCGTCTCGCCGCTGCGCAGCGCCTTGCGGAAGCGCTGGCGCTTGCGCGCAACAAGCCAGTCGCGGGGATTGACGCCCAATTCGGCAATGAAGCGCTTGCTGAGCGCCCCGCTCGACAGTCCGACCTTGCGCGCCACGGCCGCCAGAGAGGGCGGCGTGTCGGCGAGGTCGGAGTCGAAAAGGGCGCAGGCCCTGGCGACCGGCTGGCTGAGGCCGAGATCGGCCCGCCAATCGCGCGGCTTGCAACGCTTGCAGGCGCGAAAACCCGCCGCCTCGGCGGCGTCGGGCGAGGCGTGGAAGTCGACATTGCGCCTGAGCGGCGCCCGGGCAGCGCAGGACGGCAGGCAATAGACCCCGGTCGATCGGACCGAGAACCAGAACCGGCCATTGAACGTCCGGTCGCGCCGCAGGACGGCCTGCCAGCTCGTGTCCGGATCGGGGAAGGTGGTCGTGGCGAGAGCCAAGGTGGGAAGCGAGAGAGGGTGTTGGGTCATGGCGCCATCAAAGCACCATGACCGAACCTGCTCTATCCGGCTGCCGCCGGCAATTCCCGCCCCCAGGGATTCCCCTAGGCCCAGAAGCCCTTGGTGGCCTCGTGGCGCGCCGTGCCCCGATCGAGCCCGATGTCGCGCAGCAAACGCTCATCGAGCTGGGCGAGCTGGCGTCGCGAACGGGCAAGTTCGCTTCGGGTCATGACGGCCTCGACGCCCACGACAACCGCGCCGGCCAACAGCGCGACGGTGCGGCTGAAGGAGAAGGAGGGGGCATCGGCACGGGCGAAAGCCCGCACGCTGGACAGGGTCGACATGACTTAGCTCCGTTTGAGGCGATGAGAACTCGGGAGAGCCTCTTGTGCCTCGTTTCTTCAGTATATTTGCGCTACAATGCCTCCAGTTACAAAGGATGAAACCTCGGGGGAGGCATAGAAAATCTATGCATGCGTGCCTTAAATGAGCCGCTCTCAGCTGCCGCTCAACGCCCTTCGTGCCTTCGAAGCGGCCGCCCGTCATGCAAGCTTCACGCATGCTGCCGAGGAGCTGCATGTGACCCAAGCTGCGGTAAGCCATCAGGTAAAGGCGCTCGAGGAAAGGCTCGGCGTGGCGCTGTTCGTGCGCCGGCCGCGCGGGCTCGAGATCACCAGCGAGGGAGCGGCATTGCTGCCCGATCTGCGCGATTCCTTCGACCGCATGACCAATGCCCTGGAGCGCGTCGGCCGCAAGGCCAATTCCGGCACGCTGAATGTCAGCCTGGTGACCACCTTCGCGCTGGGCTGGCTGGCGCCTCGGCTGCATCGCTTTCAGGCCAAGCACCCCGAGATCGAGGTGCGCATGACGACGACCCAGCGGCGGATCGATTTTGCCCGCGAGGATTTCGACTGTGCCATCCGCTTCACCGTTCAGCCCGAGCCCGATGTGCACGCCACGCGCCTGTTCAGCGACGTGCTGACACCTCTTTGCGGCCGGCGTTACCGCGACAAGCTGAAAACGCTCGACGATCTCAAGCGCGTTCCCTTCATCGACATGACCTACGATCCGGAATGGGCGATCTGGTTGCGCGCGGTCGGCATGGGCGATTTCAAGCCCAAGCGCGTGCTCACGTTCGATTCGACGATGATCGCGGTGGAAGCGGCAATGGAGGGCGCGGGCGTCGCACTTGGCCCGCCGCAGCTTTTTCGCGAGGAGCTGGCGTCGGGCCGGCTGTTTCAGCCATTCCCGCAGATCGTCGACAGCGGCAAGGCGTGGTGGTTCGTGTGTCCGCCGGCTTCGGTTGGCCGGCCCAAGACGCGCGCCTTCGAGGAGTGGCTGCTCGAGGAACTCAGTGCGCCACAAACCCGGGGCGGCCGGGCCGCCCTCGTCGCGACGGGCCGCCGCTGACCGGCCCACAAAAAAACTAATCCTGACGGCGAAGGGCGAGAAAGGACGAGACCGCCTTCTTTGCCCTGGGCTAAAAGGACGCCATGGCTTGGTTTCGTCGTTCACGTGACACCCTCTCCGGCGCGCCTGGGGCCGCCGCATCCGCCAATTACACGCTGGGCGGCATCGAAATCGGCAGCCCTTGGGCACGTGCCTCTTCGCATGCGACCGGCAACGGCGGTGGTTTCTTCACGCTCGCCAACAAGGGGCTGGTCCCGGACCGGCTGATCGCCGCCAGCAGCCCTGCGGCGGAACGCGTGGAAATCCATGCGATCAAGGTCGAGGGCGGCGATCTTCGCATGCGGCAACGCGAGAACGGCTTGGCCCTTCCGCCGGGCACCACGCTCACCCTGAAGCCGCGCGGCTATCACCTGCTGCTGATCGGCCTCAAGACGCCGCTGGAACAAGGGTCTCGCGCCGCCGTCACGCTTACCTTCGAGAACGCCGGCAGCATCGATATCGAGCTCGTCGCCGCGGCTCCCGGTCCGGTCGGCCAGAAAGCGTTCTGATCCTGGTGCGTCAGCCGGGATAGCGGTGTCGTCCGCCGAAGGCGTCCTCGACCATGACCGCGTCAGGATCGTCGCCGAGATAGGCGGGTCCGATCGGGACCTTGCCATGGCCGCCGGGCACGTCGAGCACATAGGTCGGCTGGGCGAGCCCCGAGAGACGACCGCGCAGCGCCTTCATCAGGGCCTGGCCGTGCTCCACCGAGACCCGGAAATGGCCGGTGCCGCGTACCAGATCGGGATGGTGCAGGTAGTAGGGCTTTACGCGGGCGGTCACCAGCGCGCGCATGAGCTGCTCCAGGGTTTCGACATCGTCGTTCACGCCGCGCAGCAGCACGGTCTGCCCCATCAGCGGAATGCCGGCATCGGCCAGGCGCGCCAACGCGGCCCGTGCAGCGGCAGAGAGTTCGCGGGCATGATTGCAGTGGATGCCGAGCCAGAGGCTGGCGCGCCGCGGCTTCAGCGCCGACACCAGCTCGGGCGTCATCCGCTCCGGATCGACGATCGGCACGCGCGAGTGAACGCGGATGACAGCGACATGCGGGATCGCATCGAGGGCCGCGATCAGCTCAGCCATCCGGCGCGGCGCCAGCATCAGCGGATCGCCGCCGGTCAGGATCACTTCCCAGATCTCGGGATGGCTGCGGATGTAGCCGAGCGCCGTCTCGAGTTCGGCAGCCGACAGGGCCTCGCCGCCGGGGCCGACCTTTTCGCGCCGGAAGCAGAAGCGGCAGTAGACCGGGCAGACATGCAGCGGCTTCAGCAGCACGCGGTCGGAATAGCGGTGCACCAGCCCTTTTATCGGCGAACGCGCTTCGTCGCCGATCGGGTCGGCAAGCTCATCCGCGGACACCTTGGTTTCGGCCGGGCTCGGCACGAACTGGCGGGCGATCGGATCGTGCGCAAGATCGCCGCGATCGATCAGTGCCAGCATCTCGGGCGTGATGGCGATCGCCATCGATTGGGCAGCCACCGCCAGCCGCGGATCGGGGCTCAGCAGCCCTTCGCGGTCCAGTTCCTGCAAGGTGCGCAGCGTCGGCATTGCGGCGTGAAATAGAAGGCTTGCCGTACTTTGACGAGTCATTTCGCGTCGGCCAATGTCGGTCCAACCCAATATCGACAGGATTGCCGCCCATGCTCGACGCCGCCACCAAAACCGGGATCATGAACGAGGTCGACCGCCGGTTCGACGACCAGACCAAGGTGCTGGCCGATCTGGTGAAGATCCCCTCGACGCGATTCCAGGAAGCACCGGCGCAGGACATGATGGCCCGCCTGTTCAAGGAGGATGGGCTCGGCGTCGACCGCTGGCAGATCAAGATCGACGACCTGAAGCACTTGCCCGGCTATTCCCCGCACAGTCAGGACTACGACGATGCCTGGAATGTGGTTGGTGCGTGGCGCCCGTCGAACCCGAAAGGGCGCACGCTGATCCTCAACGGCCATATCGACGTCGTGCCTGAGGGGCCGCACGAGATGTGGGCGCGCAATCCGTTCGAGCCGGCGGTCAAGGACGGCTGGATGTACGGCCGCGGCGCCGGCGACATGAAGGCCGGGCTGATCCTGAATGTTTTTGCGCTGCGCGCCTTGAAGTCGCTGGGCTGGCAGCCGGCGGCCGACGTCTACCAGCAGTCGGTGGTCGAGGAGGAATGCACGGGCAACGGCGCGTTGGCCTGCCTGCAGCGCGGCTACCGCGCCGAGGCGGCCCTCATTCCCGAGCCGTCGTCGGGCGTGCTCACCATCGCGCAGGTCGGCGTCATGTGGTTCCAAGTCAAGGTCACCGGCCATCCCGTGCATGTCTACAAGGCCGACGCCGGCTCCAACGCCATCGAATCGGCCTTCCGCCTGATCCAGCAGCTACGCGAGCTCGAGAAGAAGTGGAACGCCCGCAAGGCGCACGACACGCATTTCTGCGATCACCATCATCCGGTGAACTTCAACGTCGGCAAGATCGCCGGCGGCGATTGGGCGAGCTCGGTGCCGGCCTGGTGTACCTTCGACATGCGCGTGGGTGTGCTGCCGTCGCAGAACCTGAAAGAATGCCGGCAGGAGATCGAGGACCTGATCCGTCACGCCGCCGCCAACGATCCGTTCCTGGGCAACAATCCGCCCAGCGTGACCTGGGAAGGCTTCCAGGCCGAGCCGTTCGTGCTCAAGAACCACGAGCAGGTGCGGGTCGTGCTGGCCGAGGGAGTAAAAAACAATAGACATTTTATGATTTCATTAAGTTTCAAGAAAGTTATTGCTAAAATAAGAATGCAAAATGATAT
>JACPVT010000160.1 GCA_016191685.1 Rhodospirillales bacterium | reverse complement strand
GATTCACGAAGTGCTGGTCGTCGGGGCCTTGCAGTGCAACTGCTCCATCCTGGGCGACGAGGAGACCCGGGAGGCCATCGTCATTGATCCCGGCGACGAGGTGGAGCGCATCCTGGCCATCCTGAAGCGGCACAACCTGACGGCCAAGTATATCATCAACACGCATGCCCACTTCGATCACGTGGGCAACTGCCGCGAACTCAAAGAGGCGACGGGGGCCGAGATCTGGCTCCACAAGGCTGACCTCCCCATCTATGAATCCGCCCCGCGCCAGGCCGAACTCTTCGCCATGTACGGCGTCAAGCCGATCCGCATGGCCAACTGGGGCAAGGACTGGGCGATCGTCGAGGCGCTCAAGGTTGCGCAAGGCGAGTATGTCCGCTTCCTCGATTCGGACGATTGGCTGGCCGCCGGCGCCAACGACGCGCAGCTCCGCCTGGCGCGCGACGAAGGGGCCGACGTGGTCGTTGCCGGCTACCAGGATTGCGACGAGGTCTCGAACACCCTTCACACGCTTGACTGGGTGGATTGCGACGACTTCATCGCCCAGCAGCTCGGCGAGGGCTGGAGTTCGCACTATTCGGCGTTCCTGTTCCGCCGCGAGTTCATCGCCGACATCCCTCACCGCCAGGACTTTGCCTTCATCGACGACCGGATGTTCATGATCGAGGTCGCCCTGGGAAAGCCGCGCCTTGCCGTCTATCGCAAGCCGGCCTTCGTCCATCGCCGGCATCGGCGCGGTCGCCTGCAGGACTCGGGCGGCATCGTGAAGACCGTGGCGACCTGGCAGCAGCTCACGGCGTACCGCAAGGCACTCGCCATGCTGGCCGCGGCCGGCGAACTGTCGCCGCGGCGCAAGCGGGCGCCGCTCAGGTTCGTCTGGTCGCTGATGCGCGAACTGGCCAAGACGCATCCCGCGGAGGCTGCCGCCGTCTACGATTGGATCCATGAACTCGACCCCACCTTCGCAGCCCCCATCCGTCGCAGCCTGGCGCTGGCCTACCGGACACTCGGCTTCCGCCGGACCGAACGGCTCGTCAACCTGAGAGCACGCCTCCTCGGGCGGCCATGAGCCTGCGTGTCGTCCATTGTGTCGGTTTCTACTTTCCCGACCAGGTCGGCGGAACCGAGGTCTATGTCCGCGACCTTGCAGCCGCGCTGGTCGATCATGGGATCGAGAGTTCGATCATCGCCGCGACCGACGGCGCGCCTCGGGAATATTCCTGGGAAGGCGTTCCGGTCTTCCGCTATCCGGCGAAGTCCGACCGGACCTATTTCCAGAAGCTCGTCGGCCGGCTCGAGCCGGACCTCTTCCATCTCCATTCATGGACGACAGGCGCGGGTCTCGAGCATCTTCGCGGTGTGGCCGAACTCGGCATCCCGAGCGTCGTCACCGTGCACGTCCCCGCGGCCATCTGCATCAGGGGCACCGCGCTACTCGAGGGCAGAACGGCCTGCGACGGGCGGATTGATGAGCGCCGGTGCGCCTATTGCTGGGCCGAGGGCCGCGGCCTTCCGGCGCCGGCTGCCCGCCTGCTCTCGCATCTGCCGAAATGGACGCCGCCGGCCTGGACGGCCCGCTCGCCGGTTCGACGGATTGCCACCCTTGCCTCGGCACGCGCGATGGCGGCAAACCAGGCGGCGCGCCTGCACGAGATCGCTGGGCTGTGCGGCCGGATCGTCGTTCCCAGCCGGTGGATGCACGCCGCCCTGCTGGCCAATGCCATCCCTGCCGGAAAGATTCTGCTGAGCGGCCAGGCGGCCGGCGAGGCCTTCGATTGCGGCACGCGGCCGCGGCGCGGCGAGGACGGGCTCCGCATCGGCTTCGTCGGCCGGCTGGACGCCTACAAGGGCGCGCAGACCCTGGTCGAGGCAGTCCTGCAAATTCCCGCCGAGACGCGCCTCCGGCTGATCGTCGCCGGCACCACCGACGATCTGAAGAATCTCCGGCTGATCGAGCGGGCGGCGCAAAGAGATCCCCGCATCGAGCTCGTCGGTGCGCTGTCGCACGATCGCATCCCGGCGTTCCTCGACGGCCTCGATATTCTCGCCGTTCCCTCGCAATGCCAAGAGACGGGACCGATCGTCGTGCTCGAGGCCCATGCGATGGGCGTGCCGGTCATGGGTTCCGACCTCGGCGGCATCGCCGAACGGATCCGCGACGGCGTCGACGGCTGGCTGCTGCCCTTCGACGACCCGCGGGCCTGGGCCGCGGCGATGCGCGAGGCTGCGGCCGATCCTGCCGAGGTCGCCCGCCGCGCCGCCAACAGCCTGCGCACCCGCTCGGCCGGCGACATCGCCGCCGAAATGGCGTCGCTCTACGGCGAGCTCGCCGTCAAGTCGAAATAGGCCGCGCTGGCCGTGACGTTGCGCCGCCGCGGCCGAAGGCCTGCGCCCATCCCATGCCGAGGAGCGCGCTCGTCACGTAGCCGATCGCCGGGATCTGCAGGCTGAAATCCACCATCGAATGGAGGATCGGCACGGCGGCGATGGCGAACGCCGCCGCCGGCAGGATCCGGTGGCGGTACTCGCGCCTGAAGGCGCCGCGCAGGCAAATTCCCCAGGGCAACAGGACGACAACGAACGCCGGGATCGCCCCGATCACGCCAAGCTCGACGATCGTCTCGAGCGGTGTCGAATGGGCGAGATTGTTGGGCTGCGTCATCGACGCCGGCTGCAGGATGGTGAAGATGTCGGCAAAGCTGCCCAGCCCCCAGCCGAGCCACGGCGACAGGGCGATGGCGTCGAGCGAGGCCAGCCAGATCGCGACACGGACCGAGGAGTCGCTGGCGCGCACGGCCTTGGTGAGCAACGCGCCGCCGGCGATCGCACCGAACACCATTACGATCAACGCCGCGGCCACGAACCATCGCACCAGATCCGGCCGTTCGCGCCATTTGCCGCGCATCAACAGCAGCGCGAGAACCAGCGCGCCGGCGACGCTCGCAGCAAAGCCCGCCCTCGACGCCGACATCAGCAGCCCGCCCAGGAGAAAGAAGACGATCGCCAGCAACACGACGCGCGAGCCGCTCAGCAGCATTTCGATCCACTGCAGAGGGCGGCCGTCGTAGCCTCCGTCGGGTTCGCGCCGGCGGCCGCCGAGAACCAGGGCGATGGCCGCCACCATGGCCATGCCGACATAGGAGGCGAACGAATTGCTGTTCACGAAGGTGCCGGACATCAGGCAATACGATCCCAGATCGTACTCGCCCTGCTTCTTCACATAACTGCCGACGTAGCAGCCGTGCGTCGTCACCTGCATGATCAGGCCATAGGCCACGGCCACGACGGCGCTGGCGACGAGCAGCATCAGCAGCGTCCGCGCATGACCGCGATCCCTGCAGATGGCGCGCGCCATCAGGAAGATCAGGCCGCAGGTGACGCACCTCATCAGGACGTTGCGCGCTGCGTCGACGGCGAGATCGGGCACGGCGGCATGGGCCCTGCCCAGGATCCGCAATGCCGCGGCATAGAGCCAGGCGCTGCCCGAGTCGGGTGCGATCGACGACATCTGCAGCAACGCGAAGGCCACGAAGACGACAAAGCAGGCGATCAGCACCAGCAGCGGCCGTCGTTCGCGCTCGACGACCTCGAAGCCCCGGCCGGCGCCGAAGCCCAGCGCCACGAGCACGGCGACCACGCCGATCATCCCGGCGATCGGCGCCCACGCCCAATCGCGAACGCCGCCGAGCAGCAGCGCGGCCAGCATCACCGGCGCGAAGAACAGCGCAATGACGAGGTTGTCCGCCACCCTGAGGACCAGGGACCGCGGCTCCACCGCCTCGTCGCCATTGCGACCAACGGCGTCCCGCGGCGTCATTTCTTCACCTTCCGCACGTAGTCCAGGTGGAGCCCGAATTCCTCCTGGGCGTTGGGCTCGTCGCGCAGGAAATAGCGTACGAGCAGCTCGTCGACCGGCGAGCGGACGACTTCGGCGAACCATCGCCGTTCCGGGTTGAGACGCCACGTCATGACGACATAGGCGCCGAGACGCTCGCGTTCCGCGGGCGTGAACGCCACCCAATTGTCGAGGATCAGCTGCAGCCTGGCCGGCCAGACCGCCCGCAGCATCGGTGCGGTGTCGATCGACATCAGCAGCGCGTCCACCACTCCACGCGACGTTCCCCGAAGTCCTTGTCGCACGGCGGCAAGGCGCGCCCAGGCGATGCCGTG
>JACPVT010000275.1 GCA_016191685.1 Rhodospirillales bacterium | reverse complement strand
AGGAGGGGAAAGGCGGGCGGATCTGGGACGAGGCCGGCAAGGAGTATGTCGACTTCCTGCTGGGTTCGGGGCCGATGTTCGTGGGCCATGCCCATCCCGAGGTGACGGCGGCGGTGCAGGCGCAGGTGCCGCTCGGCACCACCTATTTCGGCAACAACCGCCACGGCATCGCGCTCGCCGAGGCGATCTGCGACGCCGTGCCGTGCGCCGACCAGGTGCGATTCGTCTGCTCCGGCACCGAGGCCGATCTCTACGCCATGCGGGCGGCGCGCGCCTTCCGCAAGCGTGACAAGATCCTGAAATTCGAGGGCGGCTATCACGGCATGAGCGACTATGCGCTGATGTCGCTCGCCCCCAAGAAGCCGGGCAATTTCCCGCGGCCCTCACCGGACTCCGCCGGCATTCCCAAGAGCGTCCAGGACGAGATGCTGGTGGCGGCCTTCAACGACATCGAGATGGTCGAAAGCCTGATCCGCGAGCAGAAGGACGAGTTGGCTGGCGTCATCGTCGAGCCGTTCCAGCGCCTGATCCCGCCCAAGCCCGGCTTCCTGCAGGCGCTGCGCCGCGTCACGGCGGAGCACGGCATCCCGCTGATCTTCGACGAGGTCGTGACAGGCTTCCGCTTCGCCTATGGCGGCGCCCAGGAATATTACGGCGTCACGCCTGATCTCTGCACCCTGGGCAAGATCGTGGGCGGCGGCTTTGCGCTCGCCGCCATCGCCGGCCGCGCCGACATCATGGCGCACTTCGACCGCCTCACCATGGCCGACGAGGATTTCCTGTTCCAGGTCGGCACGCTGTCGGGCAATCCGGTGGCCTCTGTCGCCGGCCTCGCCACCTTGGACATATTGAAGCGCCCCGGTGCCTACGATCAGGTTTTCAGCACGGGCCGCACCCTGATGGCCGCTCTTTCGGACTTGCTGAAGCGGTCCGATTTCAAGGCGCAGGTCGTGGGCGAGCCGCCGCTGTTCGACCTCCTCTTCACCGACCAGCCGATCAAGGACTATCGCGACACGCTCAAGGGTGACGCCGCGACCCTGAAACGCTTCAACCAGCTCCTGCGTGCCCGCGGCATCATGAAAGGCGAGAGCAAGTACTATGTGAGCCTCGCCCATACGCAGGCCGACATCGACCATACGATCGGCGCCTGGACCGATGCGCTCAGGGAGCTGAAAGTCGGTTCCTAGAACAGGTGAGGTCCGACGTGCGCAAAGTGACGGTTGCGGCGAAGCCCCGCCCGGACCCTGAAGCATCGGCCGTGGGCCAGTGTCTTTGCGGTGCGGTGGAAATCGAGATCGGGACTCCGGCGCGATGGGCCTGGCACGATCATTCCAGCGCGACCCGGCGGGCGCATGGCGCTGCCTATGCGACCTACGTCGGCAGTTGGCGCAAGCGATTTCGCGTCACCAGGGGCGCGGACGAGATCACGCGCTTTCGCGACGACGCCACCGGGACGACGAGGAGCTTCTGCGCCCGCTGCGGCACGCCACTCGCCTATGAGCGCGCCCGGTCGGCGCACATGGTCAATGTCCCGCGCGCGCTGTTCACGAGCCGCACGGGCCGCGAACACCGCTATCACATCGCGATAGATCAGCTGCAGGACTGGACCTATCTCGGCGAACCGCTGGTGCCGCTGAAAGGCTTTCCCGGAGTCGTGTGGGAGCGCCCGACCAGGAACTCGACCCGGAAGAAGCGCGGTCTCCTGGGCGGAAGCTGGTCATGAACATCGATTTTCACGCGCCCGCGAATCGTTTCAGCTACACCGGCCGGGAGGTGCAGCCCGATTGGGTCGCCACCGTACAGTTGCTGGTCGACCCAGCGGCCAGGCGTGTTACCGACATCGGCTGCGGCGGCGGCCTCTATAGTGCCGCGTGGGCGGATCTCGGAGCGGCAGAGGTCGATGTCTCGCTTCCCGGATCGCCCGATCACATCAGGGGCTACTTCTTCGAATGCTTCCCCAGGCTGCTGGAAACCGAGAGAGCACGACGTCCGACGGTCGAGGCGGTCGTGGGCGCTCTCGGCCGCGCCGGCTTCGGCGCATTGCAGACTGTCACGGTCTGGGAGACGCGCAAGCGCCACCACGATTTTCGCGGCCTTGCGGCGGATCTTCTAGGCCGCGTTGGGCGGTCGATCCTGCACGCCCTCACTGACGCGGAATTGAACGAACTCGTCGACTTCATCGGCCAGCGCCTGCCTGCGAACGCGCCCCTGGTGGAAAGGGACCGGTGGACGATCTGGTCCGGCACGAAGACCTAGACGGACGGACCCGCGCCCTCAGGGCTCGTCCATGCCCTTTTTCTTGAGCAGCGGCAGGTTCCTGGGGTCCGCCAGCGCCAGCAGCAGCGCGTCGGCGGCGGCGGGATTGCGCGAGGCGGCGGAGACGCCGCCCGAATAGGCGATGTAGTGCTGGACCTCGAGCGGGATGGGTCCCACCAGCATCGTGCCCGGCACGGCCAGAAGCTCGCTCGTCGGCTGCATGGCGATCTCGGCCTCTCCGGTTACGATCTTCTCGGCCGAGTAGCCGCCCTTCACCAGGACGGTCTTGGGTTTCAGCTCGGCGGCGATGCCCATCTTTTCGAACAAGTTGGCGAGATAGGTGCCGGCCGTGCCGCCCGACGCCGGATCGGTGTAGGCGATAGCGCGGGCCGCCAGCAGCGTCTTTTTGAAGGCCTCGACGCTGGAAATGTCGGGCATCGGCGCGCCCTGCTTGACGGCGACGCCGATGCCGACGCGCGCCAGCACTTTGGCGCTGCTCTCGACGATACGGTTGCCGAGCAGCGGGCCCATCCGCCCGGGCGGCATGACGACCACGTCGAAGGTTTCGCCGGCGGCGACACGGCGCGCGAGCCCGCCCGCCGTGTCGTTCTCGACCGTGACCTTGTGGCCAGTCCGCTTCTCGAACTCGGCTGCCAGCTCCAGCGCCACCGGTTTGTAGGCGCCGGCAGTCAGCAGTTTCAGATCAGCTGCCGAAGCGCCACCAAGGCCGGCGAGAAGGCAGAGGACGACAAGGACTATGCGCATGGCGGGCTCCTTAACTGGGTGTGCCCATGATGTAGGGCTTCAGCATCGCATACAGGAAGGCATGGGTGGGAGTCGGCACGCCGTGCCTGCGGCCGAGCTCGATCACCTTGCCGGAAAGCCACGGCAGTTCGATGCGATTGCCGCGCAAAAGGTCGGCGCCCATCGAGGCCATCAGGTGCGCCGGCGCATTGCGGTTGAAATTGAGCGTGCGGTCCACGGCATCGGCCGGAAGCGTGATGCCCGAGGCGCGGCCGACGGCCACCACCTCCTCGTAGGCGGCGACGAAATAGGGCGCGATGTCGGGGTCGTCACGCAGGTGGCCGATCGGCAGGCGGGCGAGCGCCATCATGCTGGCGTTGGACGCGAGCAGAATGAATTTCATCCAGAGCTCGGTCAGGATCGCCTCGCTGAAGACCCCGTCGATGCCGGCCTTGGCGCAGGCCGCCGCCAGCGCCTCGCCGCGCGCACTCTTCCGGCCATCGAGTTCGCCGAACACCATGCGCATCACCGTGCCGGTCTGGCGGATCACGCCGGGCTCGGCGATGGTGGCGCTGATATTGGCGACGCCCGGCATCACCGCCTGCCTGCCCAGGATCGGGATCAGCCGCTCGTGGGCGTCGATGCCGTTCTGCAGGGTAACCACGGCGGTATCCTTGCCCACCATGGGCTTGATCTGCGCCCCGGCGCTTTCGACATCCCACAGCTTTACGCAAAACAGCACGACATCGACCGGGCCGACCGTCTTGGGATCGTCGGTCGCCTGCGTGGGCGACACATGCGTTTCGCCGCGCCCGCCTTCGATCCTGAGGCCCTTGCTCTTCATGGCGGCGAGGTGTGCCCCGCGCGCGATGAAAGTGACATCGGCGCCCGCCGTGGCGAGGGCGGCGCCATAGCCGCCCCCGATGCCGCCAGCGCCAACAATCGCTACTCGCATGAGTTTCTCCTAGATGATGCTGGCGAGCAGAACGCGCCCGGCCGTTCCGGTGACGACGGTCAGCCCGTCCTGCTCGATACGCAAGCCGTGATCCGTCGCGAGGTCGTAGGGCGTGCCCTGCACGTCGATCGTGGCCGTCTCGCCAGGAGCGTAGGCAATGTGCGTGCCCGACCCGAGGATGAGATCGCGGCCGGCCTCCAGGACACGGATGTCGACGCGCACCTTTGCGCGATTGCCGATGAGGTTGACCACCTCGACCGGCCCCGCTTCGAGCCGGCTCACGATCGGCGTCTCACCGGCAAAACGCACCGGCCGGAACGGCTCGCGGACGTCGATCTCGCCGTCCGGCGTCGTGAGCACCAGGCCGCTGCCGGCCACCAGCACCTGCACGCAGTCGAAGCCGTTGTAGTCGGAGAAGGGTCCGGGGGCCACGATCGGCGTCCTGCCGAAACGCCAGACGTCGCCGTCCCCGTCGGTCGCGACCGCGATGTCGACCGTGACGCCGCCGCCGTTCCTCCACGGCGTGGTGACGTAGTGAGTGGGGCCAAGCGGGGCGATCGTCATGAAGACGCAGCGACGATACCGTCGGCCAGCAGGCCCGCGATCTCGCGCGGATCGAAGCCATGCTCTGCCAGGATGGCGGCGCTATGCTGGCCGGGAACCGGGGCTTCGGCGCGCGGCGTATCGGCGGCGGGCGGCGGCGTGCCGGGCAGCACCGGCACCGGTACCGGTTGTGGCACGCCCGCCTGCTCGAGCCATTGGATCAGGCCGGTCTCGCGGACCTGCGGCTGGTCGAGGAACTCGGCGTAGCTGTTCAGTCGCTCGTGCATGATGCGGGCGTCGGTCAGGCGTCGGGCCCATTCGGTGCACGGCCGGGCCGCGATTGCCGGCCGCACGATGGCGTAGAGGGCGACATCGTTGGCGAGCCGCGATGCCGGGTCGGCGAAGCGCGGATCGGCGGCGAGCTCGGGCACGCCCATCACGGTGCAGAGGCTCTTCCAGTCGCGATCGTTGATGGCCAGGATCGACATCCAACCGTCGGCCGTCTGGAAGACGCCGCCGGGTACGCCGCCCGGCTTCATCGTGCCGCCCTCGAGATGGCAGGCCATGAGCCGGATCGCCTGCAGCGCGGTGACGCCTTGCATCAGGCTGACATCGATATAACGGCCGCGCGGCTCGTCGCGGCGGGCATAGAGCGCGGAAGCAAGCGCCTGGTAGGCGTAGAGCGCCGTCGACATGTCGGCCACGATCACCGGCACGCGGTGCGGGATGCCGTCGTCACCGCGATTCTCCGCCATCAGGCCGGTATATGCCTGTAGCACGGGATCCATCGCCGGCCGCTCGGCCAGCGGGCCCGTCTGGCCGAAGCCCGAGATCGAGAGATAGAGCAGCCGCGGCACGCGGGCGGAGACGGCGGGGTAATCGAAGCCTAGCCGGCCGATGACGCCGGGCCTGAAGCCTTCGAGGAAGACATCGGCGCCGTCGAGCAGGCGCCAGACGACCTGCTTGCCGGCCTCGCTCTTGAGATCGACGGCGATGCTGCGCTTGCCGAGATTGCCGATGATCGAGAAGGCAGTGTGGCTGCCATAGCGGGCGCCGAGTGCGCGGGCCCAGTCGCCTTCGCCGATGTTCTCGACCTTGATCACCTGGGCGCCGTGCTGGGCCAGCAGCATGGCGCAGTAGGGCCCGGCGATGCCCTGGCTGAGGTCGATCACCTTGAGGCCGGCGAATGGCGCGTCGTAACTCATGGCATGACCATAGCGCGGGATCGGCGCCGGCGGCCATGGTGCACGCTAGGTCGGTTCCTTGAGGCGATACCAGCAATCCGAGGGAGACGATTGAAGCTGAGCGCGACCGTCTCCAAGATGCGGCCATGCCTTCGATCAAGGGTCTCGCCTTCACCGGCCTCGAATATGCGTTTGCACCGGCAAAAGCCTACGGCATGTCGCGCGGCGGCGGCTTCCGCCGCCAGGGCGGACTGATCGAGGTCGAAACCGACCAGGGCGTGCGCGGCATCGGCGAGGCCTTCGGCAATCCGCTGGTGACTCGGGAATACTTCCGCATGCTCGAGCCGATGTTCGTCGGAAAGAGCGTGTTCGACTTCGACCATATCGAGGCTCGGGTGCGCAACGCGATGTACCACCTGGGCGTCGGCAACCAGCTCACCGCCTGCCTGGCCGGCATCAACGTCGCCCTCCATGACGCCATCGCGCGTGGCTTCGGCGTGCGCGTCTGCGACCTGATCGGCGGCTGTGGCACGACGCGGATTCCGGCCTACGCCTCGACCGGCTTCTTCTCCGACGATCCCGATCGCCAGCTCGACCACATGCTGGCGGAAGCGGCCGACCATCCCTTCGCCGGCGCCAAGATCAAGATCGGCCGGGGCATCAGGAGCGACGTCGAGCGGGTACGCCGGGCGCGGGCAGCGCTGGGACCGGACAAGCTCCTGATCGTCGACATCAACGGTGCCTATACCGCAGATGTGGCGCTGGAATGCGCGCGCGCCATCGCGCCGTTCGACATCCACTGGATCGAGGAGCCGCTGCCGCCCGGCGACCTCGCCGGCTACGCTGAACTCCGGGCGCGTTCGCCGATCCCGATCGCAGCGGGCGAGGCGCATCATACCGTGCGCGACTTCCGCGCCCTGATCGAGGGACGCTGCCTCGACATCGTGCAGCCCTCGATCCCGGCCACCGGCGGCCTTACCGAGGCCCGGCGCATCGCGACGCTGGCCCAGGCGGCGAACCTGCGCGTGGCGCCGCATGTCTGGGGAGGAGCCGTCGGCCTGGCGACGGCCTGCCACTTCATTGCGGCGATACCGGCCTCCCCGCACACCGACCATCCGCCGTATCCGCTGATGCTGGAGTTCGCAAAATTTACACGACCTAGCTGTTTATCGAATTCTTTTCTCATTTTTACTCTTAATGCAAGCTCCATAAAGATCATCTCGTCGTCTTTTTCATTTTCTAGTGGCACTACATTTTCTTTCATTCCACCTGCAACTAGTCTACCTCGTTC
>JACPVT010000274.1 GCA_016191685.1 Rhodospirillales bacterium | reverse complement strand
GGGTGTCGAGACGGTCACGCCGAGCGTGACGATTGCCGACAACGCCACGACCCCCACGAGCGCGACGGCGACGGTCACCGGCGCCGGCTCGACGACCATCACGGCTTCCATCTCGCCGACGACGCCGCATCTGCACCGCTTCAACGCCGACGGCCAGATCGTCGAAACCTGGAACCTGACGGACAGCCTCGCGATCATGCAGCAACTGGGGCTCGTCCCACACCGCTAGAGTCTTTCCGCCTGGCACAAAACCACCTCATGCTGAGGAGGCCACGTAGTGGCCGTCTCGAAGCATGAGCTGCAGCACCGTTGATCCCACCAAAGGGCGGAGATTACTCCGCCCGATCGAGACGGCGCTGCGCGCCTCCTCAGCGTGAGGTTAATGACTCAGATGGCCTTCCGGAAGATGATCTCGCCGTTGTCCTGGCGGCCGACATCCTCCCACCCGTTTTCGCGATAGAGGTCGGCCACGGAGAAACCCTGGACCGCACCGTCCTCCTCCCACACCCCGAAGGCCGCGTTCTCAAAAATCCAGTCCGCGGTCGTGTCGACCTTGGCCACGGAGGCCTGGCTCAGGCGGTTTTCCCGCACGGCGTGGCGAACATCGTAGATGCGGGGACGGTCGGCCAGAGTCGCTTTGCGGATCATGAAAAAGCCCGATGCGGTGCGTAAATTCGGCAAGCGATGATACCATTCCACCCGATGAAGCACGCGATGCTCGCCGCAGCATGTCTGGTCCTCGCTGCCGTCCTGTCACCGCTCGCGCCGGCGCGCGCCCAGACCCCGGGCGGCCAATCCGCCTACACGGCCAAGGACAAGGATGCCAATCCGCGTCCCTCCGTTGCCGAGATCTGCCAAACGCTCGCGCAGGCGGCCGCCGGCAACAATCTTCCCGAGGAGTTCTTCACGCGCCTGATCTGGCAGGAGAGCCGCTTCAATCCATCGGCCGTGAGCCGCGCCGGCGCGCAAGGCATCGCGCAGTTCATGCCGGGAACCGCCGCGATGCGGGGACTGACCAACGCCTTCGAGCCGCTGCAGGCGCTGCGCGAGTCGGCGGGTTATCTGCGCGAGCTGCGCACGACCTTCCGCGGCAACCTTGGTCTCGCCGCGGCCGCCTACAACGCCGGCCCTGGCCAGGTCGAAGCCTGGCTCGCGGGCAAGACCAAGCTTCCGGCCGAGACACAGGCCTACGTCCGCATCGTCACGGGTTTCAGCGCCGAGGCCTGGATCGCCCAGCCGACCCCGCAGATGCAGTCCATGGCCTCGCCCGCAGGCGATCGCTGCGTCGAGTTCGCCAAGCTGATGATCGAGGCGCCGCGCCCTCGTCGCGACCTCATGAGCGACCCGGCGTGGGGCCCGTGGGGCGTCCAGCTCGCCGGCAACTGGTCGGAAGGACGTGTGCTGGCCACCTACGAGCGACTGCGGCGCAAGCACGAGGCCGTTCTGGGCGACAAGATACCGTTGATTCTGACGGCCCGCCGCTCCGACCTCCCGACTTACTCCGTCCGGGTCTCGGAAAAGAGCCGTACCGAGGCGGATGCGCTCTGTTCGAAGTTGCGGGCCCAGGGCGGCGCCTGCGTCGTCTTCCGCAATCCGCGTGACTAGGGCGATTCCAGTCATGGTCTTCCGGACCGCGAGCCTCTGGCTCGCTCGGACCCATGAGCGGGCGGGACGCCCGCGGTCCGGAAGAGCATGAACGACGTTCGAATAGATGCAAGCAGAACCGGATCTAGGGCGCGAGCGCCCGCGCCAGGAACGCCTGCACATCTGCCACGAACGCCTTCCACGCCGGCTCGCTGGCGCCGTAGTGCGCGCCGCAGCAGCCGCCGGGCTTGCTGCGGTTGCCGACGCCGTCGAGATAGCGCACCGGCAGGCCCAGCGCGTCGAAGCTGTGGTGTGCGCCTTCATAGATGCGTGTCTCGACGAAATCGCGGCCCTTGACGACACGATCGATCACGGCGCGGCACTGCGCCGGCGGTGTCCAGTCGTCGAGCGCGCCCATGGCGAAAAGCGTCGGCTGGCGCACGGCGAGCTTCGCGCCCAGCGCATCGGCCAGCGCACAATCGGGATAGACCAGGATCACCGCGCGGGCCGGCGACGGTGTCGTGTCATCGGGCTTGCCCGAGAGGGCGCGCAGCATGGCGACGCCGCCGCCGTAGGAATAACCCATGACGGCGAGCCGCTTGGCATCGACGAAGCTCTGCGCGCCGAGCCATGCCAGCGCGGCATCGATATCGTGGGCGCGCGCTTCGGCGGCGGCTTGCGTCGGCCAGTTGCGACCGCACACGTCCTTGAGACCGCGCGCGGAAAAACTGTCGACGACGAGCGCCGCGTATCCCCATGACGCCAGAAGCCCGGCCATGCGGGCGGTGTTCTGTCCCGGCCCACCACAGCCGTGGAAGATGGCGACCGCCGGAACGCGGCCGGTTGTCGTCGCCGGCTTGTAGAATTGGGCGGCAAGCTGGATGGTGCGCCCGCCCTGCTCCACCGGCACGCGCACGTTCTGCTGCGCCCAGACAGGTGCGACCCAGGCGGACACGGCCCAGAACATCACCAGAAGAAGCCAGCGCACGCTCATGGGCCTCCTTAACTCCTGCCGATCCGGTCGCGACCAATTCGATCTCGAATCGACCGATCATGACATCATTCGAACACGGGAATAGATGTATGGTGCGCGATCGAAGCCGGCCACAGGCCGCCGTCGCGCTGCCGCCGCCGCACTGCTCCATGGCCGCGCGAACAGCGTTTCCCATCCATTTCCACTTCCGAGGAGGCCGCCCGATGCCTGTTCCCTCTCACTCGACGTCGGTCTTCAACGAGACGACCCTGCCAGCCGCCCTGCGCGGCGAGCACCGCACGAAGGCCGGCGTCTGGGGCGTGATCCAGGTGATCGAGGGCGAGCTCGGCTACAGCCTGGTCAACGGCGACGACGAAACGATCCTGACGCCCGAAAATCCGGGCCTGATCCTGCCCGAGCAAACACATTGGGTGGAGCTGATCGGGCCGGTGCGGGTACAGGTCCATTTCTACGATGAGCGGCCCGACCTGAGCGATCACCACATGCCGACGGCCGTCGCGGCGTAGCCCCCTCCGGCCTTCGGCCACCTCCCCCGTATGACGGGGGAGGAGAATGACCGCCTTCCTCCTCCCCCGTCATACGTAGGGCAATCGCATATGAATCAAGGATCCTTCGCTACGCTCAGGATGACATCCATCCTTTGCATGGGCGCAGTGCGTAAATCCCGGCAATAGTGTCATCCTGAGCGCAGCGAAGGATCTTTCTCTTCCCCTTGGAATGCGAGCTGCCAAGGCAATTTGGGCCATATGCGATTGCCCTACC
>JACPVT010000273.1 GCA_016191685.1 Rhodospirillales bacterium | reverse complement strand
TATGCGGACTCTTCCAGAACAGGCCGTCGAGTGTCACCACGTCATTGGTGTTGAGCGCGGTCTCGTAGCGGTTGAAGGCCGCGGTGACCTCGCCCACGACCTCGGGAATGTTGATCTCCATGTTGTCTCCTCAGGCAGGCGGCGCGCTGGCGACGCCCTGCGCTTGCAGAAAGGCCGCGACGCGAAGGGCCGCCCGTTCGTTGTAGGGCTTGGCGATGATCTGCACGCCGATCGGCAGGCCGCCGGGCCGCTGCAGCGGCGCCACCACGACGGGCAGGCCGATGAAGGAGATCGGCTGGGTAAACAGGCCGAGGTTGGCGCGCACCGGCAGCTCGACGCCGCCCAGCTTCATCATGACCTGGCCGAGTTTCGGCGCGGTGCAGGGCGTGGCGGGCGCCAGCACGATGTCGGCCTCATCAAAGATCTTCAGCACGTTGGCGCGGTAGTGCCGGCGGAAGCGCTGGGCCTTCACGTACCAGGCGCCCGGCAGCAGGGCCCCCGCCATGAAACGCTCGCGCGTGTCGGGATCGAAATCCTGCGGCCGGGTGCGGAGCCGCGGCAGGTGGAGCTGCGCGCCTTCGATGGCGGTGATGATATAGGCCGCCGCCCGCGCCGCCGCAGCTTGCGGCAACACGACGGTCTTCGCGGCGTCCAAAGCCTTTGCCACCGTCGCCACGGCCTCGAAGGCCTCGGGCTCGCCGCCGCGGGCGAAATAGTCGCCGGCGATGGCGATGCGCAGCCCGCCGATGCCCTCGCCGAGATGAGGCAGGGTCGGCTCCGGCGGCAGATGGGTGCACACCGGATCGTCGGGGTCGGCGCCCTGCATGGCATCAAACGCCAGCGCCAGGTCCTCGGTGGAACGTGCGATCGGCCCGAGATGATCGAAGGCATCGACGAACGGGAACGAGCCGGCGCGGCTCAGCCGGCCATAGGTCGGCTTCAGCCCGAACAGGCCGCACAGCGAGGATGGCACGCGGATCGAGCCGTTGGTGTCGGAGCCCAGCGCCAGCGGCACCTCGCCCGCCGCAACCGCGGCCCCCGACCCGCCCGACGAGCCGCCGGTCATGCGCGTCGTGTCGCGCGGATTGCGCGAGGGGCCGTAGTGCGCGTTCTCGCCGGTGAAGTCGTAGGCGTACTCGCCCATGTTGAGGCCACCCACCAGGATGGCGCCGGCGGCTTCGAGCCTGCGGATCAGCGCGCCATCACGGGCGGCCTTGGGGCCATCGACGTTGATCTTCGAGCCGGCACGCGTCGGCAGGCCTTCGATGTCGAACAGGTTCTTTACCGCAAACGGCACGCCCGCCAGGGGCCCGCGATGATGCTTGCCGGCGTCGACCTCGGCGGCGCGCTTGCGCGCGCGATCGGCCACGATGTCGGTGAAGGCGTTGACCGCGGGCTCGGCCGCCGCGATTCGTTTCAGCGCCGCCTCGATCACCGCGCTGGCCTTCACCTTGTCGTGGGAAACCGCGCGCGCGATTTCGGCCGCGGTCGCGGCCTTGGACAGCGGGTCGCCCGTTCGATGGGTGCTCATGGCCGGAATACCGGGCCGGGGGTCAGCTCGTCGTCGAGTTCGACCTCGAGCAGCGGCCGCGCGATCATCAGGGACCGCTCATAGTTCAAGATCACGTTGGCGCGATATTCCGGCGCGATCGGCAGGCCGATGGCCTTCGCCGCCTCGTCGACCAGGCGCGCAACGTCGGGCTTGTCGTCGGCCACGTCTTTCCTCCCCCTCAAGCGAAATGACAGGCAACCTGCCGCGCCGCACCGGCCGGACGCAAGAGCGGCATTTCCTCGGCGCAGCGTGGCGTGCCCTTGGGGCAGCGGCCGTAGAAGCGGCAGACCGTGGGATCGGGATCGATCGGGCTGCGCGGCTCGCCGCTGAGGCGCAGGCGACCGGCGCGTTGCTCGGGCTCGGCCTGCGGGATCGCCGAGATCAGCGCCCTGGTATAGGGGTGCTTCGGATCGGCGAAGACTTCGGCGGCCGGTCCCTGCTCCACGACCTTGCCGAGATACATCACCAGCACGCGATCGCAGAGCAGGCGCACGACGTTGAGATCGTGGCTGACGAACAGGTAGCTCATGCCGAGCTCGCGCTTGAGCTGCTGCAGGAGCTGCAGGATCACGACCTGGACCGAGACGTCGAGAGCCGCCGTCGGCTCGTCGAGGATCAGCAGCTCAGGCTCGACCGCGATGGCGCGGGCGATGCCGACGCGTGCCTTCTGACCGCCCGAGAGCTGATGCGGGAAGCGCGACAGAAGCTCGCGCGGCAGGCCGGTCATGTCGGCCAGTTCGCCGACGCGGGCCGCGAGCTCGGCGCCCGACATCTTCTTCAGGCGGCGAACCGGATCGGCAATGGCGTCGGCTGCGGTATAGCGCGGGTTGAGCGAATCGCCAGCGTCCTGAAATACCATCTGGATGCGGGCACGATAGGGATTGGCGGCAAAGTTGCGGGCCTTGAAGTCGGCCAGTTCGACGCCACCCAGACGGATGCTGCCCGAGGTCGGATCGAGCAGGCGGTTGATCAACCGCACCAGGGTGGACTTGCCGCAGCCCGATTCGCCCACCAGCCCCACCGTCTCGCCACGGCCGATGGTGAAGCTCACCTCGTCGACGGCATGGAGCTGCGGCAGCGGCGCGACCGGCTTGCGGAACGAGGTGGCACGCTTCAGCAGGCCGTCCTTGGCGCCGATCGTGAAGCGCTTGGCCAGCTCGGCAACGTCGAGGAGCGCTTCCGTCATAGCGGATTCCAGCACGCCACGACGTGGCGTTCGCCGACGGTGTGCTGCGGCAGTGGCTGGGCGCACTGGTCGAGGCGACGCTCACAGCGGCCGCTGTAGCGGCAGGCCGGCAGGTCGGGCCGGCGCAGGTCCGGCAGGCCGCCGGGGATAGAGGCCAGGTCTTCCAGGGCGACGGTCTCGCCCGGGGTCGCCGCCAGCAGCTTGGCGGAATAGGGATGTCGCGGATGGGCGAACAGCTCGCGGCCCGGCGCTGCTTCGACGATGTGGCCGGCATGCATGACCACGATGCGGTCGCAGTATTCGGCGGCCAACGCCAGGTCGTGGGTGATGAAGATCGTGGCCATGCCGGAGTCGCCCGCCAGCTCGCCGATCAGATCCATGATCACCGCCTGGGTGGTGACGTCGAGGCCGGTGGTGGGCTCGTCGGCGATCAGCAACGCCGGCCGGCAGGCGAGCGCGATGGCGATCATGATGCGCTGACACATGCCGCCCGACAGTTCGAAGGGATAGGCTTCGGCCCGGCGCTCGGGATCGGGAATGCGCACACGCTTCAGCATCTCGATCGCGGCCCGCGGTGCGTCGGCGCGCGTGGCGCCGCCGTGGCGCACCAGCACGTCGGCGATCTGCCGTCCGACGCGACGGATCGGATTGAGCGCCGTGCGCGGATTCTGGAAGATCATGGAGAGTTCGCGGCCGCGCTGCTCGGCGAGGTCGTGCTCGCTGAGCGCCAGCAGGTCGATGCCACCGAACAGCGCCCGCCCCGACGTCACCTTGCCGGCGGCATCGAGGATGCCCATGACGGCGAAGGCGGTCACCGACTTGCCCGACCCGCTCTCGCCCACCAGCGCCACGGTCTCGCCCTTGTCGACGCTGAAGCCGACATGCTCCAGCACCTTCACGACGCCCGAGCGGGTACGGAACTCGACCGACAAGTCCTCGACCGAGAGCGCCGGAACCGCGGTCATGTCCGCATCCTGGGATCAATGATGTCGCGCAGCCCGTCGCCCAGCAGGTTGAAGCAGAAGACGGCCAGCATCAGCGTGGCGCCGGGAAAGAGCGCG
>JACPVT010000272.1 GCA_016191685.1 Rhodospirillales bacterium | reverse complement strand
GTGTGAGTTAGGGGGGCAGCATCCGAAGATTCAGCTAATTCGGAGAAGCGATGCGGAAGGCGTTATGCCTTTGTCTCCTCATCAGGAACACCTGCTCTCACCGAGGGAACGGTTTTCCGTTGCGCACGAACTTGGCCATTGTCTGGCCTTTACAAAATTCAATGTTAAGCCTCTGCAGAGAGATGCAGACCGCACGGAATACCGCGAGCAGGAAGAATGCATGGATGATTTCGCGTCATCTTTGCTCGTGCCGGCGTGGCTCTCCGACCGATGGCTTAGCCGGATTTCGGGCCCCGAGCCGGTAGCAATAAGCCAATTGCTCAGTTGGGCCGCTAAGGAATGCAAGTTGTCCGGTCACGTAGTCGCTTTGGCGCTAACTCGTGCTGAACCAAGTATCGGCTTTTTAAAACTCGCAGAAGCGATCCGCACCGCAGATAAGAAGCGCTTCTTTATTGTATTCTATTCTTGCTACGGCAATGAGCTGCACCTGCCCAATCAACATGCCTACATTTCATATGATGACGATGACAAGCTTGCCGAGAATATTCAGACGCCTCACGGTGCGCGCCAGATTGAATCTTGGAAATTTAACGATAGCTCTCAAAAGAAACTGCAGATTGCATGGGTGGAGACACGAACTCCTACATCCAATCGCAGGCAAGAATTCAAGGCTCGCGTAAGGCTTACAGGTCGAGCCTATTGGGTTTCGGTGCGGTCAGACCCAGGCACGAATTTGGCGACAGAGACTGATCCGGTCCAGTTAGGCCTTTTTGAGAGTGTGTGATCTTTCCGAAGGGCCACACGCTCAACTCAGCTTTGTGTTTGCATTAGCTCAATTTGGCTGAAGGCCATATGACCTGCGCTCGATTCCTCAACCTCAGCACATCGCCTCAAAGATAGGCACGATCTCCTGCGCCCCGTGGATCGGCTGCGGCTTGGCAAAAGTCCAGTCGTCGAGCCTGCGGTTCGTGGCAATACGCTGCAGGTCCTCGCGCTTGACGCCGACGTCGCGCAACCGTCGAGGCAGGCCGAACCCCTGGGGCAGGGACTACTCCGCCACAACGCGCCCTTCCCGTCGTTGAAAGTAGCCGCGGTTGTCGGCGGCCGACCAGACGAGAAGATCGGTGTCGACGTCCATCAACCGAAGCCGCTCGATCACGTCCTCGCGCAGACGATTGTGAAGGGTCTCTTCGAACCTGTTGGAACGCATGTGGCTGATGTTGGCGGCGCGGGTGCCGTCGAGCGAGTGGCCGAGCTCGGCCTCGATGGCCCGGAGATGCTCGTGCCGCGCCAGGCGCACGGCGTGGTGCAGGTTCCGCCAATCGCAGCGGGCCGTTCCCTGGAGGTGATTGAGGAGATCGGCCACGACCTCGACCGGCCGGGTCATCAGGCACTCATAGGGCACCAGCCGCACCAGACCGCGATGCCAGGCGGCCATGGCCTGGAATGACACGAACTGCTTGGCCCAGGACGGCAGCGCGCTGCCGAACAGATAGTCGCGGAAGGACACCCGGGCGAGCGGCTGGCCGTCGATCGTGTTGTAGGCGGGGTTCGGATGGCCGACGCAGTAGCGGAAGTAGGAGGCCGCCTGTGCGAGCGGGTTGCGATAGACCAGCGCCATGGGCGCGCTGCGGCCGGCCGCGGCGGCCCGGTCCAGGGCCCGGACGGACAGCGCCGTGTAGTCGATCTCCTCGGCCAGGTCGATCGGCGTGTAGGCGTAGTTCAGCCCTTCGTGCAGATAGTCATAGCCGGGAACGTGGAAGGCGGTCCGGCCCCACCAGCCGAGGTCGTTCACCGACTCGGCAAAGCCCGGGCACACGGTGTGGCCGATGAAGAGATGGTCGTGCGGCATCGAGTGTTGCGCATGGAAGAGAGGCCCGCCCCTGAAGCGGCGAAAGTCGAAGGGCAGGCCCGACGGCCGGCCGACGACTTCGCCGGTGAGGCGATCCTTTATGCACCCGCCGCGGTCGAGATGGATCAGGAACGACACGGCGTAGCGCAGGAACCAGGTCCCCGAGCGCGGAATGGTGGCCAGGATGGGCAGTTTCTTGATCGCGGGCACTGGGTGTCTCCCGTCAGGAGAAGCGCGTCCAATCGGCTTCGGTGCCCCCGAGTGTCGTCCGGGGCCGTTGCCGGAGCGCGATGCCAGCGTTCGCGGAGCGTTATTTCTGCGCCGATCCTCGGAAAATCGTCCGGCAGGAGGCCCCTCAGCGCAGGGGCGGCGAGTACATCTGGCCGCCCTGGGTCCACAGCGCATTGACGCCGCGCGGCAGTTTCAGCGGCGAGCGGGCGCCGAGATTGCGTTCGAAACTCTCGCCGTAGTTCCCGACCTGCTTGACGATGTCGTAGGCCCAGGCCTCGTCGAGGCCGAGGGCCTTGCCGTTGCCCGGCGCGGTGCCGAGGAAGAGCTTGGTCTCGGGATCGTGCGAGCGGCGTTCGCCGTCGACGTTGGCCCTGTCGATGCCGCGCTCCTCGGCCTCGATCATGGCGTAGTGGCTCCAGCGCACGACCTCGAGCCAGGCTTCGTCGCCGCCCCGGACATAGGGGCCGAGCGGCTCCTTGGAGATGATCTCGGGCAGGATGGTGTAGTCGGCGGCCTTGCCGCGCCGCGCCAGCGTGGCCGCCAGCGCCGCCGCGTCCTGGGTGACGCCGGCGCAGCGGCTGGCCAGGAAGGCGTCGTACATGGCGTCGGAGGTGTCGTAGCCCTGGGGCGTGACGCGCAGCACGCGGGCGCGGAACCAGTTCACCATGTTGGCCTCGTGCGTGGTGCCGCGGGTGAAGCAGACGGTGCCGCCGCTCAGCGACGCCAGCGTCTTCATCTTGAACTTGTTGGCGACGGCGAAACCCTGGCCGTCGAAATAGTTGATGGCGGCGAACTTCACCCTGGCGCCGGCGTCGCGCTGCAGGGTGACGGTGGAGTTGCGCGCCAGCACGTCGACGTCGCCCGCCGCCAGCGCCTGGAAGCGCTGCTGCGCCGAGAGCGGAACGAATTTCACCTTCTTCGCATCGCCCAGCACGGCGGCCGCGATGGCGCGGCAGAGATCGACGTCGAGGCCCTGCCAGTTGCCCTTGTCGTCGACCAGGGAGAAACCGGGCAACTGCCCGTTGGTGCCGCAGACGAGCTGGTCGCGCTTCTTCACGGCCTCCAGGGTCGACTGCGCCGATGCCGGCAAGGACCACAGGGCCGTGCCCAGGCAGGCGATGACCAGCGCGGCGCGCGCGCCGAATCTACGGTTGATGATGCCCATGACCTTCCCCCAAAGCTCCCGACGGCAGGTTTAATCACCGCGCGCGCCCTGGCAAGCCGGGTGGCTCAGTGCAGGCGATGCCGGGGGAAGGGGCGCACGAAGGCCACGACATTGGCGGCGGTCGGGGCGTGGGCCAACAGCTCGCGTTCAAAAGCCTCGTCGGCGCGTTGCCGGCCGAGGCCGGTCAGTTCGAGTTGGCCGTAGCGGTCCTCGATCAGGCCGAGCGTCTTCAGGCGGGAGAGAAATTCCGTCGGCAGGGCGGCGACGGTCACAAGACCGGAAGTCACGCGGCACAGCGCGTTTTCTTCGGTACGGTCGAGCGGTGCCAGCGGACAGCGAGCCATCACTGCTTCTGCGGTTGCCCTTGCGCCTGAATTCTAGGAAACGGTCCGAGACGCGTTCAAGGCTCTGTCCGAAACCGGCCGGACGGCCGGCCGCGCAACGCCCGCAAATTGCCCAAGTTTTGGCCGATGCGTGGACCATGAAACGAAACAATCGGACGATCATCACCGGCCTGCTGGGTCCCAGCGTGCTCAGCTTGTGGGCCCTGGCCCTGTTGAGCGGTTGCGGCGACGGCGGCCTCGCGCCGCATCTGCAGGGCGCGCGGCCGGGCGCCGACCGCAGCGCGCCGGTGCTCAAGGCCTTGCCGCCGCCCGACAGCGCCCGCCCGCACGACGCCGGCGTCGCGCCCGCCGACGAGACGCGCGCCGGTGCGGCGGTCGGATCGAGCGTAAGCGGTACGGGCGGACAGAAGGCGCAGAAGGAAGAAGCGGAGAAGCAGGCTGCCGAGCAGTCACGCAAGGACCGCGAACGCGCCCAGCGCGCGGCCGAGGCCCGCAAGGCCGCACCTCCGGCCGAGCAGCCACCGGCCGTGTCACCACCCGCCGAGCCGCCGTCCACGCCGCCATCAAACGATTGACCGTCCGGTCTGGCGGCTGGAGACTCCGCCCGCGTGAATGAAGCGGGGGGAAGTCGTAAAATGACCGCCAGATGACGAGGTGGCCGGATCTCCTCGCGCGCAAGTCCGTCGCCGACATCGTCGCTTCCGCCGATATCCCAGGCCATCGCGTCGAGAAGGTCCTGGGGCCGGTCAGCATCACCGCCATGGGCATCGGCGCCATCATCGGCGGCGGCATCTTCATCTTCACCGGCACGGTGGCGGCACTCAACGCCGGCCCGGCCATCGTGCTGTCGTTCGTGCTGGCGGCGATCGCCTGTGCCTTCGTCGGCCTCTGCTACGCCGAACTGTCGACCTTCCTGCCGGTCGCCGGCAGCACCTACACCTATACCTACGCCACGCTGGGCGAGTTCGCGGCCTGGATCATCGGCTGGGACCTGATCCTGGAATACGCCATCGGCGGCGCGGCGGTGGCCGTCGGCTGGTCGGGCTATTTCGCGAGCCTGCTGCAGGGGATGGGCCTCGTGCTGCCGCCCCGGCTGGTGGCGGCGACCGGGCAGACCGTGACCCTGGCCGACGGCACGACCGCGACGGCCATCGCCAACCTGCCGGCGGCGGCCATCGTGGTGCTGATCACCGTGCTGCTGGTTGGCGGCACGAGAGAGTCGGCGCGCCTCAACAACATCATGGTGGCGGTCAAGCTCACCGTCGTGCTGGCCTTCATCGGGCTCGGCGCCTTCTATGTCGACACCGCCAACTGGCATCCCTTCATTCCGGCCAATACCGGCACCTTCGGCGCGTTCGGCGTGAGCGGCATCGTGCGTGGCGCCGCGGTCGTGTTCATCGCCTACGTGGGCTTCGACGCCGTCTCGAACTGCGCCCAGGAAGCCAGGCGACCGCAGCGCGACATGCCGATCGGTATCCTGGGCTCGCTCGCGATATCGACCGTGCTCTACATCGCGGTGGCCGCGGTGCTGACGGGCCTGGTGCCCTATACCCAGCTCAACGTGCCAGATCCCGTCGTCATGGGCCTGCGCGCCGTGGGCCAGGCCTGGTTCTCGCTGTTCATCGACCTCGGCGCGCTGATCGGCATCACCACCGTCATCCTGGTGCTGCTCTATGGCCAGAGCCGGATCTTCGCCACCATGGCCGCCGACGGCCTGTTGCCGCCGGTGGTCGCCCGCGTCCATCCCAAGCTCGGCACGCCGTGGATCAGCCAGATCGTGATCGGGGGCGTCGTGGCCTCGGTCGCCGCCGTGTCGCCGATCGACGTTCTCGCCGAACTCGTGGGGGTGGGCACGCTCTTCGCCTTTGTCCTGGTGTGCGGCGCGGTGATCTACCTGCGCCATCTCGAACCCGATGCGCCCAGGCCCTTTCGCGTGCCGCACGTGCCGCTGGTGCCTTTGCTCGGCATCCTGTTCTGCCTGGTGCTGATCGCCGGCATGACGCCCGCGACCTGGGTGCGGCTGGTGATCTGGCTGGCGATCGGGCTGGTGATCTATTTCACCTACAGCCGCCATCACTCGCGGCTGCTCGCCAAATCAGGAGGACGTGACGCGGGCGCCGGCCGGCGATAGTCTCTTCGGACAGGGAGGATCGCTATGTCGGGCAGATCCATTCTCATCGCCATCGGCCTCAGCGGCTGGCTTCTCGTCTCCATCGCCGCCTTCATGACCGTGGCCTATGCCGGCTTCTTCGGCATCGGCGTGATCGGCCTCCTGATGTGGTTCATCTGCACCATCGTCGATCTCGAAATTGACGGCGCCGTGGGCGGCGGCATGTCGCCCAATTTCCTGGCGCATCAGGTCAAGGCGAAGGTGGAACTGTCGCCCGCCCAGCGGATGGCCCGGCTCGGCGAAAAGCTTGTGGAGGCGCAGTCGGCCCGCTTCTTCAAGTATCTCGGCGCGGCACTCGCCCTCATCGGCCTGGCCGGTTTCGTCGTCTTCCAGCTCTGAAGGCATCGCCGCGGCGCGCACCTCAGCGCAGCGCGTCGGCGGCGGCGGGGTCGTCCAGACCGGCGGCGATGCGCAGGAAGGTGGTGCCGCGGCGCTGGTGCTCGGGCTTGCGGTACATGAAGCCGGCCAGCGAGCGTTCGACCTGGCCGGGCGCGATGCGCGAGGATTCGGCCACCGCCGCACGCGCCTTGTCGATCTCGCCCAGCCCGACGTAGTTGACGGCAAGGTGGGCGTAGAGCGGCGCGAAGCCCGGCGCTTCACGGATGCCGAGCGTGGCGTAGGTGACGCCGTCGGCGTAGCGGCCGGCACAGCCGCTCGCCATGGCGAGGTTCAGGAACACGGTCGGCCGCTGCGGATCGCGCGGGCTGAGGCGGAGCGCCGCCAGGAGATGTTCGACGGCGCTGTCGGGGTCGCCCGACACGGTCTCGACGAAGGAAAGCGCGGTGAGCGAGGCCATGGCGTGCGGGTTGAGGTCGTAGCTGGTGCGCGCGCTGGCCAGCGCATCGTCGATGCGGTCGCGATCGCCGGCGAAGACCAGCAGCAGGGCATTCATGCTGTGGCCGAAGGCGTAGGCGCGATCGGCCTCGATCGCCCGGGTCGCCATTTCCATTGCCTCTTTCCAGGCCGCGGCGCGATCGGCCGCGGTGGCGAAGGCGAGGTGCTGCCATTGGGCGAAAGAGAGTGCGGCAAGCGCGATGGTGCTGCGCGGATCGATGGCCAGCGCCGCCCGGGCATCGGCGATCGCCTCGTCGCGCAGCGCGCGGTCCGACTTGATCCATGATTCCCAGGCCTTGGCATTGGCGCGCACGGCGCTCTCGTAGGCGCTGAGGTTCTCGGGGCGGCGGCGGCGGACCTTGGCGGTCTCGGCCTCGAGGATCTGCGGCGCGATCGCCCGCACGATGCTCCCGGTCAGCTCCTCCTGGACGGCGAAGATGTCCTCCAGCACGCGGTCGTAGCGTTCGGCCCAGATGTGGGCGCCGTTCAGCGTATCGATCAGCTGGCCGGTCACGCGCACCCGGTTGGCGGCCTTGCGGATGCTGCCTTCCAGCACATAGCGCACACCGAGATCGCGGCCGACCGTGCGGATGTCGGGTGACTTGCCCTTGTAGGAGAAGGTGCTGTTGCGCGCGATCACGAAAAGCTCGTGGAAGCGCGACAGCTCGGTGAGGATATCCTCGGTGATGCCGTCGGCGAAATACTCCTGCTGCGGATCGCCGCTCATGTTGGCGAAGGGCAGGACGGCAATCGACGGCTTGTCGGGCATCGCCAGAGGTGCGTCGGCGGCGAGCGCCGCCGGTGCCGTCGCCGGGATGGCGGAGGCGGGTGACCAGCGCCAGACATGGACCGGACGGGCGATGTTCTTGAGCTTCTGGGCGCCGCCGTCCTCGAACGCCGCCGCCAGTCGGTCGCGGATGTCGTCATGCACCCGGCTCGACACGCAGACTCCGCCGGCGGCGGCGATCTCCTGCAGCCGGGCGGCGATGTTGACGCCGTCGCCGACGATGTCGTCGCCGTCGATGATGATGTCGCCGAGATTGACGCCGATGCGAAAGGCGATGCGGCGATCCTCGGGCGTCCGGGCGCCGTCGGCGGCCATTGCCGTCTGGACTTCGATGACGCAGCGCACCGCGTCGACCACGCTGGGGAAGTCGAGCAGCAGCCCGTCGCCGGTCGTCTTGACGATGCGGCCGCCGTGCGTGGCGATGGCGGGATCGACGATGGCGGCGCGCAGCGCCTTGAGCGCGGCCAGCGTGCCGCTTTCGTCGCGCCCCATCAGGCGCGAATAACCGGCGATGTCGGCCGACACGATGGCGGCCAGGCGGCGTTGCTCACGTGCCAAGGTGGGATTCCGGAATGACGATGGCGGATCGTAGAAGTCCGCTCCCTGCGAAGCAATGCGATGGATCGTAGAAGTCCGCTCCCTGCGAAGCAATGCGATGAACGTTCGATGCGGAACGACTGAAACTTCCGCCGGCCGCGGATGTCGGACCTAGATGTCGAGCTCCGCGACGACGGGCCAGCGCGGTACCTCGTTGATCGAGGTCTTCGACTTGAAGTCGGCGAGCGGGCGTGGCGTCGCCAGCTGATGCAGGCCCTGGACTTCCCAGAAATAGAGCGCTGGTCCGTCCTTCCCTTCGGCCGTCGGCGGGCGTCGCGAAGGGTCCGGGCATTTTCCGGCGCGCGGGCCGCTTTCGACCGCGCGCACGACCGAGCCAAGCGTGCCGGTCCAGGAATATTGGCCCGGCTTGAACAGCGGGTGCGGCGGGATAGAGGCATAGATGAACACCGGCACGCCGATCGGCAGCGGTGTGACGGCCTCGTGGCTGCTGCCGAAGAAGACGCTGGCACTGAGGCCGGGAACGCTACTTGCCGATTCGAGATGCACACAGGGCACCCCGGCCAGGACGACAGGCTGGATCATTCGGTTTCCCTCCCCAAAGGGACAGCCACATTGAACCATTGCGCCGGCGCGGCCTAGGGTGGTTTTGCGTCCGCATCGAAGAAGCAACTCAGAAGGAAAGGTAGAGGGGGAAGGATATGGGAACAATGACAGGGGCCGTGACGGCGCTGGGCGTCATGGGCAATGGCCAGAACTCGGCAATGATCCAGTTCTCGCTGACGCCGGACGTGGGGCTGAAGCAGACCTTCATCGTCACGGCCTATCCGGCCTTCGAGCCCCAGGTCTTCGCCGGCATGTCTGCGTTGCTGGCCGCCGCTTACCACGCGCAACGGCAGGTGAAGATCGAGTTCTACGAAGTGCCGCGTGAAACCCCACGCTGCACAAATGTCGAACTGACCCGCCTTCCCGTGCCGAAGCGCCGCCCGAAGCGCCGCTCCTAGGACGCGCTGAGGCCCATCTTGGCAAATTCGTCGGCAATGTCGGCCCGGATCGCCGTCGCCGCGGCAATGTCGGCATCGCCGCTCGCCTTGTCGCCCGCACGGCGGCGGGCCACGCCGCGGCCGTACAAGGCACCTGCGGCGCCGGGTGCGCTCCTGAGCACCGAATCGTAGTCGGCAATGGCTGCGTCGGGCCGGTCGAGCCGGAGATGGACGAAGCCGCGGGCTTCCAGGGCAGGCAGGTCGCCGGGTTTGAGCCGCAGCGCCTC
>JACPVT010000271.1 GCA_016191685.1 Rhodospirillales bacterium | reverse complement strand
AAGATGATGGCGGTGTTGTACTTGGCCTGCAGGTCGCGCAGCAGGTCCAGCACCTGGGCCTGGGTGGTGACATCGATGGCGGTGGTAGGTTCGTCGGCGATCAGCAGGCGCGGTTTGCAGGAAAGCGCCATGGCGATCATGGCGCGCTGGCGCATGCCCCCCGAAAACTGGTGCGGGTAGGACTTCACGCGGCTCCTGGCGTCGGGCAGACGGACCCGAGACAGCAGCTCGACGGCCATGTCCATCGCCGCTGCCCAAGGCGTCTTGCGGTGCAGGTTGATCGGCTCGGCGATCTGCAGGCCGATGGTAAGCGACGGATTGAGCGAACTCATCGGTTCCTGGAAGATCATGGCGATACGGTTGCCGCGGATGGCACGGATCTCGTGGTCTTCCAGCTTCAGGAGGTCGCGGCCGTCGAACACGACCTCACCGGCCGAAATGCGGCCCGGCGGATCGGGGATCAGCCGCAGGATCGACATCGCCGTCACGCTCTTGCCCGAGCCCGACTCGCCCACGATGGCCAGCGTCTCGCCCGCCGCCAGATCGAAGGAAACATCGTCGACGGCCTTGACGGTACCGCGCTCGGTTCGGAACTCGGTCGACAGGTTCCTGACGCTGAGCAGGGGCGCACCCATCAGGCGCGCCCCCGTACGCAATGGGCCATGCTCAGTGGCCCATTTTCTTCTTCATCTCCTGGTCGACCCACATGCGGGCGTAGATCGGGCCGGGCCGCACCGAGCCGGCGCGAAGCTCGCCCGCGTAGTTCTTCACCCACGGCCACCACGCCGTATAGACGTAAGGCGTCGGCAGCCAGATGTAGGGCGCGAGGTCGAGGATCTCGACCGTCATCTCGCGCAGCATCTTGATGCGCGTCGCCTCGTCCTTGGTGCGGTAGACCTCGTCCATCTTCGCGTCGTACTTCGGATCGGACCAGCCACCGGGGTTCCACTGCTGCCCGGTCGTGAAGCTCTTGCGGATGGTTGTCGTCGGGTTGGTGTGGCCGTTGTTCATCATGTAGCCGATGGAGTGGGTGCGCGAGGTCATGGCGCTCAGAAACGCGCCATACTCCATGGGCTGGATCTCCATCTTCACGCCGACCTGCTCGAGGTAGGCCGAGATCAGCGGCAGCAGGTCCATATGGTCGGGATTGCAGGAGCAGACCTGGACCTTGAACGTGAAGCCCTTGGGATGCCCCGCCTCGGCCAGCAGCTTCTTGGCCTTGGCCGGATCGAACTTGAACAGCTCCTGGACCGACGCCGGCATCTCCTTCAGCGGCTGGAAGTAACCGACATAGTCGGGGTGCATGGGATAGGCGAAGAGCTCGGCATTGCCGTTGTAGTAGGCCTTGACGATTTCGTCCTTGTTCACCGCCATGTTGAGCGCGCGGCGCACGCGAACGTCCTTGAACGGACTGTCGACGTCGACTCGGAGCGCCAGGAACGTGCCGCTCATGTTCAGCCAGCGATTCCACTTGAGCTGCGGCACGCTCTTCTTCAGCGAGTCGACATTTTGCCAGCGGATCGTCTCGAGGATGTCGAGCTTACCGGTGCGCAGTGCCGTGATGTAGGTCGCCTCGTCCTTGATGGTGCGATAGACGATCTTGTCGATGAACGGCAGCTTGTATTCCTGGCCGCCGATCTTGTCCTTGTCCCAGTAGCCCGGATTCTTCGTATAGACGTTGGAATTCCCCGAGACGAAGTCGGTCAGCATGTAGGGTCCGGTGCCGTTCACGTTCTTCCAGTTGTTGGCGCCAGCCTCGACCACTTCCTTGGGATAGATGCCGGAGAAATAGCCGTAGCCGAAACGGTAGTCCCACTCGGCGAAGTAATCCTTGAACTCGAAGATCACCGTGTGCTTGTCGGGCGCATGGATCTTGGCGATATGGTCGAAGTAGCCCTTGATCTTGCGTGGGCTGTTATCAAGGCGCGTGTAGGTCGATACCACGTCGTCGGCAACGAACTCGCGGCTCTTCATGACGCCCGGCTTGTCTGGCCACATGATTCCCTTACGCAGCTTGATCTCGACCCGGAGCGGGTTTTCCTTCCACTCCCAGCTCTCGGCCAGCTCGCCCCGTATCGCATCGGACGGCAGCCATGCGTCGGCAACGAAGGGGTGCTTGCCGCCGGCCTTGACGCTCTTGCTGAGGTCGGCGGCGAAAAGCTGTTCGTAGACCAGGCCGGTGTCGTGATTGTGCTTCCAGTTGAAATCGTGGGCATCCCACGACAGGGCCGAGAGCGTCACATAGACGGTTCCGATCTCGACGCTGCCGCCGTATTTCGGCTTCTCGTCCTGGGCGATGGCGGCCGGCGCGACCAGGAGCATGGCGCCGCACAGTAGCGCTGATTTCAGGTTCATCTTCCCTTCCTCCCTTTGCTGATTTTCTTTGTCTTCGTTGTTGTCTCCGTCAGCGGCTGCCGCGCATGCGCGGGTCGAGCAGATCGCGCAGTGCGTCGCCGAAGACGTTGATGGCGTAAACCACAATGGTGATGCAGAGACCGGGCGCCAGCGCCAGCCAGGGCGCCAGATACATGAAGGAGCGGCCCGAGCCCGACAGCATGCCGCCCCAGGTCGGCGCCGGCGGCGGCACGCCGAGGCCCAGAAAGGCGAGGCCCGATTCGGCCAGGATCACCGCGCCAACGCGGGTGGTGAACAGCACGATCACCGGCGCCATGACGTTGGGCAGGATGTGCCGCCACAGGATCCGCGGCAGCGACGCGCCGGTCGATTGCGCGGCGTGGACATAGGCGTTCTCGCGCACCGACAGCACGGCGCCGCGAATGATGCGGCTGCCGCCGATACCATAGAGAAGGCCCAGGATGACGATCACCGGTCCCATGCCCGGTCCGACCACGGACACGACCACGATCAGGATGATGAGGTCGGGAAAGCTCATCCAGGCATCGACGAAACGCTGCATCACCATGTCGAGCTTGCCGCCGAGATAGCCCGACACGATGCCGACGAAGACCGAAACCACCGTGGCCAGCGCCGCCGCCGACAGGCCGATGATCACCGAGAGTTGGGCGCCGTAGAGACAGCGCGAGAGCATGTCGCGGCCAAGATTGTCCGTGCCCAGCCAGAACTTCTCGCTCGGCGGTTTCAGCCGGTTGAGCGGGCTGATCTGGTTGTAGCCATAGGGCGCCAGCACATCGGCAAAGAGACCGCAGAACAGGAAGATGACGCAGATCACGAAGCCGAAGGCGCCAAGCGGCTTGTCGCGGAACAGGCGCCCGATGAAGCGCAGCGTACCTGACGGCGGGGCGGCCCGCGGCGGGCGAACGGTGTCGGTGATCGCGACCATCAGCGGTACCTCACCTTGGGATCGAGCAGCCCGTAGCTGAGGTCGACCAGCAGGTTGATCAGCACGACGGCGACGCCGACGATCAGGAACACGCCGGTGATGATGGGATAGTCGCGCTGGCTGACGGCTTCCAGGAGCAGCAGCCCCATGCCGGGAATGACGAAAATCTGCTCCAGGATGACGGCGCCACCGAACAGCACCGGCGCCTGCAGGCCGACCAGGGTGACCACCGGGATCAGCGCGTTGCGCAACGCGTGGCGCAGGATGGTTGTGCGCGTCGCCAGGCCTTTGGCAAGCGCGGTGCGGATGTAGTCCTGGCGCATCACCTCGAGCATCATGGTGCGCGTGAGCCGCATGACGACGGCGGAGAACGCCTTGCCCAGGATCAGCGCCGGGATGGCCATCTGGCCCATCTGGCGCAGCGGATCCTCGGTGAAGGGGGTCAGCTTCACGTCCGGCGACCAGCCCCACCAGATCGACGGAAAGACCATCACCAGGGTGCCGACCCAGAAGCCGGGCAGCGCCAGCGCCAGGATGGCGAAGGAGCGGGTGACATAGTCGCCGATCGTGTCCTGGGAGACGGCGGAATAGACGCCGATCGGAATGCCGACGATCAGCGCCACGATCAACGCCATGGCGCCGAGTTCGAAGGTGAGCGGCAGGCGGTGGAGGATGTCCTCCATCACCGAAGTGTTCTGCCACAACGACTTGCCCAGGCTGCCGTCGAGCAGGATGGCGCCCAGCCAGCGGAAATACTGGATGTAGACCGGCTGGTCGAGGCCGAGAGCCGCTTCGAGTTGTTCGCGGCTCTTCTTGTCGGCGCCGATGTCGTTGGTCGACAGCATGAGGTCGATGACGTCGCCGGGGATCAGCCGCACGGTGATGAACACGATCAGGCTGGCGAAGATCAGCGTCGGCACCAGCGCCAGCACCCGGCGAATGACGTAGGCCTGCATCAGCTGCCTCGTTCCGCGACGATCACCTGCAAATCGGCGGGCTCCAACGGGCGCGCGACGAAAATCGCCGGCTTGGGCCGATCAGGCGCGCGCAGCGGGGCCACATGGCTCACTCGGTCCATCCCTCCTGAAACGTTCCCTCGTCGCCCGCTTTTGTGGGCGTTCTTATTGGCCGCAAGCTGCCGGGATTGCGGGCGGACTGTCAATCGGCGTCAGCGTGCGTTCACTTGGCCGCCTGCTTGCCCAGGCCCTTCGGCACCTGCGCGGCCGCGGCGCTGACTCGCGGATTGCTGGTGACCTTGAGGGCCTCGGCCGCGTCCTTGTTCTCCATGATCTTGGCCATGATGGCCTGACCGGCACGGTCGAAGATGGCGCGGTTTTCCTGGAGGTACTTCTGCGATTCGCGCAGCTTGGTGACGTAGCCGTTGATCTCGGGGATGACGTAGCGCGCAACCATGTCCCAGCTGCGGAAGGTGTTCTCGGGGTTGGCCCAGTCATGCACGAAGCCGACGCAGGTCCCGAAGCCTCCGCTCTTGTCGACCACGCTCTTGATCATCTTCACCAGGTCGTCGGGCGTGCCGATGACGGCAGCCGAGCCTTCGCCCGACATCTCGTCGACGGCTTCGTCAGGCGACTTGTAGGGGACAGAGCCCGGCCGCTGCAGGGTGCCGTAGATGTACTCGTTGTGCCAGCGCATCAACCCGTGACGCGCCTCTTCTCGCGCCTTCTCGCGGGTCTCGGCGATGTGCCAGTTGAGCAGTACCCGCCAGTTCTTGCGGTCGACGGTGGTGCCGGCCTTCCTGGCGGCAGACTCGGCGAAGCCCCACTGCGTCGGCAGCGCGGTCAGTCCCTCGCTCGACATCGAGCCCAGCGAGATGATGCCGATGCCGTATTTGCCGGCCAGCGTCATGCCCGACGGGCTGATCTGCGAGGCAACGGCGAAGGGCATGTCCTCCTGCAGCGGCAGGAGCTGGAGCGCGGCGTCCTGCATCGTGAACCACTCGGACTTGTGGGTGACGCGCTCGCCCTTGAACAGGCGACGGATGATGCCGATCGCCTCGTCCTGGCGGTCGCGCTGGGTCATCGGATCGATGCCGAGCGTGTGGGCATCGGACGGCAGCGCCCCGGGGCCCGAGCCGAAAATCGCGCGGCCGCCGGTCATGTGGTCGAGCTGCACCATGCGCTGCGCCACGTTGTAGGGATGGTGATAGGGCAGCGAGATCACGCCGGTGGCGAGCTTGATGCGCTTGGTGTGCTCGCCGGCCGCGGCCAGGAACATCTCGGGCGAGGCGATCATTTCCCAGCCCGATGAATGATGCTCACCGCACCAGAACTCGTCGTAGCCCAGTTCGTCGAGATGCTTCACGAAGGCGATATCGCGCCGGAACTGCAGCATCGGGTTTTCGCCGATGGGATGATGGGGGGCGAGAAAGGCGCCAAATCCTAGCCGGGACATGCGGAATACTCCTCGGTGAAGACGATCGTCAGCGGCCAGACTTGGGCCTGCCTCATTGCCTGTCCAGAGGCATCGACCGCATCGCGATCCGGGCCCCGGCAGACGGGTTCACGGTGGCCCCAGGCGGCGCTTCAGCTCGGCCGCGATCAACTCGTAGGTGAAGGCGGTCGGATGCCCATCGTGGGGAATGAGGAGCTGCGACACGTCGATCTTGCGGGTCAGGTTGTCGACCGACAGCAGCGGAATCCCGAGCTTGCGCAGCCGATCGAGCACGGTGACCAGGAATGCCGACGACGTACCGTAGCTGTCCTTGGATGTTTCGTCGGGCCACGAATAGACGACGATCAGGGGCGCATCGAACTTTTCGCGGGCGAGCTGTTGCAGGCGGACCATCAAGGCGACGAACAGGTCGGCCTGCTCTTCCTGGCGCTGGCGCATGCCGATCGCGTCGACGAACAGGAACTGCTCGCCCAGCATGTGCTTCAGCCCGGCAAGGGGGTGGGTCCAGCGGTAGTCGTTGAATGACCCGGTGTGACGCGGCACGCCGTTCTCGAGGACATAGCGCGGCGAGGAGCCCAGCCACGAGCCGTCACCGGTCACCCGCGCGAGATGTGCCGGGATGATCCAGCTCACCACCGCTTTGACCGACTGGTCCTTGTATCGATCGAGCAGGCCGGCCTCGAAGGCGCGCACCAGATGATTGGGACCGTAGCCCGGCACCCCGAGATTGACGGTGCGCACCTTGTAGTCGTTCGCCTTGGCGAACTGCGCGGCGAGGCTCTGATCGTCGACCAGCCCCTGCCCGAAGATGAAGGAATCACCCAGGAACAGGTACGTATCGCCGTCGGCCGGTCCGGCCGGGGTGACGCGCGCGGCGTTGCCGTCGAAATGGTAGGTGTGGCGGTAGATCTGCTCCGGGCCGAACGTCGCCGTGGCGATGACCTCGGTGTTCGGCAGAGGGCGAAAACCCAGGACCGAATCGGACGGCGGCCACCATTTCGGGTCGGTCGTCTTCACCAGACCCTGCCCCATCGGGGTGGGCGACAGGAACCCGGCGACGGCATCGAGCAGCGCCAGGCTGACCGCGAGCGCCGCAGCGAGCAGCGCGCCCGTCCGCCAGCGATTGCCGCGCAGCAGCACGACGCCCACCAGGCCGAGCAAAACCGCCAGGCCGCACGCCCACAGCGCCGACGGCAAGGCCGCGCTCTCCGCACGCCGGAAAGCCAGGAACGGCGGGCTTTTCGCCCGTTATTTGTGGACACCCGAATGTAACGCGTGTTGTCCGGGACACTATCCACAATTCAGAGATAAGCCTTGTTCGACAGGCTTTTACGCACCTCGCGATCGCTTCGTTCGCACAAGCCCCGATGCACCCTGTTTTCAGGATGTCGTTAAGTGCCTGTTCCGGCGGCGTTATCTGGCGCGCGGTTGGGACGGGGCCGTTCTTGGGGCTGTCCACGACTTAGGAGTCGCGGCGGCTGCACCCGGGGCTCTGGGCCCGTCGCACGGGCGTGCCGCGCGGGGTCGTGCCGGAAAGGAAAAAGGCGGCGCGGTCCTTGCGTCAGCCTATGGAAATTATGGGCCGATTCCTGTGGAATCTGCAACTCTTTTTTAAGCTCGCACCGTCTTGCTCATATAGACCGTGACGCCGAGTTCGGACTCCTCCTCGCGGTCGATGCGATAGCCCAGCGCCAGGTAGAGCTTCACGTTCGCGGCGAACTTCTGGTTGGTATAGAGGCGCACCTCGCGATAGCCAGCGGCGCGCGCCACGGCCTCGGCATGCGCCAGCAGCGTGCGGCCGAACCCCTGCCCGTGCCGTGACGGCGCCACGGCGACGTTCTCGATCAGCAGGTGATCCGACCGGTCGATGGTCTCGATCAGGCCGGCGAGCTCGCCGTCGACATGCGCGAGGTCGATGCGGTGGAGCCGCACCGCCGTGTCGTAGTTGGCGGTCATCGGCTTCGGCTCGCGGCCGATCACCGGCACCCATTTGGCGTAGGCCGCACGCGTCAGCGCGCGCACGGCGGTCGCGTCGGCGGCCACCGCCCGTCTCAGCGTGAACAGGGAGGAACTCATGGCCAAAACGGCGCGCCGTCCAGACCCGCGGTTTCCGGCAGGCCGCAGATCAGGTTCGCGTTCTGCACCGCCTGGCCAGCCGCTCCCTTGCCGAGATTGTCGACCACACCCATCGCGATCACCAGGTTGCGCTCCGGATCGGCCGCATAGCTGACGAACGCAAGGTTCGAGCCGGTCGCCCATTTGGTCTGTGGCGGCCTGTCGGTCACGCGGATGAACGCCCGCCCGGCGTAGAAGTGCCGTGCCGCATCGAGGCATTCGGCCGTGGTGGCGCGGCCGCGGCAGTAGATGGTGGCGAGGACGCCACGCGTCATCGGGATCAGGTGCGGCGTGAACACCAGCCCTGATGCGCTGCCGCCGCTCAAGCGTTCGATCGTCGTGGCCATCTCGGGCATGTGAGTGTGCTTGAGCAGACCGTAGGGCACCAGGTTCTCGTTGCTCTCGGCGTAGCCGAACCTGCTGTCGGCGCCGCCCCGGCCGGCGCCGGAGATGCCGGTCTTGGCGTCGATCACGATGTTGCCGGGCTCGATCAGCTTGTTGGCCAGCAGCGGCGCCAGCGCGATCAGCACCGCCGCGGGGAAGCAGCCCGGGTTGGCAACGCGGCTCCTGCCCACGATCTCGGCGGGCCAGACGTCGGCCAGGCCGTAGGCCCAGCCCTCGACGTAGCGGTGGTCGCCGCCGATATCGACGATCTTCACGTCCTTCGGCACACGCGCCAGCGCCTCGGCCGAGGCGCCCGTGGGCAGCGACGCGAACAGCACGTCGAGCTTCGGCAGGGTCGCCGGGTCCCACTTCTCGATCACCAGCCCAGCCAGCCTGGCCGGGACACCGGGGAAACGGTCCACCAACCGGCTGCCGGCGCTGCCCTCGCCCGCGGCATAGACCAATTCGAAAGACGAATGGCTCGCGACCAGGCGCATCGCCTCGCCGCCGCCAAAACCGCTGATGCCGACAATGCCGACGCGAATGCTCATGGGAGTGTCCAGTTGTTTGGAGGCGAGCGAACCGGTTCAGCGAACCCGCGCTGCCGACGCCGCAAGAATGACGGATGGGGCTGGGTAGGGTCTTAGCCGACCGCGAGACCGGTCTTCTCGTCGACACCGGTCTTGAGGTTGATGCACTGCACCGCCGCACCCGATGCACCCTTGCCGAGGTTGTCGAGCGAGGCGATCGCCACCACGTTGCCATCGGCGTCGTTGCCGTAGACGGCGAGCTCCATGGTGTTGGTGTTCGTCAACCGGTCCGCACGCAGGAACTGGTCGCGCTCCAGCCACGACTTGTCGCCGAGAGGCCGCACCGGCACGAAGGTCTCGCCGGCGTAGCGGTCGGCGAGCACGCCGTGCACGTCCTTGGCTGTGACTTGTTTGGTGGTGATGTCGCGCGTGATCGGCACGGTGATCAGCATGCCCTGGGCGTAGTGGCCGACCGACGGCACGAAGAGCGGCGCGTGCGTGAGACCGGAATACTTCTTCATCTCCGGCACGTGCTTGTGCGCGAGTGCCAGGCCGTAAAGGCCGAACGGCTCGACGCCGGGCTGCTCGTGGACCGCGATCAGCTCCTTGCCGCCGCCGCTGTAGCCTGAGACGCCGAACACGGCGGGCGTCGAGTCGGCGCGCACGAGGCCGGCGTCGACCAGCGGCCGCAGGATGGCGATGGCGCCCGTGGGATAGCAGCCGGGATTGCTGATGCGGTTCGAATCCTTGAGCTTCTGGCGGTGCGCCTTGGTCATCTCCGGGAAGCCGTAGGTCCAGCCGTCGGCGACGCGATGCGCCGTCGAGGCGTCGATCACGACCGTGTCGGCGTTGCCCAGCGCCGCCACCAGCTCCTTGGCGGCGGCATCGGGCAGGCAGAGCACGGCGATGTCAGCCGCCTTGGCGATCTCGGCCCGCTTGCCGAGGTCCTTGCGGTCGGCTATCGGCAGCTCGAGCAGCTCGATGTCGGGCCGGTTCTTCAGCCGGTCGTGGATCTGCAGGCCGGTGGTGCCGTGCTGGCCGTCGATGAAAACTTTGGTCTTGTTCGTGGTCATGGTCTTCTTCTTTCTCTCGGATTCAGGGCCTTTAGGAGATGGCCAACTGGAGAAGAAGGAAAGTGGGAAGCCGCCTGATCCTCTCCAGCGGCTTCACGATACGGCGCGTTTGTTACGCGCGCGCGATCTCGCACCGCTTTTCAAAGCGGCGGCGTCGCGACCGGAGGAGGGCGAACGGCTTCATGGTGGGGCGGATATTTCATCGCGAAGCCCTGCTGTCAAGGGGCCGGCAACAACGCCCGTTGCAGCCGGCCATCCTCGATCACCTGCGTGACGGCGTTGGTGAAGGCCTTATCGAGTGCCACCTTGGCGACGGAGCCGGTGGCGAAGGGGGCAGCGCCGACCGTCCCGACCCCGGAATAGAACTGATCGTAGAGCAGCACCCCGACGGCGTTGGTCACCTTCAGCCTGAATCTGACGTCGGCTCGTGCGCTGAATATGAACAGAGGGACCCGCTCGAAGCGGTTGTAGAATTCCTCGAGAAAGATATTGACGGTCGGGCCACCTGATCCGATCCCGAAGCCGAGCGCCCTGAATTCCCGTTCCAGGGTGCTGCGAACGAGATAGACGATATCGTTCGCGGCGACGACTTGGTACACGACGTGGCCATCGACGTTCTCGACGGCGGCTAGCTCGCCGCGCGCTACGACGCGCCTGTCCGACGCGATCAACGTCAGCTTCACGCTTTCGGCGCCGGCCAGCGGTGCCGGGCGCGGACTATTCGGCGGCACAAAGTCGACGACCACGGATGACGTACAGCCGGCCAGCAGACAGCCAGTGACGATCACGGCAACCACGCCGCGCAAAATTGCCGACAACTTCACCTCCGGCTCCATTGCGATTTTTCATCGAACGATGCAGGTTTGCAATGTAGCCGCCGCCACCTGAATGCGAGGCATTCACGATGACCCAGTCCGCCCATCCCGAAGGCCTGTCGATGCTCGACAAGCGCAAGATCGAGGCCGAGATCCTGAAGGAGGTCTACGAGACCCTGAAGGCGAGCCACGGTGTCGAGGTCGCCAAGAAGACCGTGGCCGAATCGGTGCGGCGCTCGGCCATAGAACAGGCCCGCCAGTTCGCAGCCGCTGCGCCCGGCGGTACGTCGCTAAAAGCCTTCCAGGACGTGATGCCGCTCTGGACCACGGGTGGGGCGCTCGAGATCGAGGTCAAGGAGCGGACCGACACGACCTTCACCTTCAACGTCACGCGCTGCCGCTACGCCGAGACTTACAAGGCGATGGGCCTGGGCGAGATCGGCGCGCTGCTGTCATGCAACCGCGACGGCGCCTTCTGCGAGGGCTACGACCCCAAGCTGAAGCTCGAGCGCACGCAGACCATCATGGGCGGCGCCAGCCACTGCGACTTCAAGTACCGTTACGAGGACTGACCCTCGCGCCGCAGGCCGCGGATCCACTCTTCGTAGCCGTCGCCCGGCGTCGCGTCGTTGGACGCCGTCCGGCCGAGGATGGCCGGCAGATCCTGCGCGCGCGCCCTCGCTTCGCTCGGGCTGAGGCCGAAGGCACGGCGGAAGACGCGGCTGAAATGCGCCTCGCTGGAAAAGCCGCCGTCGAAGGCGATCTCGAAGATGCGCCGGTGGGCGTGCGCCGGGTCCGACAGTTCGGCACGGGCGCGGAGGATCCGCTGTTGCTGGATATAGGCCGCGACGCCACCCCGCGGTTCGAACAGCCGATAG
>JACPVT010000270.1 GCA_016191685.1 Rhodospirillales bacterium | reverse complement strand
GGCTGCAATGTAGGCACGTGCCATATGGTCGAAATCGGCTGGACCGGCCATCGCCATGAGGCCGGGATAGTCGGTGGTCAGGACCTCGATCAGGCGCAGCGCATAGCCGTCGCGATAGACATCGAGCAAGGTGACGCGGCCGGCCTTCGTGGTGTCGCGCACGGCGGCCTGAAAGGCGTCGCTGGTGACGAGCAGGTAGTCTTGGAAGGCGCGCTGCAGGTCGCCCAAAGAACCTGTATTGGCGCTCATTCAGCAGCCTCGCGGCGGACGCCGGCGGCGATGCCGCGCGCGATGTCGAGTTCGGCCAGCAGTTCTTCGTAGGGCGGGATGTCGGCATCGCGCTCGATCATGGTCGGCACACCGGGGAAGAGTTTCACTGCCTCGGCATAGAGCGCCCAGACATCGGGCACGATGGGATGGTCGTGGGTGTCGATGATGTGGCTGCCCTTGTGGGTGTGGCCGGCGAGATGGAATTGGCGCACGCGCTCGCGCGGCATGGCGCGCAGGAAGGCGAGGGCGTCGAATTCATGGTTGAAGGCGCTGACATAGACGTTGTTGACGTCGAGCAGGATCTCGCAATCGGCCCGCCGGCTGAGTTCGGCGATGAAGTCCCATTCGCTGAGCTCGGAGGCTGCGTAGGTCACATAGCTCGACACGTTTTCCAGCACGAGGCGGCGGCCCAGCCGGTCCTGCACGCGCTTCACCCGTTCGGCGACATGGTCCAGCGCTTCTTCGGTGTAGGGTAGCGGCAGCAGGTCGTGCATGTTGAGGCCCCTGAGGCCGGTGAAGCAGAGGTGGTCGGAAATCCACATCGGCTGCACGCGATCGGCGAGCGCCTTGAGGTCGTCGAGGTAGCGCTCGTTCAGCGGGTCGATCGAACCGATGGACAGCGACACGCCGTGCAGCGCCATCGGATAGTCGCGGCGGATGCGATCGAGCCAGTGCAATGGGCTGCCCCCGGGCACCATGTAGTTTTCCGACAACGCCTCGAACCAGCTCACCCGACCGGGGCTGGCGGCGATCTCCTCGTAGTGCTCGGGCCGGAGCCCCAACCCGAAGTCGACGGTGGACATGGGCTCCATCCTACTCCGCAAGCGGGACGGGCGTCCGCGGCTTCCCGGGACGCCCGCCGCTCCGCGTGTCCGAAACTACTTGGACTTGAGTACCGTGCACTCGAACGAGCTGCCGGCGTTGACGAAGCCCTGGCCCTTGCAGGCGTTCTGGCCCTTGCACGACGATTTGGCGGTCTTGCAGGCGCTCTGGCCCTTGCAGGCGTTGGCGCCGGTGCACTGGACCTGGGCGAAGGCCGAGGGGGCGAAAGCGCCAACGGCAAACACGGCGGCGGCGGTGGCGAACATGGTGCGCTTGGTCATGGTTCTGTCTCCCTGACTGGCTCCCCATCGGCAGAATCGCCGATGGAGCAGGACGACCCTGCGCTTCGGATACGGCGGCGGACAAATCACCGATCAGCCTGCTTTCCTCACAGTTTGGTGAGCCCGAGAAAACGAAGAAAGGCGTCGCGGTTTCCCGCGACGCCCGTTGGTCGTCGAGCGATCGACGAACCTAAATCACCTTGCCGCCCTTCGAGGTACAGCTCACGACGTCCCTGGTCTCGGTCCAGCCCTGGCCCTTGCAGGCGTTCATGCCCTTGCAGGCCGAAGAGGCGGTCTTGCAGGCGCTGGTGCCCTTGCAGGAATTGATGCCAGTGCATTTGATGCCGGCGGCGTGCGCGGACGTGGCGAAGGCGCCGGCGGCGAAGATTGCGGTTGCGGTGGCAAGCATGGTGCGCTTGGTCATTGTTTTTTCCCCCAGATTGGCTCCGTATCGGCGAAGGTGCCGCCACGGCAGGATGACCCTGCGCCTCGGATACGACGGGGAACAAGTCACCGATCAGCCTGATTTCCTCACAGTTTGGTGAGGCCGAGAAAACAAAAAGGGCGCCGCGGTTTCCCGCGACGCCCTGGGTTCGTCGGGGGACGACGAACCTCTGTTACATCACCTTGCCGCCGGCCTTGGTGCAGGCGCCGGCGTCGGCGGCCTCGGTCCAGCCCTGGCCCTTGCAGGCGTTCATGCCCTTGCAGGCTGACGAAGCGGTCTTGCAGGCGCTGGTGCCCTTGCAGGAATTGGCGCCGCTACACTTGACGCCGGCGGCCTGGGCGGACGTGGCGAAGGCGCCGGCGGCGAAGATCGCGGCGGCGGTGGCGATGAGGGTCTTCCTGGTCATGTGTCACTCCCTTGTTGAGATCTGTCGTGGAGGGCGCGGGGGCGTTTCCACGACGCAACCATGCCCCCGTGGCAGCCTCACCGGGAAGTCAGGGCTTGGCGATGTGTTGTGATCATTTCATCACTGCGGCGTGAAGCGCGCCGGCGACAGGGCCGCCTCGCTGACACCCAGTTCGAGGATGTCGGCTGGAAGTCCCTTGCCCAGCGCCAGGCTGGTCGCCAGTCGTCCGGCCGCTGCCGCAGTCTGGATGCCGTAGCCGCCCTGGCCCGCCAGCCAGAAGAAGCCTTCTATCCTGGGGTCGTAGCCCACCACCAGATTCTTGTCGGCGACGAAGCTCCGGAGGCCAGCCCACTTGTTCTTGATGCGGTGTATGGTGAGGGTGCTCGCCGTCTCGATGCGCTCGACGGCGGTGGCGACGTCGATCTCCTCGGGCTGGGCATCGCAGGGCGGCGAGGGCGTCTCGTCGGCGAGCGAGCCCATGAACTGCCCGACCTCGGGCTTGAAGTACCAGGTCTCGTCGAAATCGATGACCATCGGCAGAGGCGCGAGATCGAGCCCTTGAGGGGCGTCGAAAGTGAAGGCGGTGCGCCGCTTCGGCACCAGGCCGACGGGCGTGCAGCCGGCGAGTCCGCCCATCACGTCCGCCCAGGCGCCCGCGGCGTTGATGATGTTGGCCGCGGTCACGCTCTCGTCGCCGCGCAAATTGATGGTCCAGCGTCCGTCCTTGCGCTCGAGCCCGATGACCTCGGCATTGAGTTTCAGCACCGCGCCTGCGGTGCGGGCGCCCTTCAGGAATCCTGCATGGATGGCGGCGACGTCCATGTCCTCGGCTTCCTCGAAGATCGCGCCGCCCGCCGCGGCTTCCGGCTTGAGCAGGGGCTGCCGGCGCAGCACCTCCTCGGGCGCGAGCCAGCGCACGCTCGGCACCAGGCGGGCATAGTTGGCGGCCGCCTGCTTCATCGCTGCCTCCTGGTCGACACGGCCGGCGATCAGGGCACCGCGCGGGGTGAGCAGGGGATGGTCGGTAAAGCCCGGCGGCGGATTGCGGTAGAAATGGCCCGAAGCCACGGTAATGGCACGGATCTCGGCGCTGCCGTAGGTCTCCGAATGCAGCGCCGCCGAGCGCCCGGTGGTGTGATAGGCTGGCACATGCTCGCGTTCGAGGATGACCACGCGGGCCCCTGAAGCGAGCTGGGGCGCAAGATGGTAGGCGACGGAAACCCCGGCAATGCCGGCGCCGATGATGGCGAAATCGAAATCCTGCATGAGCCGCACATTGCAAGGTTGATGCCGCCCCTGCAATAGTTCTGCCGCCATGAACATCGCTCATCTGCTGCTGGGCTCGTCCCAGGAATTCCGCGATCTGCCCGCCTTGGCGCGCGGGACTTCGCCCTATCTCAGCTACCGCGATCTGTGGCGCAAGGTCGCGGTCATGAGCACGCACCTGCGGGTCCGCTTCGGCCTGCAGCGCGGCGATCGCGTGGCTTTCGCCATGACCAACTGCGTCGAGGCGATCGAGGTCATGTACGCCATCTGGCATGCCGGCCTCGCAGCCGTGCCGATGAATGCCAAGCTGCATGCCAAGGAGATGGCCTTCATCCTGGAGAATTCCGGCGCCAGGCTTTGCTTTGTGACGCCCGACCTCGCCGACACGATCGCCGAGGCCGCCAAGGACGCGCCCGAGCTCAGGGAGATCGTGGACGTCACCACGCGCTCCTACACTTTCATGGAAGTGGGTGACCCCGGCCCGATGGCCGAGGCGGAACCCACCGACCTCGCCTGGCTATTCTATACGTCGGGCACCACGGGCAGGCCGAAGGGTGCGATGCTGACGCACCGCAATCTTCTTGCCATGACGCTCAACTACTATGCCGATGTCGACCGGCCGCCGCCGGGCGGCTCGATCGTGCATGCCGCGCCCATCAGCCACGGCTCCGGCCTGTGGAACTTCCCCATGCTGGGACGAGGCTCGGTGCAGGTCTTCCCCGAGAGCGGCAAGTACGAGGTGCCGGAGACGGTCGAGCTGATGAACCGCTGGCCAGAGTGCAGCATATTCCTCGCGCCCACCATGGTGAAGCGGCTGATCGAGCACGGTAGCGTCTCCGACCTCAGGCCCGATGCCCTGCGTCTCATCACTTATGGCGGCGCGCCGATGTACGTCTCCGACCTCAAGCGCGCGCTCGACCTGCTCGGCAACAAATTGGCGCAGCTCTACGGCCAGGGTGAGAGCCCGATGACCATCACGCATCTTTCCCGCGACTATCACTGGGACCGCGCACATCCGCGCTGGGAGCAGCGGCTGGCTTCGGCCGGCCGCGCCGATTCCTGCATGGCAGTGAAGGTGGTCGACGAGGAGGGGCGGCAGGTGCCGACGGGCGAGGTCGGCGAGATCATCTGCAAGGGCGATACCGTGATGGCGGGCTACTGGAACAACCCGGAAGCCACGGCCAAATCTCTGCGGGATGGCTGGCTGTGGACGGGCGACGTCGGCGCCTTCGACGAGGAGGGGCTGCTCACGCTCAAGGATCGCTCCAAGGACATGATCATCTCGGGCGGCTCCAACATCTATCCGCGCGAGATCGAAGACGTCCTGAACCTGCATCCCGCCGTCGCCGAATGCTCGGTGGTCGGCCGGCCTCATCCGGAATGGGGCGAGGACGTCGTGGCCTTCGTGGTGACGCGGCCGGGCACGAGCGTGGCGCCGGCCGACCTCGATCGCCTCTGCCTCGACAACATCGCGCGCTTCAAGCGGCCGAAGGACTACAAATTCATCGACGCCCTGCCCAAGAACAACTACGGCAAGATTCTCAAGACGGAACTGCGCTCGAAGCTCTAAGCTCACGACATAAACGAGGAGGAAACCATGGGCAGCATGATCGATTTCAAGCGGCCGGACGGCAGCACCTGCAAGGGCTATGTCGCCGAGGCGGGCAAGGGCAAGCCCGGCATCGTCGTGATCCAGGAGTGGTGGGGGCTCAACGACCAGATCAAGGGCGTCGCCGACCGCTTCGCCGCCGCCGGCTACAACGCGCTGGCGCCCGACCTCTACAAGGGCCGCGTAACGCAGAAGCCGGACGAAGCCAACCACATGATGAGCGGCCTCGATTTCGTTGGAGCCTCCGATCAGGACATTGCCGGCGCTGTAAAACATCTCGCCGCGATGAGCGGCAAGGTGGGCGTCATGGGCTTCTGCATGGGTGGCGCCCTCACCATTGCGGCGGCGGCGCGTGTGCCGGGCATCGCCTGTGGCGTGCCGTTCTACGGCGTGCCGCCGGGCCAGCTCGCCGATCCGTCCAAGATCAGGATTCCCATCCAGGGTCATTTTGCCAACCAGGACGACTGGTGCACGCCCCAGGTGGTCAATGACTTCGAAAAGGCGATGACGTCGGGCGGCGCCAAGCCCGAGATCTTCCGCTACGATGCCGCGCACGCCTTCGCCAACGAGAAGAGCCCGGCCCACAACGCTGCCGCGGCCAAGCAGGCGTGGGAGCGGATGATGACGTTCCTGGGCAAGCACCTCTAGAAGTGGCGATCCGGCCGGCCCTCGGCCTCGTTATCGTCGGTCTGGGCGCCTCGCTGGCGCCCCTCGACATCGCCGTCAACGTGGCGCTACCGGCGATCACCAGCCACTTCCGCCTGCTGCTCGGCGACGTGCAGTGGCTGGTGATCTGCTACGTGCTGGTCTACGGCTCGCTGATGCTGGTCGCGGGAAAGCTCGGCGACCTGTTCGGCCATCGGTTGATCTTCCAGATCGGTCTCGCAATCTCCGCCGTGGGCTGCGCCGCCTGCGCCGCCGCGCCCGACTGGCCGCTCTTCCTGTGGGCGCGCGCCGGCCAGGGTGTCGGCACCGCGTTGGCGTTGTCCTGTACGCCCGCGCTTGCGACCTCGCTGTTTTCGGAACGTGAACGCACCAAGGCGCTGGCGGCCTTCGCGAGTTCCATGGCGCTTGCGGCGGCCGTCGGCCCGTTCTTGGGCGGCGTGCTGGTCGAGTTGTGGGGGTGGCCGGCGGTCTATTGGGTGCGGGTGCCGATCGCGCTTGTCACCCTCGCGCTCTCCGGCCTGCTGCCGTCTCCCAAGCCGGAGCAGCGGCCGTTCGATGCGATGGGGGCGCTGCTGCTG
>JACPVT010000269.1 GCA_016191685.1 Rhodospirillales bacterium | reverse complement strand
GCGCCCGGCCGCCATGATGTTGAACACTTTGGATGGAACGGCGAAGGCGGCTGCCTCCGGATTCTGTGGCACGAGATGGATGTCGCCCATGGCCAAGGCGGTGGCCAACGCTTCGTGCGGCTGCAACTGCGTCAACTTGATATTGTCGAGTTGCCGTCGCGTGATCTCGGCGGAGATCTCGGTGCCTTGGCTTCCGTTGCCTCGGAGAATGATTTCGATGTCGGGCCGGTACGTTGCGAGCCGTTCCGCCAGCGCAACAACTTGCCCAAGACCCTGTTTGCGGCCGAGATTTCCGCTGTAAAGGACCTTCACGGCAGGTCGTGACACCGGCGTCATCGGCTTGATCAGGTCGGTGTCGACCCACAGCGGGACTACTTCGATGGGCGCCGAGACGCCGATGCGGTGCAACTGGTCCCTCATTTCGGAAGACAGGACGACGACAAGGTCGGTTCGGTTCAGGATCGCACGTTCGCAGGTGCGCATCATGCGCGCCATGCCGCCTCCGCCCACCATGCCAAGTTTTTCCGCCAGCCCGGACTGGATGTCGTGGACGATGGCGACGCAGACGCCGCCGCGCCGACGGGCCGCGACGCCCAGCGCCACCGACAGGATCGATGGGCAGAGCGCAAGGACCACAGGGTGGCGGGCGATGCGCCCGGTCGCGAGGGCCGCCAGGCCGCGCAACATGAACTCGACCTCATTGAAGATACGCGATGCGGCGGAACTTGCACGAGGTGCGCCGACGCGCAGTCGCTCCACCGTCGTGCCGCCAATCACCTCGCAACGGCAACGCCGGTCGCGATAGGCGGGGAAGACCGCCGACTCGGGATAGTGCGGCAAGCCGCTCACGACCGTGGTGGCACGGCCGTGTCGTGTCAGCCATTCCGCGATATCGGTACTGAATGGGGCAGAACCGATCAGCTCAGGCCAGAAGTAGCGCGACACGAAGAGAACTGGTGGCGCCGACGGCATGGCGGGACCTCAACCCACGGCGGCCCGGCTCGACCGGGCGAATTCGTAGAATGGATCACGATGACCATACTGCCGATACTGCTTGGACACGACACGCGACATCACCACTCCTGCGATATCCCCTTGCGCGTCAACGATCTGCTTCAAGGCCTCCAACGCATTTTCCTGCCGCGTGTGGCCCCAGCGCACGACGAACACCACCTTCTCGACGAGGCGCGCCAGAGCCAAAACGTCGGCCGTGATCAGGGCGGGCGATGTGTCGAGCAGCACGAAATCGTAGTGCGCGGCCAAAGCCTCGAGCAGGTGTCGCATGCGGTCGGAACTCAACAGATGCGCCGAACGCGGGCTCCATGGGCCGGCCGGCATTACATCGAGGCCGGATAGCGCGTCATGGTGAATGACCTCGTCGAGGACTGCCGGCCGCTCAGTCAGCAGGCTGGCGAGGCCCTCGCGGTTCGAGCAATGGAAGATCTGATGCAGGCGGGGACTGCGCCAGTCGCAATCGATCAGCAGTACACGTTTGCCGTTGCTTGCCAGCAGGCGGCCGAGCGACGCCGCCATTACCGACTTACCCTCCGCGGGTGTGGCTGAGCTGAACAGAATAGTCCTGGGTGACTCGGCGGTCTCCGAGAGTTCGACGCCGATATGCAGGCGGCGCAGCGCCTCGCTGTAGGCCGACGTCGGCTGTCGCAGCACCTGCATTGCTGGCGGCGTGCGGCCGCCGACCTGTGGCACCATGGCGATGACCGGTAGGCCGGTTATCGCTTCGATCTGATCGGCGCGCCGAAATGTATGGTCGCCGTTCTCGCGCAACAGCGCGATCGCGGATCCGACCATCAGGCCGCCAAGTGCGCCAAGCAGCACGATGAGCGACTTCGGCGGATAGGCGGGGACCTCCGAGGGTGCGGCTTGAGAAACCAGCTTGGCGTTGGCCTGGAGGATATCCTCGGTCCCCGTCGTCTGCTTGGCGCGCGACAGCATTGCCTCCAGCAGGTTGCGATTTACGGTTGCTTCGCGCTCAAGCGCCTCGAGCTGGATCGATTGGTTGTTCACGGAGCCCATCTGGCGCTTCAGGCGCTCGAAGTTCTGGGCAAGGGCGTCATACCTGGCGCCGGCTGTGCGTGCCTCGCGCGACAGGCCGTCGATGATCTTGGCGACCTCGGTATTTACGCGTGCCCGCACGTTGCCGGCTTCGGCCCGAGCTTGTGCCATTGACGGATGGCGCGCGCCGAGTGTCGCCGACATTTCCGCCACGCGCCTCTCGGAGTCGGAAAGCTGCTGCTTGAGTGCCGAAATCAGGGGTGAGCGGAGCACCTCGGGCACGCTTTCGCCATCCAGCCCACCCTTGCGCATTTCTTGGGCTTCGTTGAGTTTCGATTCCGCTTCGGCCTTGGCCGTCTGCGCCGCCAGGAGCTGGGAATTGAGTTCGGAGAGTTGCTGCGCGGTGACGCCGCCACCGCCGCTCTTGTAGAGATCGTTGGACCGGCGATAGTCCTCGACCGCCTGATCGGACTTACGCACCTGCTCGCGCAGTTCGGCGATCCGGCCGAGCAGAAACTTGTCGACGCGGTCCATTGACGCGATCTTTTCGCGGCGCTGATATTCGAGGTAGTGCTCGGCCAGCGCATTGGCGACGGCGGCGGCAGTCGCAGGGTTCTGCGCTTCGGCCTTGATGCTAAGCACGTGACTGCGCCCGAGCGTCGACACATCGACCCGCGACAAAAGGATGCCGATCATCCGGTCGTTGCGCCGAGCCTCGATTTGCGCGGCGTCCGGCGGTGGCGGCGCGGCCCCTTTGTCGGTCAACGCGCGATCGAGCCATGCCGCGGCTGCGGCAGGCAGGTACGTGCGAAAATCCGAAAGGGATGCCCACCGGGAAGGCTTGCGAAGCTCCGGATTGAACTCGGGGTCGTCCTTGAGATTCAACTGGTCGATGACCTGCCGGGCGATGTTCCGTGATTGCAGGATGAAGCCTTCGTTCTGGACCCGCTCGGCGTCAGGGCTCACATCGGCAAGCACGGCCTCGACGTTGTTGAGTAGGCGCGGCGCCTGGATGCCCACCAAGACCCTCGCCTCGGAAACATAGAACGAGGGCATTGACCCGACGACCAGGATCGCCGCTCCACCCAGCGCCACGGTGCAGGCGGCGATGAAGCCGCGCCGTCGCCACAATTTGCGCAGGGTCGCGAGGAAGCCCTCGTCCTCGGCTGACGGTGCAATGCGGAGCGTTGCCTGGGTGGGGTAGTAGCGCTCCGTGGACGGCACCGTCCGCAACGAGGTTCGCCGGTGCGGCAATCGCAGGTCCGGATTGGGCACATGCACCATCAGAAGTACCGCTCGCGTACCTCAAGGGTGTCACCGGGCCGGACGATCGTTTCAGGCTTGGCGACGACGCGGACCATCTTGCCGTCCTTGTCGAGGCGCTTGATGAAGTACTCTGTAGTCTTGGCCCTGTAAGTATAGCCACCGGCCATCGCCACGGCGTGCAGCGCCGTGATGCCGGTCACGTAGGGATAGTTGCCGGGCTTCTGGACCTCGCCCAGGACGTAGAAGGGCCGGCGCGTCAGCACTTCGACCGTTACGTTGGGATCGCGCAGGTACTGGGGATCCAGCTTGGAGGCGATCGCCTGTTGGAGTTCGCGGGGCGTCATCCCGTTGGCGGGTATGCTGCCGACCAGCGGGAAGGCCAGCGTGCCGTCGCCGTCGAGCACGAACTCGCCAGTGAGACCGGGCTGGCCGAACACGATGATCCGCGTTCGGTCATTCGGTCCGAGCCGATAGTCGGAGGTGGCTCCGGCCAAGGCTGCCCCTGACCGGCCGCCAGCGGGCAGGCCTGTCGTAGTCAATTGGAGCGCGCCGCCAGCGGGCGGTACGTCCGCAACGATCGGAGTCGGGTCGGTTTCGCAGGCGGCCAAGAGGCCGGCAAGCGCAAGTGTTGCCCACGGCAGACACCAGCGGCGCAGGAGGGCGATTGGGAAGGTACTAGCCAGCATGTCTTCACCTATAGGAAGGACGGCATTCGCCCATGTCTCCCGAAGGATGGGCGGCAAGGGCCAGCCTCCTTCACTTAACGCTCGACCAGCCCGCAGCGGTGTGACCAATCCGGGACATCACGGGCGTCGGAACAGCCTCAGGTGCGACCGTAGCTGTCCGATATCCGGACGATGTCGTCCTCACCCAGATAAGCTCCGGACTGCACCTCGATCAGCTGCAGCGGCAGCTTGCCGGGGTTCTCCAGCCGATGCTCGGTGCCGATCGGGATGTAGATCGACTGGTTCTCGTGCAGCAGCCGTTGCTCCTCGCCGCATTGCACAACTGCCGTGCCGCGAACCACGACCCAGTGTTCGGCTCGATGATAGTGTTTTTGCAGACTGAGTTTGGCGCCCGGCTTCACGGTGATGCACTTGACCTGGAAACGCTCACCGGTGTCGATCGTACGGTAGTTGCCCCAGGGGCGGTGGCAGGTCGTGTGCTGATGCGGTTCCGGCCGGTTCTGCAGCCGTAGGGTTTCCACGATGCCCGAAACTGCGCCCGCCTCACCGGCGCCGGCGACTAGCACGGCATCGTCCGTAGCGACGACGGTGACATTCTCAAGCCCGATGGCGGCGACCAAGCGCCCCTCCGAACGCAAATAGCAGTTCTTCACGGCTTGGTGGACTACGTCTCCCTGTATGACGTTGCCTTCGTTATCGGCGCTGCCGATGCCTTGCAGAGCCGACCATGAGCCGATGTCGCTCCATGCCATGTCCACCGGCACGACAGCGGCGCGCTCAGTATGTTCCAACACCGCAAGGTCGATCGACAGGGCCGGGGCGCGGCCGAAATGCCGGGGGTCGAGCCGCACGCAGCCGGCTTCGTCGCGGCCATCTGCGACGGCGGCGCGGCAGGAGTCTAGCATCACGGTATTGATCTGCGCTAGTTCATCGAGATAGGAGCGTGCGCTCAGAAGGAAGATGCCGCTGTTCCAATAGAACGCACCGCTGTCGAGGAAGCGCTGAGCGGTGTCTCGGTCGGGCTTCTCGACGAACCGGTCGACTCCCAGTACGCCATCATCGATGCCATCGAGTGGATCGCTTGCCTGGATATAGCCGTAACCGGTGTCGGGACGACCAGGCTTGACGCCAAATGTCACGAGATGGCCAGCCTGGGCTGCGGCGAGTCCGCGCATGACGGCGCGATGGAATTCGGCTGGCGTGCCAATGACGTGGTCGGAAGGCTGCACAAGCATCAAAGCGTCGGGATCGCGCGCTTGCAACCATAGCGCCGCCGCCGCGATGGCCGGTCCGGTATTGCGGGCGGCCGGTTCCAGGATCGTCGTTTGCGGCCTGACACCAACGTCCTCGAGCTGGTTGGCGACGAGGAAGCGATGGTCTTCGTTGCATACAACGACCGGCGGCGCGAAGCCGACGTCTGCCAGATTGCGCGCCGCGGTTTCCTGCAGCAGTGAGCGCTCGGAGACGAGTTTCAGAAGCTGCTTGGGATAGGCGGCCCGCGACAGCGGCCACAACCGTGTACCGGCGCCACCTGACAGGATTACAGGATGAATCTGCGCCGAACCCAGTTGCTGGAACTTCGCAAGGTCGGTGATGGTATCCATGGAGCTCCCTGTCGCGACGAAGTCTCGTCAGACCGGAAGCTAGGTACCGCTTGGACCGTCGACCAGTGATCAAACTGTGGTCCGCCGGAGCGCTAGTGATGACTGCTACGCGGCAGAACAATGACAATCGAAAGGCCGCCACCGATCCGGTTGGTCGCGCTTACCTGACCGCCCAACGCCTCGACGTTGCGTCGCACGATCCAGAGCCCGAGGCCCGAATGCTCGACAGGTTCATCGCCACCCACGGCGTTGCTAGGCCGCGACGAGAAGTAACGTTCGAAGATGTGATCAATCTTGGCTGGATCTATACCTGGCCCCTCATCGTCGATCTGCAGCTCGGCCGTTGCGTCATTGGCAGTCAACGTCACCACGATGGTACTACCCGGCGGCGAGAAACTGATTGCATTTTCCAACACGTTTTGCAGCACGAGCTCGAGCATGCCCCGTCCGGCGCGTACCACGACGCCATCGTCGAGACGGCGGATCATGCGGATATCGCGACTGGCCAGAATTTCGCGGAAGTGACGGACGGCTTCGCCGACCACGTGAGTGACGTCAGTCGGCACGCGTGGCGCTTCGAGCATCTCTGCGGTGCTGATGTCATAGCGTTGCGCGGCGTTCACCAGGGCGAGCAACCGCGAGAGCGAGGAATCGACGATCTCGATCGCCCGCCGCGCTCGGGAGTCGGTCTCCGGGATGGCGCGCCTCACCGGCTGCAACGCCGACTGGATGGCTGCTAGCGGTGTTTTGAAGGAATGCGCGTTGTCTTCGGCGGACTGCCGGATCTGCCGCGAAACACGCCGTAGGTCGTGCACCAGCTTGTCGAAGTCACCCGCTACGCTCGACAGCTCGGGCACGACGTTGCGGCGCGAGAAGGCGTCGTCGCCGATGCGGCCTTGGGTGATCTCGTTGGCTACGGTGCGAAATCGGCGAAGGCTGAGCCGGATGCTGAGCGCCACCAGGAACGCCAGCACAGCAACGAAAAGATAGATGGCCGCCGCCATGCGGATTTCCCGTGTCTCCCAATAGGGTCGGCCGATCGATGTATTGAGAAAGTCCGAGGTGACGTGGGTCGAGGTCAGCACCCAGCAACCGCCGCGAGCGACGATCGGAATGATCGACGTGAGGAGTTCGACGGTGCCATCTGCCTGCCGATAGCGAATCTCGTCAGTGGCATCCCACCTGCAAGCCTCGGAGAGGCGCTGCAGGATACCGCGCTGGCCAAGTTCGTCGAGTTCCGCCGCTACGGCATCGCCGCGGATCGTCGGCACCGAGGCAACGAAGTAGAAGCGGCCTGATTCACGGGCTGCGGCAGGCTGGAACATCAATTTCAGCACCGTGCCGTCGCTGCCGTACTTGGCGAGCTCGTGGTTGAGCGCCAGCGGCATTGTCGTGTCGGTTTCCTTCAATGCCGGCCTGAGCGCGTCGGCGATCAAGCCGCTGCGGTCTTGGATGGCGCGTGTCACAAGTTCGCGCATCTGCCGGTCAGCGCTCTCGAACTGCCAATAAAGTACCACAGGCAGAGCCACGAAGATGCCGACCAGTACAACCAGCTTCAGCGTCAGTGATGCGGAGATCCGGCGGAGCGCTGACCAGCGGATGCGCGTGCCAGTGCTAGACCTTGCCCCAACGGTAGCCGAAGGACTGATAGTTATCGATCTCGGCAAAGTCTGGATCGATGGCGCGGAATTTGTTTCGAATTCGCTTGATGCAGGAACGGACGTTTGTTCGATAGCCATTTTCGCCGCTCCCAGCGATGAAGCCTACGTAGTGCATGCAGTCGTAGACGGCGCGATACGTTACGTAGCTACCCACATTGGCGGCGAGTAGATGCACGATCTTGAATTCGGTGAGCGTGAGATTGATGTCGCAATCGTTCCAGAAGGCGCGGCTCACGCCGGGCTTGAGCATAAGGCGACCGCAGTGGAAATTGCCCTCGAACTCCGGTTCGGCGGGCTTCTTGGTCGATTCGGCGATCAGTCGCAGCCGCTGCGCCAGGATCGGCACGCCGCGAGCCTTGTCGATAAAGTCGAGGGCGCCGCGGTCGAAAGCCAGCTTTTCGTAGGCCGGCTCGGACCGCCCGGTGAGGAAGACGACGGGAAGCGCTATTCCATTGCGGCGAAGCTTCGGCAGGAGATCGATGCCCGACACGCTTGGAAGGTTCCAGTCGAGCAGGATGATCTCTGTTTCTGCGCCCGCGGCGAAGGAATCGAGCAGGGCCGGGCCATCGCTGAAGCTCTCAACCGCGAAGCCGTGGTCGCCCAGCTCGCCCGTCACGGCTTCCCGATAGTCATCGTCGTCCTCGACAAAGGCGAGATGAATCCGCCGATCCGCGGAATTACTAACGCCGGGATTGAAGTCGGGATTGGAGCTGGGCCAAGCAGAGACGTTGTCCTTCATCTGTGTTGTCATCGCTCTTCACCTTGTACGCTAGAGTGCCGAACTGCTTCGTCTGAACGTCCGGATAGAGCTGAACGTCCAGCGTGCATTTTCCGTCGCGGTAATGCCATTGCTTTCCGGGTGGGTGATCCTCCTCGCTTGTTGGAGCGCCCAGTAGCGCCCGAAGCTTGTTCTCGCTGGCGCCGGTCAGGTCGATAGCCGCCCTGTCCTTTGCCGTTGCCACGGCAGTAGGTTCTGTCTCCGAGACCGCGCCACCGCCTGTCGCTGAAGGTTCGAAGGCGCTCGTTGCCGAATGCGACGTAGCTGGCGCCCGTGCCGCCGCCTGCGGCGGAGCGGGGCTTGCCTTTCGCACCTGCGAATTGGCAGGTTGAGACGATGTCAGCCGAGCGAAATCGTCACGTGCGCTACGAGCGACCTCGCACCCCGACAAGAGCAGTAGTCCGACCCCCACGGTCTGCGTCATCAGGCTCCTGATCTTCATATTGCTTCCGCAAGTGCGTCGACAGAGCCCTAGTGGTGCCTTGTGGCAGGTTTGGGGCATGCCATGAGCCCAGCCCCACGCCCGACCACGCAAACGACACAGGGATGCTCCGGTTCCGTGCATCTCATCATATTGACAACTCGTCGCAGGCACTCCGCCGATATCCGTCCAAGGCGAATGTTGCGCCTGCACAGTCGCAGTGCAAGCGTGACCGCGTGACACTACGCACGGTCACAAGTTGGCCACTGCCGGCCGCGACCGCAAAGATCCCCGATTTCAACCCATAATGGACAGTACAGGGCGCCAGTGATGCACAATCAGGCGCGGGCTGACCATCTGCGATCGTGGCGCGGGGCGGCGTCATTCGGCATGAACAGGAGATCGAGCTGTGCCGTCGCGCCGTCGAGCGGCCGGCGACGCAGGCCAATGATGTCGGCCAGTGCGAAGCGGTGTTCGCCCAGAAAACGCACGACATCTTGCACTTCCGCTCCACCCTTGACCGTGGCGATGGTGCTGGTCTCGATCACGAGCGCATCGATCTCTGCGAGCCGGCCGGTCATTCCGGCCAACACCAGAAGTTCGGCGCCTTGCACGTCGATCTTGCAAAAAGCGGGCCGGGCAATCGGCCCGAAAAGCGTGTCGAAGCGGCGGATCGGCACACGGTCGACGCGGCGCACTTTCCGTTCCCCGAACTCCTCGAGCAGGGTCGATTCCTGGATGTCGGCTCGGACTTCGAGCGCGGCTTCACCATCATGATCGCCCAGGGCAACAGGATGGATGTCGCAACGCAATCGACGCGATAGTCTATGCATATAAGCGAGCGACTCTCGTGCCGGATCGACCAGGTGATAGAATGCGCCCGGAAACGCCCGATAGAGCGGGAAAGTGCCATAGCCGACGCCGATGTCGAACACAGTGACCGGCGTGAAGCCGCACCGCTGCAGCATTCCCATTGTGCGCGGCCATGACGGCAGACCAGATAGGTCTGGCAGAGCCGAGGCAAGCGGTCGCAGCACATCCTTGAAACGCGACTTCAGGGTCGATCGCTCGCACCCTGCTTCACGCGCGGGTGCCTTCGTATCACTGTATGCCACGGCGATCCCTCCTGGAGAGCACAAACGGGATGCCGATGCTAGGCAGTCATCGGGCAGGTGCGTGTGACCAATGGGTGGTGGGACCGTCGAGCCGATGTCGCTGCGTCTGATTTGAAGGTTCAGCGACCGATTGCCCGCTACAGCTTGGGTGTGGCCGAGCGTTCGAGACCGGGCGGCAGCTTGTGCCATGCGCGGCCATCCTTGCTTTCCTGGAAGCCATAGGCGTAGAGCGCGCGCATATAGGCTTGATCGAACTCGCCGGCCTTGGGGGCGCTGAAATCCGCCCCGATATAGGCCAGGTTATAGTCGACGCCGTCACGCTGGCTGACGAAGTAGGTCCGCAGCACGTCGTTCTGGCCGCTTGCAGCCAGCATGGTAACGATCGCACGGCCAGCGATCGAGATGGTCCGCCGCTCGCTCGCGGAATGGTCGGGGTCGAGGCGCGCATTGCGAATGATGTAGGCATGCCGCTGCCGGAGAAATCCGCTGGCGGCGAGGTTGATCGATGGTGGGTAGAGGAAGAGCTGGGCGATCGCGCCGCCATCAACGTGCATCTCCTGGTACTTCTTGCCGTCGATCTCGACGTCGACCATCACCGGCTGAAAGGCCCCGGGGATCGCCGCCGAAGCGCGCAGGATCTTGCGGAACAACTCCAGGGCGCCGGGATGGCCGCTGGCGGCGATGGCGCCGATGTTCCAGATAACCGGTCTCTGGGCGTCGAGATGGGTGGTGCCGATCAGCAGCAGGCGGCCCCTCTGGTATTCGCGCGCGATCGCATCGAACATCTTCTGGTCGGCGTAGCCCGCGATCACCTGGGCCAGCGGGCCGGTATCGGCCATGGCGTCGTCGAACAGGGCAGCGGTGATGCCGCGCGCGCGGAAGACCTTGTCAGGGGTCATGGTCGTATAGACGTCCCGCAGGGCGTCGTCGTAGCTGGGGCCGAGAAAGGCGAAGGGCGCGACCAGCGCGCCGGTGCTGACGCCGGTCACCATCTTGAATTCCGGTCGCGTGCCGAGCGCGGTCCAGCCGTTCAGCAGACCGGCGGAGAAAGCGCCGTTGTCGCCACCGCCGGAGACGGCGAGGTAATAAACCGGCGGCAGCCGCGCAGTGGACTTGCCCTCCGCGCGCAACGCCGCGACCTCCCGCTCGGAGGCGCGCATCCCTTCCTCGACTATGACCTTCGGGTCGCCGTCGGCGAAGAACCGGGCGTTGTGAATGCCGAGCGGCAGGGCGCGGGCGGTATCGGTGGCTGGCACCGCCGGCCCGCGCTCCGGGATCGAGCAGGCACCAAGGACGATGATGCCGATCGACACCGCAGAGGTCAGAATTTTGCCCAGTTTCAAGTCCTTTCCCGCATCACTGCGATGCGGCGACAACCTCGGCCGGCGGCGCCTTGGGCGCCTTCATTTTCCGTTCCTCGAAGCGCTGCAGCACCGTGAAGAATGACGGCACGAACAGGACGGCAAGGCAGGTCGAGGCGATCATACCACTGAAGACGCAGAGGCCCAACGAGATGCGCGAGTTGGCGCCCGCACCAGTCGCCGTCACCAGCGGCACGACGCCGAGGATGAAGGCGAAGGAAGTCATCAGGATCGGGCGGAAGCGGGTGCGGGCCGCCTCGACGGCGGCATGGGCGATGTCCTTGCCTTCGACCAACCGGCTCTCGCGCGCCACCTCGACAATCAGGATGGCGTTCTTGGCGCCGAGCGCAATCAGCAGCATCAGGCCGATCTGGGTGTAGATGTTGTTGGCGAGCCCGACGGCAGAGAGCGCGATGGCCGGGCCACTGAGCGCAAGCGGCACAGCCAGGATCACCGCCAAGGGGGCCACCCAGCTCTCGTACTGGCCGGCAAGGCAGAGATAGACCAGCAGGATGGCGAGGCCAAACACGTAGAGCAGCTGGTTGCCGACGATGTTCTCCTGATAGGCCATCCCGGTCCATTCGTAGCCGGTGCCAGGCGGCAGGATCGCCTTGGCGATTTCGTCCATCAGGGCGATGCCCTCGCCGGAGCTGAAGCCCGTCGCCGGGGAGCCCACGATCGCGGCCGACGGATAGAGATTGTAGAGGCTGATCAACGGTGCGCCCAGCGCCGGGCGCAGCTCGGCGATCGCGCCGATCGGTACCATCTGGCCGTCGAGGTTCTTCACCTGCAGCCTCAGAATGTCCTCGGGTCGCGTGCGGTACTGCGAATCGGCCTGAATGAAGACCTGCAGGCTCAAGCCGAACTTGTTGAAACGATTCACATAGCCGGATCCCATGTAGGACGAGAGCGTCGTGAAGACCTCGCCGACCGGGACCTTCAGGGACTCGGCCTTGACGCGATCGACCTCGACGCGGACGTGCGGTGCGCCGGCGCGGAACGAGGTGACGAGGTTGGCAAGGGCGGATTGCGTGCCGGCCTGCTCTACCATGGCGTCGGTCACGGCCTGCAGCTTGGCATAGTCGAAGCTGCCGTCCTTCTGCTCGACTTGCATCTGGAAGCCGCCGGCATTGCCTATGCCCTGGATGGCGGGCGGCACGATGACGAAGGCGCGGCCATCCTGGAGGACCTGCAGCTCACGCATCAGGCCGAGCACGATCGAGCGCAAGTCCTGGCCCTCCGCCTTTTCGCGCACTCCCCAGTCCTTCAGGATGACGTAGGACACGGCGGCATTGGCGAGGGCGGAGTTGCTGTCGAGCACCGACATGCCGCCCAGCGCCACCACGTTCTCGACGCCCGGCATGGCCATGGCGATCTTGCTCACCTGATCGAGCGTCGCGCCGGTGCGCTCCAGCGAGGCACCGTCAGGCAGCTGAACGCCGATCATCAGATAGCCCTGGTCCTCGTTGGGAATGAACGCCGTCGGCAGACGGCCGACGCCCCAGGCGCCGATCCCGGCCAGCACAAGGGCGAGCAGGACCATCAGGCCGGCGCGCCTGACCATCGCGCCGACCAGGGCGGCATAGGCGTTCTCGAGCTTGTCGTAGATCTTGTTGAAGCTGCGGAAGAAGATGTTGCGCTTCTCCGGTGGCACCGACGGCCTCAGCCACAGCGCGCACTGCGTCGGCTTCAGCGTGGCGGCATTGATGGCGCTGATGAGGGCCGTGGCGGCGATGACTAGGGCGAACTGGGCGAACATCTGGCCGGTCAATCCGGGCAGGAAGGCAGCCGGGACGAACACCGACATGAGCACGAGCGTGATGCCGATGACCGGACCGAACAGCTCGTTCATCGCCTTGATGGCGGCGTCGTGGCTCGACATGCCGCGTTCGATATGGCGGGCGACGCCTTCCACGATCACGATGGCGTCGTCGACCACGATGCCGATCGCCAGCACGATGCCGAACATCGTCGTCGTGTTGATGGTGAAGCCGAGCGCCGCCATGGCGGCGAAGGCGCCGATGATCGTCACGGGGATCGTCGTTGCCGGCACCAGCATCGCGCGCCAATCCTGCAGGAAGATCACGATCACGATCAGGACCAGGATGCCGGCCTCGATCAGCGTCATGAAGACCTCGTTGATCGACGCCTTGACGAAGCGGGTCGTGTCGAACGGCACGCTGTAGGCGAGACCCGGCGGAAAATTCTTGGCGAGCTGCGCCATCTTGGCCCTGACCTCGTTGGCGACGTCGAGAGCGTTGGCGTCGGGCAGCTGATAGATGGCGATTCCAGAGTTGGGCTTGCCGTTTATCTGCGAGGTCTGGGCATAGGTCTGGGCGCCGAGGTCGACCCGGCCGATGTCCTTGATCCGGACGATCCGGCCACCGTTACCTTGATCAGCCTTGACGATGATGTTGGCGAATTCTTCGGGCGTACTCAGCCGGCCGACGACGTCGATCGTGTACTGGAAGTCCAATCCCTTCGGCGCCGGCGGCATGCCGACCTGACCGGCGCTCACATCCTGGCTCTGTTGCTGGATAACGCGGGTGACGTCCGACGGCGCGAGGCCGTAGGTGTAGAGCTTCTCCGGATCCAGCCAGACCCGCATCGAATACTGGCCGACGCCAAGCACGTTGACATTGCCGACACCCGGCAGGCGCGACAGCTCGTTGACCAGGTTGATGGTCGCGTAGTTGCTGAGATAGAGGCTGTCGTAGCGCTCGTCCGGCGAGGTCAGCGACACGATCTGAAGGATCGCCGTCGACTTCTTCTCGACGATCAGGCCCTGCGCCTGGACAGACGCGGGCAGCGAGGCGAGCGCCGCGCTGACCTTGTTCTGTACCAGCACCTGGGCGAAGTTGAGATCGGTGCCGATCTCGAACGTGACGGTGAGCGTATAGGTGCCGGCATCGGTGCTGTAGGACTGCATGTAGATCATCTTCTCGACGCCGTTGACCTGCAGTTCGACTGGCAGGGCGACGTTGTCGACGACGACCTTGGCGCTGGCGCCCGGGTAGGTCGTCGTGACCTGGACCGTCGGCGGCACGACGTTGGGATACTGGGAGACCGGCAGGGTGAGCAGCGCCACACCGCCGATCAGCACGATGATGATCGCAAGAACGTTGGCCAGAACCGGCCGGTTGATGAAGAATGCTGAAATCATCGGTGCGCTTCCGGCCGAGTCACTTCGTGGCGCCGCCGGGCGTCACGGGAATCGTGGTGGGTTTGGGAACCACCTTGCCGCCCGGTATCGCGCGGCTGTTGGTGCTGAGCACGACGCGGTCGTCGGCCTTGAGGCCCGTCTTGATCACCCGCAGGCCGCCGGGTAGCAGCTCTCCGGTGGTGATCCGCACCTGATCGACGACATTGTCCCTATTGACGACCAGAAGGTACTTACCCGCCTGGTCCTCGGCGATCACACGGTTGGGCACCAGCAGAGAAGCCGTTGCGCCGAGGCCCATCGGCACCTGCACTCGGACGAAGAAGCCCGGGATCAGGGCTCGCGTCGGATTGTTGAACAGACCACGCACCAGGATCGTGCCGGTCGTGGCATTGATTTCGGGCGAGACGTAATTGAGGAAACCCTGATGGGGAAATCCGTCCTCGTTCATCAGGCCGATGCTGAGCGGGATCTTGCTCAGTTCCTCGACGTCGAGACGACGTTCCTTGAGGTTCGCCCGGATCTGCAGAACATCCTGCTCGCTCATGTTGAATTCGACATACATCGGATCGAGCTGCACGATAGTTGCCAGCTTGGTGGCGACGCCGTTGCCGACCAGTTCGCCGATCGTGATGAGATGCTTGGAAACAATGCCGTCGAAGGGCGCAAGCACCATGGTGTAGCCCAGGTTCGTCTGGGCGACCGTCAGGTTGCCTTCCTCGTTTTCGACGTTGGCTCTGGCCGAATCCCGCTTGGCCTTCGCCACGTCGAAAGTGGCCTGCGCCGACACGTTCTGCCGCAGCAGCGTCTCCTGGCGGGTGAACTCGGCTTCTGCCTGCACCAATGCCGCCTTGGCGGACGCGAGCCCGGCTTCAGCCTCCTTGACCTTCGCCTTGTACATCGTCTGTTCGATCACGAACAAGGTGTCGCCCTTCTTCACGAAAGCACCGTCGGTGTACTTGATGTCGGTGAGGAAGCCTTCGACACGGGCGACGAGATCGACGGTGGCGAACGACACCGTGTTGCCCGTCAATTCCTCGAACGGCGTTACCTGCTGCTGGAGTGGGGGCGCCACGCTGATTTCGGCCGGCGGCGGCGGCATGAACTTGTTCTCGGGCTTGCAGGCGGACAGGGACACCGCCAGCAGGGGCAGCGCGATCCAGCCCTTGAGGCTGCGATTCAACATGGTTCCGACGACGCTCCCCGGGGTTCTGATCGAGGCTCAGGACCGATCCACTCCAACGGTCCAAGCGTTACCGCATCCGATGGCGGATTGCCACCGCCCCGGCCGCTCACGCCCGCTCGAAAATCAGAGAAAGATTGTTGGCCGGCATGTCGACGATCTCGGGCAAACCGAAGCCCTGCGCGGCGGCTAACGCGGCCACGGCCTCGAGGTCGCGCACGCCCCAGGCCGGGTTTCTCCGCCTGAGATCGAGGTCGAAGGCCTCGTTGCTGGCCGCGGTATGCCGGCCGGCGCGACGATAGGGTCCATAGAGGTAGAAAATGCCGCCGCGCGGCAGGACGCGGCCGGCGCCGACGATCAAGCCAGCCGCTGCCTCCCACGGCGCAATGTGGATCATATTGCAGCAAAGCACGGCGTCCGCGCGCTCGATTGGCCAGACGTCGTTCACGGTGTCTAGCGCCATGGCGGCACGGACATTGCCGAGGCCTTCGGTCTGCACCCAGTCGTCGATGCTGGCACGCGCGTCGGGATCGGGATCGCTTGGCTGGAAGACGAGGCCGGGCAGGGCCTCGGCAAAATGGACGATGTGTTCCCCGCTGCCGCTTGCGACCTCGAGCACGAAGCCCGCCGTCGGCAGCCTCGGCCGCAGGACATCGAGGATGGGCTGGCGGTTGCGCGCCGCTGCGGGCGCGTGGCGCTTCATCGAGCGCGTTCCATTGCCTGCCAGATGCACGCCGGGCTGGCCGGCCCGTCGAAGCCTTTGACGCCGAGCGGTGCCAGCGCATCGAGGATGGCGTTGGCGATGGCGGGAAAGGCCGCGATGGCGCCGGCCTCGCCGCAGCCCTTCACGCCCAACGGGTTGGTCGTGCACGGCGTCGCGTTGAAGCCGAGATCGAACGATGGCAGATCGTCGGCGCGGGGCAAGGCGTAGTCCATGAACGAGCCGGCAATCATCTGGCCCGAGCGCGGATCGTAGGTCGCGTGCTCCAGCAGCGCCTGCCCGACGCCCTGGGCCATCGCGCCGTGCGCCTGGCCCGACGCGATCATCGGATTGACCAGCACGCCATAGTCGTCGACCGCGGTGTAGCGCACGAGTTCGACGCGGCCGGTGTCGCGGTCGATCTCGACCTCGGCCACGTGTGCGCCGTTGGGAAAGGTCATATGCTCGCGCGTCCAGGCATGGAAGGTATCAAGCGGCTTGCCCTTCTCGCGGCCCAGCGCCGCGACCTCCAGGATGCCGATTCCGCGGTCGGTACCGGAGACGACGAAGCGGCTGTCCTCGAAGCGGATGTCGGCCTCGGCCGCTTCCAGCGCGTCGGCGGCCAGCGCCATGCCCTTGGCGATGATCGAGTCCGAGGCGCGCCAGATCGCGGTGCCGCCCATATAGGTCGCGCGCGAACTGCCGTGGCCGCCGCCATTGGCGATCAGGTCGGTGTCGCCCTGCCGCAGCCGGATGCGCTCGTTCGGCACGCCCAGTCGATGAGCGAGGATCTGCGGGAATGTCGTTTCGTGTCCCTGGCCGATATGCTGCGTGCCGGTGATCAGCGACACCGTGCCGTCGGGCTCGAACCGGATGTCGACATTCTCGTCGGGCGAGCCGCCCGTCCCCTTGATGTGATAGGCAAAACCGAGGCCGCGCAGCAGGCCGCGCGCCTCGCTTTGCCGTCGCCGCCCGGCGAATTCGGCCATTTCGGCGCGGACAAGCGCGCAATCGAGCGTCTGCGCGAAGGCCCCGCTGTCGACCTGGAAGCCGAAAGCGTTGGTCATCGGCATCGCCTCGGGCGGCACCATGTTGAGGCGCCGCAGCTCGGCGCGGTCGAAGCCGCCCTGTCGTGCCGCCGCGTCGATCAGCCGTTCCAGGATGTTCACCGTCTCGGCGAAGCCCGGCCCCCTGGTGACGCCGATCGGGGCGGTATTGGTGAGGACGGCCACGATATGCAGCGAGATCGCCGGCAGGCGATAAACCGTTCCCTGCAGGTGAACGTATTGGAAAGTCGGCACGCCGCCGCCGGCGCCCGCCATGTAGGCGCCGAGATTGGCGACACTCGAGACCTTCAGGGCGAGGAATTTACCGGCGGCATCGAGGGCCAGAGAGGCCTCGGCCTGCATGTCGCGTGCGGCGTGGTCCGACAGGAATACCTCGCTGCGGTTGGCGATCCATTTCACCGGCCGGCCCGTCCGTCGCGCCGCCCACAGGATCAGCGCGTGTTCCACATAGGCAAAATTCTTGGCGCCGAAGCCGCCGCCGACATCGGGCGCCACGAAGCGCACATCCCTGGCCTCGACGCCGAGCGCGCGAGCGACGTGGTTGCGGTTGTTGTGGATGCTCTGGCTCGAGACGTGAAGCGTGTATCGAGCACTTGCCCGATCGAACAGCCCGACGCCGCCGCGCGGCTCCATCGGATTCATGACGATTCGATGATTGTCGAGCTGCAAGGTGACAACGTCGGCGGCCATCCGGAAGGCTTCGTCCGCTCCTTGGGCGTCGCCCGTCCGCCAGTCGAGGCAGACATTGCCCGGCACTTCGGGCGACAGAATGGGTGCCCCGTGGGCGCGGGCGGCGTCTGCTGTCGTCACGGCAGGCAGCGGCGAGTAGTCGACGGCGACCAGTTCGGCGGCATCGAGCGCCTGCGCGTGGGTCTCTGCCACCACCATCGCCACCGGCTCGCCGGCGAAGCGCACCTTGTCTTCGGCGAGCAGCGGTTGTGGCGCGAAGGCGAAGGGCTCGCCGGTCTGCACGTTGGCCTCGACGTAGGGTCTGAGCGGCCTGAGCCCGTCGGCGGTTGCGTCGGAAGCGGTCAGGACGGCCAACACCCCGGGTGCGCGCCGCGCCGCGCCGGCATCGATCGCGCGGATCAGGGCGTGCGCATGCGGCGAACGCAGCACGACGGCATGCGCAAGATCGTCGAACCGCAGGTCGTCCAGGTAGGCGCCCTGACCGGTGACGAAACGCGCATCCTCGCGCCGCCTGGGTGAATCGCCGATCGTCGATTTGGTCATGGGGCAATCTCGCGTGGCGGCATGCCAACTTGCAAGAGGCAGCAGCGGGGGGCACTAAGTTTCAGGAATTTTTGCCTCTTTCGGAGGAAGAATGTCGACGGATTTCGATGCGGTGATCGTCGGCGCAGGCTTCGGTGGCATGTACATGCTGCATCGTTTGCGCCTGAAAGGCTTCACGGCTCGCGTGTTCGAGGCCGGCTCGGGCGTCGGCGGCACATGGTACTGGAACCGCTATCCCGGCGCGCGCTGTGACGTCGAGAGCGTGCAGTACTCCTATCAGTTCTCGCGCGAGCTGGAACAGGAGTGGGAATGGACCGAACGCTACGCCACCCAACCCGAAATCCTGCGCTACGCCAATCACGTCGCCGACCGCTTCGATCTGCGCCGCGACATCCAATTCGAAACCCGGATTGCGGCGGCCGCATTCGACGAGACGGCGAACGTCTGGCGGGTCGAGACGGATGGAGGCGACAAGATCGCGGCGCGCTTCGTCATCACCGCCATGGGCTGTCTGTCGTCGCCCAACACGCCGAAGATTCCCGGCTTGCAGGACTTCAAGGGCCCGACCTATCACACCGGCAGCTGGCCCCACGAGGGTGTCGATTTCACAGGCAAGACGGTGGGCGTGATCGGCACCGGCTCTTCCGCCATCCAGTCGATCCCGATCATGGCACGCCAAGCCAGGCACCTGACGGTGTTCCAGCGCACCGCCAACTACACCGTGCCGGCACACAACAAGCCGCTCGACCCGGCCTATGTCGCCAAGGTCAAGGCGCACTATCCCGAGATGCGCAAGCGCGCCAAGACCAAGCCGGCCGGTATCGATTTCGTGATCAACATGGCGTCGGCGATCGAGACGCCCGAAGCCGAACGCCGACGCCTGTATGAAGAGCGTTGGGCCTACGGCGGATTAGGCTTCATGGCGTCGTTCTCCGACCTGCTGTTGAACGACGAGTCCAACAAGACCGCGGCCGATTTCGTTCGCTCCAAGATCCGTGAAGTGGTGAAGGATCCGAAGACAGCCGAGATCCTGACGCCGAAGAACATCATCGGCTGCAAGCGGCTGTGCGTGGACACCGGCTACTGGGAGACTTTCAACCGGCCGAACGTGACCCTGGTCGACATCAGCGACGAGCCGATCGAGTGCGTTACCGCGAAGGGTTTGCGCGCCAAGGGCCACGACTACACCTTCGACTGCCTGGTGCTGGCGACCGGCTTCGACGCCATGACGGGCGCGCTGTTGAAGGTCGACATCCGCGGCCGCGGTGGTGTCGCGCTCAAGGACAAGTGGCGCGAGGGGCCGAAGTCGTACCTCGGGCTTACGGTCGTGGGCTTTCCCAACCTCTTCACCATTACGGGACCGGGCAGCCCCTCGGTGCTGACCAACATGCTTCCGTCGATCGAGCAGCATGTTGATTTCATCGCCGACTGCCTGGAAGCGCTGCGTGCCAAGGGCGTGAGCGTGATCGAGCCCATCGAGCAGGCCCAGGAAGCCTGGGTCGGCCAGGTCGGCAACGCGGCCAACATCACGCTGCGCTCGACCTGCAGCTCCTGGTACGTCGGCGCCAACAGTCCCGGCCGGCCGCGGGTCTTCATGCCCTCTAGCGGCGGCTTCCCGGTCTATGTGCAGAAATGCAACGAGGTCATGAGCGCCGGCTTCGAGGGCTTCGTCCTCGACGCGGCCCGCGCGGACAACGCCGAGCCGAAGGTCCGCCTCACCGAACGCTGGC
>JACPVT010000224.1 GCA_016191685.1 Rhodospirillales bacterium | reverse complement strand
GCCTGGCGGCGGGCGGCGGACTCCTCGATGCGCAGCTTCGGCATGCCGCTCTCGACCGCCTTGGTCATGCCGCCAAGCGCTTCGACCTCGTCGATCAGCTTCTGGGCTTCCTCGATCATCGAGGCGGTGAGGCTCTCGACATAATAGCTGCCGGCCAGCGGATCGACGACGCGCGCCACACCCGTCTCTTCCTGCAGGATCAGCTGCGTGTTGCGCGCGATGCGCGAGGAGAAGGGCGTGGGCAGTGCCAGCGCCTCGTCGAACGAATTGGTGTGCAGCGACTGCGTGCCGCCGAGTGCGGCCGCCATCGCCTCGAATGCCGTGCGCACGATGTTGTTGTAGGGGTCCTGCTCGGTCAGCGACACGCCCGAGGTCTGGCAGTGCGTGCGCAGCGCAAGGCTGTCGGCCTTCTTCGGATCGAACTTCTTCATCGCGCGCGCCCACAGGAAGCGCGCGGCGCGCAGCTTGGCGACCTCCATGAAGAAGTTCATGCCGATGGCGAAGAAGAACGACAGGCGCGGGGCGAACGCGTCGACGTCGAGCCCCTTCGAGAGGGCCGCGCGCACGTATTCGAGACCGTCGGCGAGCGTGAAGGCGAGCTCCTGCACGCAGGTCGCCCCCGCTTCCTGCATGTGGTAGCCGCTGATCGAGATCGAATTGAATTTCGGCATGTGCGCGGCCGTGTGCGCGATGATGTCGGCCACGATGCGCATGCTCGGCGTCGGCGGATAGATGTACGTGTTGCGGACCATGAACTCCTTGAGGATGTCGTTCTGGATGGTCCCGGAAAGCTGGGCCTGCGTGGCGCCCTGCTCCTCGCCCGCGACGATGAAGGCCGCGAGCACGGGCAGCACCGCGCCGTTCATCGTCATCGAGACCGACATCCGGTCGAGCGGGATGCCGTCGAACAGGATCTTCATGTCCTCGACGGAATCGATCGCCACGCCTTGCTCGCTGCTTCTGTCCACTTCTGGCAGCGTGCGCCCCGGCTAGCCAATTGAGGCGGTGCATGAGGCTAACCTGCCCGTCGCTGAGTTGGCCGTCAACTGGGAAATCGGCGACATGTGCAGCGCCG
>JACPVT010000223.1 GCA_016191685.1 Rhodospirillales bacterium | reverse complement strand
GCACCAGCGTCGGCACCTTGCGCGAGGCGCTGTCGCATCTGGTCTCGGAAGGGCTGGCGCGGACCGAGGCCGGCCGCGGCTTCCAGGTGGCGCCGATCTCTCTCACCGACTTCCTCGATCTCAGCGAGCTCAGGGTCTATCTCGAGACGCGCACTTTGGCGGACGCGATCCGCCACGGCACCGATGCCTGGGAGGCCGAGATCGTGAGTTCGTATTTCCTGCTGTCCAAGCTCGGCAAGCCGTCACCGGACGATCCCGTCAGCCTCAAGCGCGAATGGGGCAAGCGACACAAGCGCTTCCACGATTCGCTGGTGGCGACCTGCACCTCGCCATGGTCGCTGCATTTCCGCAGCGAGCTGTTCGACCAGGCGCGGCGCTACCATTGGCTCACCATGATCCACGCCCGCTCGCGGCGGCGGAACGAGCATCTCGAGCTGCGCGACGCCGTGCTGGCACGCGACGTCGCCCTCGCCTGCGGCCTGATCGAGAAGCACATCCGCGGCACCGTGGAGCAGGCGGCGTCGGAAGTCCCCGGGCTCACGCTCGAGATGACGAAGCGGAAGAAAGCGTAGGAGGAAAATCATGGATGCTCTTCAGAGGACGACCTACGACATCGGCGGCCTGCGCTATCCGCAGCCGTTCAAGATCCGCCGCCTCGGTCATTTCGGCTTCAATGTCGCCGATCTTCAGGGCGGCATCGATTTCTATTCGAAGCTGCTGGGCTTTCGCGTCACCGACACGCGGGACTTCTCCAAGGTGCCGGGCCGCGAGGAGATGGCGAAGCGGCTGGTCGATCCGCGCATCGTCTTCATGAGCCATAATTCCGACCACCACGCCTTCCTGCTGGCGCACAAGTCGCTGGGCGCGATCTTCGGCGACGATGCGGTGTCCAAGGACATCACGGTGAACCAGATCACCTGGCAGGTCGGCACAATGGATGAGGTGTTCGCCGCCGCCGATTATTTCCGCGGCAAGCAGGTCGAGATCCGCCGCGTCGGCCGCGACATGCCGGGCAGCAACTGGCACACCTACATCCGCGATCCCGACGGCCACACTGTCGAGCTCTACTATGGCATGGAGCAGATCGGCTGGGACGGCCGCAGCAAGCCCGAGACGATGTACTACCGCGCCTTCCGCGAGCAGCCCGAGCTGCCGCAGATCTCGGAGGAGCAGGAAGTCCGCGATGCCGTGGCCAAGGGCATCGACATCAACGCCGGCAACACCATCGCCGATCGCAGCGGCGAGGAGTACGTGGTCGCGGGCGTGCGCCTGCCGAGGCCGTTCAAGGTCACCAACATCGGGCCGATGAGCCTGTTCGTGGCCGACATCGGCGCCTCCGAGGCCTTCTACACCGAGACCATGGGCTTCGTGCGCACCGAGGCGGTGACTTACAAGGGCCATCGCTGCGTCTTCCTGAGGAACGGCGGCGAGCACCACAGCCTGTCGCTGTTTCCCAAGGCGCTGCGTGGCGAGTTGGGCCTGAACCCCGACACGTCGGTGGCCTCGATGGGCATCCAGGTCGGCAGCTACCGCCAGCTCCGCGACGCGGTTTCGTTCCTGAAGAAGAACGGCGTGCGGTCGAGCGATGCGATTCCGCCGGAGCTGTATCCCGGTGTCGATTACGCCGCGCACTTCCTTGATCCGGCCGGGCACTGCCTGATGCTCTATTACTATATGGAGCGCGTCGGCTGGGACGGCCAACCGCGGCCGGCCAGCCAGCGCCGCAAGGTCGGCAAGGAGTGGCCGGAGAGCCTGGAGCCGATGTCGGACACCTACGCCGACCCGGCCTTCCTGGGGCCCCTGGGCTAGGGTTCGGGCTTGATGTCGGATGAAGTCGATTCGTTGCCGGGAGTGAGGACGTCATGAGCAAGTATGGAATTGGCCAGCCGGTGCTGCGGTTCGAGGATCCGCGGCTGTTGCGCGGGCAGGGCCGCTACATCAACGACGTCAATCTTCCGGGACAGGCTTATGCGGTGTTCGTGCGTTCGCCGCATGCCCACGCCCTCATCAAGTCGATCGACGTCGAGGAAGCACGCAAGGCGCCGGGCGTGCTGGCGGTCTACACCGGCCACGATGTCGTGGCCGACGGTCTCGGCATGCCCAAGGCCAACATGCCGCGGAAGCGTCCCGACGGGAAGCCGATGTACGCCCCGCAGCGGCCGCCGCTGGTGACCGACCGCGTGCGCTATGTCGGCGATCCGGTGGTGATGGTGGTGGCCGACACGCTGGCCGAAGCCAAGGACGCCGTCGACCTGGTCAACATCGACTACGAGGCCCTGAAGTCGGTGACCTCGACCGCCGATACGGTAAAGCCGGGCGCCACGGCGGTGTGGGACGACTGTCCCGACAACATTTCCTGTTTCACCGAGCGCGGCAACAAGGCGGCGGCCGACGAGGCGATCAAGGGTGCGGCGAAAGTCATCAAGCGGCGTTACGTGATCACGCGCGTGCACGCCCAGTACATGGAGCCGCGCGGCACCCTGGGCGTCTACGATCCCGGCGAGGATCGCATGACGCTCTATGCCGACGTGCAGTATCCCCATCGCGTGCGCAACATGCTGGCGCAGAACGTCTTCAAGGTGCCCGAAAGCAAGATGCGGGTGATCTCGGGCGACGTCGGCGGCGGCTTCGGCACCAAGGGTTGGCAATACATCGAGCACCGCCTGACCTTGTGGGCGGCGCGCAAGCTCCTGCGTCCGGTGAAATGGACCTGCGAGCGCAGCGAAGCCGTGATGGCCGATGAGCACGGCCGCGACAACATCGGCGAGATCGAGCTGGCGCTCGACAAGGACAACAGGTTCGTGGCGCTGCGCCTCAACATGTTGGCCAACATCGGCGCCTACGTCGGTTCCGACCGCAACCTGCTGTCGCCGTTCGGCATGATCGGCACGGTGCTGGGCGTCTATCTGATCCCCAAGGCCTACATCAATATCGTGGGCGTGCTCTCCAACACCAACCCGACCGCGCCCTACCGCGGCGCCGGGCGGCCCGAGGCGATCTACCTGATCGAGCGCCTGATCGACGATGCGGCGCGCGAGCTCGGTGTCGATCGCGTCGAGCTCAGGCGCAAGAACATGCTGGCGGAATCGGCGCTGCCGTACCAGAGCCCGGTCGGGCCGTTCTACGACTGCGGCCAGTTCGAGAAGAACATGGATATGGCGATCAAGCTCGCCGACGTGGCGGGCTATGCGGCGCGGGCCGAGGAGTCGAAGAAGCGCGGCAAGCTGCGCGGCCTCGGCATCGTCAACGCCATCGAGCAGGCCGCCGGCACGGCGCAGCCGGAATATGCCGAGATCCGCTTCAATCCGAGCGGCACGGCAGCGCTCCTGATGGGCACGAAGAACCAGGGCCAAGGCCATGAGACCATGTTCAAGCAGATCCTGAACGAGCGTCTCGGCATCGACCCCGGAGACGTGCAGTTCATCGACGGCGACACCGATCGCGTCGCCTTCGGCATGGGCACCAACGGCTCGCGTTCGACGGTGCTGGGCGGCTCGGCGCTCTATGGCGCCGCCGAAAAGGTGATCGCCAAGGGCAAGCGCATCGCGGGGCATATCCTGGAAGCGGGCGAACAGGACATCCAGTTCGCCGAGGGTGCCTTCCGGATCGCCGGCACCGACAAGAGCGTGTCGCTGAAGCAGGTCGCGATGGCCGCCTTCAACCCGACCAAGCTGCCCAAGGGCTTCGAGGGCGGCCTGTACGAGAACGCCACCTACCTCGGCGAAAAGGACACCTATCCCAACGGCTGCCACATCTGCGAGGTCGAGGTCGATCCCGACACGGGCGAAGTGAAGCTCGACCGCTATGCCGTGGTCGACGACGTCGGCACGGTGATGAATCCGACCGGCCTGAAAGGCCAGATCCACGGCGGCGTCGCCCAGGGCGTGGGCCAGATCCTGAGCGAGCAGGTTGTGTGGGACCGCGAGAGCGGCCAGCTGCTGACGGCGAGCTTCCTCGACTACGCCATGCCGCGCGCCGACACCATGTGCAGCATGGAGATCAAGTCCAACCCCGTGCCGACCAAGTACAACCCGCTGGGCGCCAAGGGCGCGGGCGAGGCGGGGACCGTGGGCGCCATGCCGGCGGTCATGAACGCGGTGCTGGATGCCGTGGCGCCGCTCGGCGTCAGGGACGTGGCGATGCCGGCCACCGCGCAGAACGTGTGGCGGGCCATTCAACAAGCGACGAAGCAGGGAGCAGTCGGATGAGCGTTCTGGAGGGGCCGCGCAAGGAAGTGCGGCATGTCATGAAAGACGGCAGCGCCTATTGGGTTGAGTTCAAGGACGGTAAGATCGTCTTCGCCGACGGCCGGACCTGCGACGAGAAGGACGTTGTCCATCTGCCGCCCTGCAACCCGACCAAGATCCTGTGCGTGCATGTGAACTACATCTCGCGCTACTACGAGTTCAACAATACGCGGGTGCCGCCCAAGACGCCGACCTACTTCCAGAAGCCGCTGACGGCGCTCAACGCCCACAAGGGCGAGCTGGTGAAACCCAAGGGCTACAAGTACGTGAACTACGAGGGCGAGATGGCCGTCGTGTTCGGCAAGGTGACCAAGAACGTGACGCGCGAGGAAGCGTGGGGCTGCATCGCGGGCTTCGCGCCGTCCAACGACTTCGGCTGCCACGACTTTCGCGACACCGATGCGGGCTCAATGCTGCGGGTAAAGGGCATGGACGGCTTCTGTCCGATCGGGCCTGGCCTGGTTTCGGGCGTCGACGTGCGCCAGTCGACCTTGCGCAGCTACAAGAACGGCAAGATGGTGCAGGAAGGCGCGGTCAGCGAGCAGATCTTCGACTGCGGCTATCTGATCGCCGATCTCGCGCGCCACATCACCTTCCTGCCGGGCGATATCCTGCTGACCGGCACGCCCGCCAACTCGCGACCGCTCGAGGCGGGCGACACGATCGACGTCGAGGTGACGGGCGTCGGCCGGCTCTCCAACAAGGTGGTCGAGACTCCGGCGCCGCGCGCGGCCGAAGGCTTCCCGCCCAGCCCCGACAGCGACGGCGTCCGCCGCGTGGCGCTCGGCAACGAGGAGCGCCTGCCCGACAAGTTCAAGGCAGCATAGGAGGGACATCATGGTAGCGATCAAGGTTGCCGAGTTTGCCTTTCCCCGCATGGAAGCGCCGGACCTCGACGAGATGGAGGAATTCCTCACCCATTTCGGCCTGGTGCGCGCCGAGCGCACGCCCGACGCGCTCTACATGCGCGGAACCGACGGCCACCATCACCTGCACGCCGCACACAAGGGCGGCACCAAGTTCATCGGCTTCGCCT
>JACPVT010000222.1 GCA_016191685.1 Rhodospirillales bacterium | reverse complement strand
CGATCACGGCCGGGTCTCCGGCAAGGCTGGCAGCCGACGGGGTCGACGTATCCAAGACCAATTTCTCCGAGTGGTTCTGTGCAAGAAATAATAGACCACCCGGGCCATCGGGAACCAGCAGCCGGGACAGAGAAAGCGCCGTGGGAGGCAGGCGCGTTTGCCCGTCGAAACACGCCGCTGCATTGCAACACGCGGCTTGCTAAGGAGGACGGCACAACAGGGGAAACCGACATGCATTGGACCGACCGCCGTCGCCGCTTCAGGGCAATTCTCGCCGGGGACCGCTGCTTCCATCCCGGGTCGGTGTTCGATCCGATCTCGGCCCGTATCGCCGAGGATCTCGGCTTCGAGATCGGCATGTTTGCGGGCTCGACCGCGTCGCTGACCGTGCTTGGCGCCCCCGACCTGATCGTGCTCACGCTCTCTGAATTCGCCGCCCAGGCCTACCGCATCAACCGCGCCGGCAATCTGCCGCTGATGGTCGACGCCGACCACGGCTACGGCAACGCGCTCAACGTCAAGCGCACGGTCGAGGAACTGGAGACTGCCGGCATCTGCGGCATGAGCATCGAGGACACCGACCTGCCCACGCCCCACGGCACGACCAAGCCGCGCCTCATCTCCATCGCCGAGGGCATCGGCAAGATGAAGGCGGCACTCGCCGGCCGCCAGGATCCACTGCTCGCCATCGCCGGCCGCACCAGCGCGGTCATCATCACAGGCCTCGACGACGCCATCGCCCGCGGCCAGGCCTATGAGGCGGCGGGCGTCGATGCGCTGTTCTTCGTCGGCATCAAGACGCGGGCCGAGCTCGACGCTATCTCCGCCGCCACCAGATTGCCGCTGATCCTGGGCGGCGTGTCAGGCGATCTCGCCGACCGCGACTATCTCTCGGCCCGCCGTGTGCGCATCGCCTTGCAGGGCCATCAGCCCTTCGCGGCGGCCGTGAAAGCGGTCCACGACACGCTTAAGGCGCTCCGTGACGGGACGCCGCCGTCTAAGCTACAGGGCGTGGCCGACGCCGATCTCATGAAGAGGGTGACGCGTGACGATGACTATACGCGCTGGACGAAGGACTTCCTGTCCTAACCGCCCCGCGTGGAGGAGGCTTGTCGCGCCTTGAGAACTTCGTGGATACGCGGACGAAGCTTCCTCGATTGGTCTCGTCTTCTGAAGAAGAGACCTCCGACGACGATAAAGGGAAGAATGAGGATATAGCTCGCGATGAAGAGGTCTTTGTATCTGGAAAAGACTGCAACACCCACGATCACGTAAAGCAAAGTAAGCAAGCCGAACGTCCAGACAACATTGCGAGCGCTCATCTGGTCCCAGAAAGTCGCCTCTCGTTCGATCTGCTTTGCAGCGCAGACGACCTCGAAAGCCTCCTTTGGCTTGAGCGCCCTTAATTCCGGCATGTCGCCTACGCCGTCTTCCCACAGGAAGAATCGATAGAGGAAGCTCAGCTGTCGCTCCTGTCCTGTTCAGTCGTCTTGAATTCTCGCGGCGGCACGGTTCTTCGTCACCCTGCGAAAATGCACCGTGGTTGTGCGAAGCGTTAAGAGCCGATTCAGCCCGTCGGCACCAGCGTGACGCCGACGCTGTAGGTATGGGAGTCGCCGCCCAGGATGACGCCGCGCAGCGGGCTCACATCGGCGAAGTCGCGGCCCCAGGCCACGGCGACATGGTCCTCGCGGGCCACCAGGTCGTTGGTCGGGTCGAGATGGACCCAGCCCGTGGCCTCGCCGCACCACACCGCCACCCAGGCGTGGCTGGCGTCGGCGCCGCGGAGCGCAAGCTCTTCGCGCGAATGAACCGTGCGGATGTAGCCCGAGACGTAACCGGCGGCGAGACCGTGGGCGCGAAGTGCCGCGATCTCGACATGGGCGAAATCCTGGCAGACGCCGCTCTTGCCGGCGAAGACCTCGGCCAGCGGCGTGCTGATGTCGGTGGCCCCGGGTTCATAGGCGAAGTCGGCTTTTATGCGCGAGGTGAGCTCGCGGGCCGCCTCGAGGATCGGCCGGCCGGCCGTGAACGATTGGGCGCCAT
>JACPVT010000074.1 GCA_016191685.1 Rhodospirillales bacterium | reverse complement strand
GGTCCGGCGCGATCTCGGTCCGGCAGCGCAGGCAGGGACGGAACCCTGCTTCCTGCGCCGCGGCGGCCGAGGCGAAGAAGCGGCAATTCTCGAATTTCGGTTCACGCGCCGGGCAGATCGGCCGGCAGTAGATGCCGGTCGAGGTCACGCCCACGAAGACCCGGCCGTCGAACCGGGCATCGCGGGTCTGGAAGGCGCGGTAGTAGGTTTTGCGGTCGAGCAGTTCCATGGGCGCAGTTTCTCACGCACGCGCGGGCGATGCTCGCGGTTTTCGGACGCGTATAGTCACGCCAGTGGAAGGGGTATCCGGTTTGACGCCCCGGCGGGATCGTGATCATTCGCCGCCATGTCGGACGAGTCGGGCGAGAAAATCGGTTGGACGACGCTGCTCAAGCCGCAGTGGCTGCCCCTGCTGGCGGTGCTGCTGGGCGGCGTGCTGTTGCATTCCATGAACGTGATGATGCTGGCGACGGTGCTGCCGAGCATCGTCGAGGAAGTCGGTGGCGCCGCGCTGATGAGCTGGCCCACCACCGCCTTCCTCGCCTCGTCGATCGTTGCCGCGACCTGCACCGGTCGTTTGACGGCCAGGTTCGGGGCGAGGCGTGCGTTCGCGGTCGGTGCACTGGTCTTTGGTGCCGGTGCGCTGCTCTGCGCGCTGGCCCCGTCGATGGGCTTCGTCGTCGCCGGCCGCTTCGTCCAGGGCTTCGGCGGCGGCGTGCTGTCGGCCATGGCCTATGTGCTGGTCGGCAACGCGTTTCCTGAACCGCTGTGGCCGCGCGTCGGCTCGCTCCTGTCCGGCACGTGGAGCATATCCATCCTGGTCGGACCTCTCGTCGGTGGCACGTTCGCCACCTGGGGCAACTGGCGTGGCTCGTTCTATGCCGTGACGGCCGCGGCGGTGATCCTGGCCATCGTGGCGCTGCAGGCCCTGCCGCGGGCGCGCGGCGATCGCGGCGGCGCCACGCGGCGCCTGCCGGTCGGCCGCGTGGCACTGATCTGCGCGGCGATCGCGGTCATGTCGGCGGCGGGCATTGCCGGCACGCTGGCCGCCAAGGCCGGACTCTTTGCCGTTGCCGTCGGCGCCCTCGTCGCGATGCTGGCGCTCGATCGCCGGTCCGAGTCGCCGCTGTTTCCGAGCGACGCCTTTTCGCTCGCCTCGGTGACGGGCGTTGCCCTGTGGTTCGCGCTGCTGGTCTCTCTCGCCTACAGCCCGCTGTCGATCTTCGTGCCGATCTTCCTGCAAAGCCTGCACGGCTTCGACCCGTTGGTCGCCGGCTACATCGTGGCCGGTGCCTCGCTTGGCTGGACCGTGGCGGCCGTCGCCGTCGCCGGACTGCCGGTCCGCTGGTCGGACCGCATGATGGTGGCCGGACCGCTTGCGATGTCCGCGGGCCTGCTCGGGGTTGGCCTGTTCATGACCGCGCAACCCGTGGCGGTGCTGCCGCCGCTGATCGTCCTCACGGGTCTCGGCATCGGCGTCTGCTGGGTGTTCGGCGTGCAGGGCATCATGGCCGGCGCGAAGCCGGGCGAGCGCGATCTCGCGTCGGGTTCCGTGGCGACCGTGCAGCAGACGGGTTTTGCGCTGGGCGCCGCCGCCTCCGGCATCGTGGCCAACATCGCCGGCCTGTCCGGTGGTCTGACGACCGGCAGCATCGCCAGCGCGGCCTTTTGGGTTCCGATCAGCTTTGTTGTGGTGGCGATGGTCGCCGCGGTCATGGGCGGACGCCTGGTATGGCTTTCCAGGCGTATCGCCTGATATCGGTTCGACCGGTGCCGAAACGTCGGACCGGATGTGTCGCCTATCGTGATCGCTCCTCGCATCAAAGGAGAAGCATATGGGCGATCTAAACGAGATTCGGACCGGTCTTGTCGTCACGGCTTTCTGGGAGGCCAAGCCGGAAGAAGTCGATACGCTGGTCGGCATCATCAAGAAGTTCCTGCCTCAGGCCCAGCGCGAGCCGGGCGTAAAAGCCTTCCAGATCCACCAGTCGCTCACCGAGCCCGCGAAGTTCTTCTTCTACGAAGTCTTCAAGGACGAAGCCGCATTCGCCGAGCACCAGCAGAGCGAGCACTTCAAGACGCTGATCGTCGGACAGGCGGTGCCGAAGCTCGCCAGGCGCGAGCGTACGCAGCACAGGTTCGTCTAGAGCACGCTCCCAGCCATTAGTCTGGCGTGATCGGACGTGACGTCCGAAACGCGCCAGACCGCCTGGCCAGTGCCACCTAAGGGTCTGCTCCTACAACAGGAGCACCGACATGACCGAGCAGGACGTCCAGGATTTCGTGACCAGGTTTGCCGCCGCGTGGGCCGCCCGCGACGGCGCGGCGTTTCTCGCCCTGTGGCATCCCGAGGGCGTGCTTCATTCGCCGCTCTATGACCGGCCGGTCGCCGGCAAGGAGTTGGGGCGGCTGACCGAACTGGTGCGCGAGACGGCGCCCGACCATGTCTGGCAGCTGCTCGACTGGACGGCGCGTGGCGATGTGGTGATCGTCGAATGGCAGGCGACGCGAATCGTCGGCGGTCGCCGAATCGACTGGAGCGGTGTCGACAAGTTCCGCCTGCGCGATGGCCGGATCGCCGAGGAGCGGGTCTATTTCGATTCAGCGCCGCTCCGAGCGACGCGAACGGGAATTGCCGTGGAGCCGTTGATGAAACTGGATCCAGTGTAGCGATCTCGAACAGTGCCGCGAACTCATCGGACCTGCTAGGTATGGCCGGTCAAACGAGGGGGGAGCTGACGATGGCCACCGTAAAGCGGCATGCCGAGGATCGGGCACACGTGAAGATACTTGGCGAGGCTACTGAAGATCTCGCCATGCTGGCCAGCTTCACCGACAGGCGCCCGTCGGTGAAGGAACGCCTCGCCATCGGCAAGGCGCTGCGCGAGGAGGTGCCGCGGGCCGACCATGCCCACTTCGCCAAGAATCCCGACCGGCCGGATCCCATCAGTATCCTCGAGCAGCAGAACATCAGCCGCGTGCAGAAGTTGGTGCCGGTCCGCTTCGCCCGCATGCTCGCCTCGCCGTTCGCCTTCCTGCGCGGCTCGGCCGCGGTCATGGCGGCCGATCTCGCCAACACGCCGGTCACCGGTCTGTTCGTCAATGCCTGCGGCGACATGCACGTCGCCAATTTCGGCGTCTTCGCATCGGCCGAACGCAATCTCATTTTCGCGATCAACGATTTCGACGAGGTTCATCCCGGACCGTGGGAGTGGGATCTCAAGCGCCTGGCTGCGAGTGCCGCCGTCGCGGTGCGCTTCATGGGAGGAGACAAGGACAAGGCCGCCGACGCGGCGCGCGCCGCCGTGCGTTCCTACCGCAAGCGCATCCGCCGCTTCTCCGAGATGGGCTATCTCGAGGTCTGGTACAACCGCATCGACGAGCGGGCGGTGATGGACACCTTGTCCGTCAAGGCGCGTCGGCGGGCCGAGCGTGCCATCGCCAAGGCGCGCGAGAAGGGCCATGTGCAGGCGCTCGACAAGCTGACCGAGCAGGTCGATGGCGAGCATCGCATCATCGAGGAAGTGCCGCTTATCGTGCGCGAGACGCACCTCGAGAACGGTATGCCGATCAACAATGCCCTCGACATGATATTGCGCTCCTACATCGACTCGCTGACCTACGATCGGCGGAAGCTGCTGTCGCGCTATCGCCTCGTCGACTCGGCACGCAAGGTCGTGGGCGTCGGCAGCGTCGGCACCGGCTGCTGGGTGATCCTGCTGCAGGGCATCGACAACGACGATCCGCTGTTCCTCCAGGTCAAGCAGGCCCAGGCCTCGGTGCTGGCGCCCTATGTCGACGGCCAGCTACCGTTCGAGAACCAGGGGCGGCGGGTGGTCGTCGGGCAGCGCCTGACCCAGGGCGCACCCGACATTTTCCTCGGCTGGGGCGAAGGCCAGGGCCACAATTTCTACGTTCGCCAGCTTGCCGACATGAAGGGCAGCGCTACGTTCAACGAGGGCGACATCGACCAACTGGAGACGTTCGAGGAATATTGTGCCCTGTGCGGATGGGCGCTGGCGCTGGCCCATGCCAAGTCCGGCGACCCGGCGATGATCGCCGGCTACTGCGGCAACAGTGACGCTCTCGACGACGCCATCGCCGGCTTCGCGATCGCCTATGCCAAGCAGACCGACAAGGACTACGAGGCGCTGGACAAGGCGCGGCGCAGCGGCCGCATCCGCGTCGCCAGCGAGACGATGGTCAAGTGACGGCGGGCGAAGTAGATCGGAAAGCTCCAGCCCTACTCCGCCGCCACCGCACTCGCGGCCTTCCAGGCGCCGACCTCGAGCCAGGTGCTCTGGTAGGTCGCCCCTTCACCCATGTCGGTGTAGCGGTCGGAGCACAGCATGTTGATGGTGCCGGCGACGGCCTCGCCGGTCGGGCGCTGGCCGGGCACCAGCACCACGCCGGGCTGGACTTCGTCGGCGACCTTCAGCACGAGGCCGATCTCGCCGCGGTCGTTGAACAGGCGCACTTCGTCGCCGTCCTTGAGGCCGCGCTTCGAGGCGTCCTCGGGATGGAGAATGCAGAAGGGCTTGCCCTCGCGGGTCCGCAGGAAGCCGACGCCGGAGAAGGCCGTATGGGCCTGGAAGTAGCCGGGCGCCGTCAGCAGGCGGAGCGGCCACTTGCCGGCTTCCGCCGTCTCGACCGGATCGGGCACCCAATCGGGCATCGGCGGCAGGCCCTGCTTGGCCAGCTGCTCGGAATAGAACTCGAGCTTGCCCGACGGCGTCTTGAAGGGCTGGCCGTCGAGATCGTGGGCGATGTGGATCGGCTCGCCGGCGAAGAGTTTTACGGGATCGGCCTTGGCCGCGGGGCCCGTGGCGCCCTTGAACATCTCGCGGGCGGCGTCCTGCGGCGAGAGCGCGAAAATCGGAGCGGTGAGGCCCATGCGCCTGGCCAGCGCCTGCGCGACATCGACATTGGAGCGCGCTTCACCGGCGGGCTCCACGGCCTTGCGGCCCCACTGCATCCAATAGGCGCCGTAGGCGCGGTAGAGGTCGTCGGTCTCGAGGTAGCTCGCCGCCGGCAGCACGATGTCGGCGAACTTCGCGGTGTCGGTCATGAAAGGATCGTGCACGATCGTGAACAGGTCCTCGCGGGCGAGGCCCTTGCGGACCTTGTGGCTTTCCGGACAGGTCACGGCCGGATTGTTGGCCGAGACATAGAGCGCGCGGATCGGCGGGCTCTTCATGTTGAGGAGTTCTTCGCCGAGACGCAGGTGGTTGACCATGCGCGCCGTGTCCGGTCCCGATGGCTTGCGCACGGCGGCATAGTTGAGGTCGCACGAGGCCGCGGTAAGGAGGAGGGCGCCGCCACCCTTCACGGCGTAATGACCACTGACGCCCGGCAGCAGCACCACCGTGCGCAGCGCCTGTCCGCCGTGGGTGAGGCGGGTCATGCCTTCGCCGAGGCGGATCAGCGCGGCCTTGGCGTTGCCGTACATCGCCGCCAGCTTCTCGATATCGGCGACGCCGAGGCCGGTGATCTCGGCGGTCCGGGCCGGCGTGAATTTCGGCAGGATCTCGCGTTCGACGCGGTCGAAGCCCAGCGTGTGCGTGGCGATGTAGTCGCGGTCCGCCAGCTTGTCGCGCACCAGGATGTGCATGACGCCGAGCGCCAGGGCGGCGTCGGTGCCAATGCGGATCGGCAGATAGAGGTCGGCGGCCTTGGCGCTCCGCGTGCGCCGCGGATCGATCACGACGATCGGCATGCCGCGCTTCTTGCGCTGCTCCTCGGCCAGCGCCCAGAAGTGCACGTTGGTGGCGGCGAGGTCGGCGCCCCAGGCGACGACGAGATCGGAATGTACGACCGACTCGGGATCGGCGCCGCCCACCGGGCCCACCGTCACGTCCCAGGCCGCTTCGCAGCAGGTGTCGCAGACCGTGCCGGCCTGCAGGCGCGAGGTGCCGAGCGCATGGAACAGGCCGTTCACCAGGCCGCGGTTCATCAGACCCTGATGGGCGGAGTAGGCGTAGCCCAGGATGGCAAGCGGTCCGTCGCTCTTGATGATCGCCTTCCAGTTGGCGGCGATCTCGTCGAGCGCCTCGTCCCAGGTGATCGGCTTGAACTGGCCCGAGCCCTTGGGGCCGGTGCGCCTAAGCGGAGTCTTGAGGCGCTCGGGCGAGTTCACCAGGTCGGCGTCGCGGTTGACCTTGCCGCAGGCGAAACCCGCCGTGTAGGGGTGATCGGGGTCGCCCTGGACGCGCACGACCTTGCCGTTCTCGACATGGGCGATGAGCGAGCACATGTCGGGACAATCGTGCGCACAAACGACTCGAACAGGCTCCACGCGCCGTCTCCTCAAAAGGATTGCGGCGCGCAGTCTAGCAGAGGCTTGAGAAAAACTCGGCCTTACTTCTTCTTGGCCGCAGCCTTAGCTGGCTTGTCCTCGGGCTTGGCGCCCGACGACTTGGTGCCGGCACCCATGCCGGCAGCCGCGGTGCCGGTCATGCCGAAGCGATCCTTGAAGCGCTGCACGCGGCCGCCGCGATCGATGCTCTGGCGCACGCCGGTCCAGGCTGGGTGGGTTTTGGGATCGATGTCGAGGCGCAGGCTCGCGCCTTCCTTGCCCCAGGTCGACTTGGTCTCGAAGGACGTGCCGTCGGTCATCACCACGGTGATCTTGTGGTAGTCGGGGTGGATCTTCTCTTTCATAGGCCTTCTCCAGCGCTTCAGGGCCGATTTCCGACCGGCCGGCGCAATAGGGCGGGGTGTATAGCCGTCCGGCCCCCCTGTTTCAAGGGACCTCCGACAAGCCGGTTGTCCGGGCCCCGGCGGGCCTGTAGACCGGCCGGGCTCATGTCCGACAGCGCCTTCGAAAGTCTCGCCGACAGCCTGCTGGCCGCCCTCGAGGAGGGAATCGGCAGCCATGTCGACGCCGAGCTGCAGGGCGGCATCCTGACCGTCGACGGCGACGACGGTACCTGGGTGATCAACAAACATGCACCGACCCGGCAGATCTGGGTGAGTTCGCCCAAGTCGGGCGCGCGGCACTATGCCTTCGACAGCGCCTCCGGGCAGTGGCGCGACACGAGGGGCGGCGGCGAGCTCCTGGCCACCCTCTCCGAAGAATTGGGCGTCGTGCTCGCGTGGCGCCCGCAATGAACCGGCTGGGCGGTCTCGGCCTGCTGTGGCCCTACCTCAGGCCCCATCGCGGCCGCGTCGCGCTGGCCCTGCTGTCTCTCCTGATCGCCGCCGGCACGGTGCTGGCCTTCGGCGCCTGCCTCAGGGCGCTGATCGATCGCGGCTTCGCCCAGGGCCGGCCCGACATTCTCAATTACGCGCTGGCCTCGCTGCTGGCCGTCGCGGTGGTGCTGGCGATCGCCTCCGGGGCGCGTTTCTATCTCGTCTCGTGGCTGGGCGAGCGCGTCGTCGGCGACCTGCGCAAGGACCTGTTCGCCCATGTCGTGCGGCTGGGGCCGGCCTGGTTCGAGATCAAGCGCTCGGGCGACGTCATGAGCCGGATCTCGGCCGACGCACAGCTCATCGAGCAGGTCATCGGCTCCTCGGCATCGATTGCATTGCGCAACACCCTGATGTGCGCGGGCGGCATCGTCATGCTGATCGTCACCAACCCCAAGCTCGCGCTGCTGGCCTTGGCCGTCGTGCCACTCACCGTCGTGCCGATCGTGCTGTTCGGCCGCAAGGTCCGGGCGCTGTCCCGCGAGGCGCAGGCGCGGGTGGCCGAGATGGTGTCGGAAGGCGGCGAAGCGCTCGACGCGGTACGCACCGTGCAGGCTTTCGCCCAGGAGGAGCGCGCGTCGGCCCAGTTCGGCGAGGCGGCCGAGCGCGCCTTCGTCGCGGCACGCCAGCGCATACTCAGGCGCGCCATCATGACGACGCTGGTGATCTTCATCGTCTTTGCCGCGGTGGGCTTCCTGCTGTGGATGGGCGGCCACGATGTGCTCACCGGCCGCATCAGTGCCGGCGACCTCACGGCCTTCGTCTTCTATGCCGTCCTGGTGGCGAGTTCCGGCGGCGCCATCAGCGAAACCATCGGCGACCTGCAGCGCGCGGCGGGGGCGGCCGAGCGCCTGGCCGAACTCAAGGTCGAGCCGCCGTCCATCGCCGAACCCGCGGTGCCCAAGTCGTTGCCCAAGCCGACGCAAGGCGCGGTCTCTTTCTCCGAGGTGTCGTTCCGATACCCGACGCGACCGGATGCGCTGGCGCTCGATCGCTTCGACCTCAGCATCGCGCCGGGCGAGACCGTTGCCATCGTGGGCCCGTCGGGCGCCGGCAAGACCACCGTCTTCAACCTGCTGCTGCGCTTCTACGATCCGGAGGCGGGCAGCATTCGCATCGATGGCGTCGATATCCGCGACCTGCGCTTCGCCGACCTCCGGCGGACGCTCGCCATCGTGGCGCAGGAGCCGGTGCTGTTCAGCGCCTCGGTCGCCGACAACATCCGCTATGGCCGGCCCGATGCGCTGGAGGCGGAGGTCCGGGCAGCGGCGGAGGCGGCGTCGGCACTCGCCTTCATCGAAGGCCTGCCGCAGGGCTTCGCCACCGATCTCGGCAACCGCGGTCTGCGGCTGTCCGGCGGCCAGCGTCAGCGTATCGCGATCGCCCGCGCGCTGCTCTGCGATCCCGCCATCCTGCTGCTCGACGAGGCGACCAGCGCCCTCGACGCCGAGAGCGAACTGGCGATCCAGCAGGCGCTGGACCGCCTGATGCACAAGCGGACGACGCTGGTGATCGCCCACCGGCTGGCGACCGTGCAGAAGGCCGACCGGATCGTGGTGGTGGATGGCGGCCGGGTGGTCGATGTCGGCCACCACACCGACCTGATCCGCCGCGACGGGCTCTATGCCCGCTTGGCGGAGTTGCAATTCAACCTGCCGGCCGCGGCGGCCAGCTAGCCCGCCACCTTTACGCTCGGGCCGTGCGGCAACTCCGACCCGGAGTGGGCGTTAGTTTGCCCGTGAACGAGCTGGCGAACGGGAGAGCAGAGCCGGAGCGGCTGCTGTGGTGCGATCTGGCGCGGGCGATTGCCGCGGCGCTGGTCGTATTGATTCACGTCGCCGCCAAATGGTTCGAGAGCTACGGCCGCATCTCCGTCTTCGACTGGCAGGTCGCGAACATTCTCGATTCGGCGGCGCGCCTCAGCGTGCCGTGGTTCTTCATGCTGAGCGGCTTCCTGCTGTTCCGGCGAAAGCCGGAGCCGTTCACCATCTATATCCGCCGCCGCTTCGCGCGCGTGCTGGGACCGTTCCTGGTCTTCTCGCTCCTGGGCATCGTCGCCGCCTCGACGATCGGTCCCGAGCCCGCCTCCTGGAACGTTCTCATCAATCCGACCTACTATCACCTCTGGTTCTTCTACCCGCTGCTCATTTTCTATTTCCTGGCCTACTTCATCACGCCGGTGTCGGCGAACCCGTGGCTTGCCTTGGCTGTGTGTTACGTCCTGATTGCCATCGCCGGCGGCGGTCTCGAGATTCTGGGGATCGGTGGCCTGGGCGTCGGCTCGGAGCGCAATTTCGCCTACGTCCTCTATGGCCTCGCGGGCCACTATGCCGGCCGCGTTCGGGCCGACAGGCGAACCGGCAGAATCTGCCTGCTGGTGTTGATTTGCGCTGTCGCCGCACTCGCCCTCGTCACCAGCAATCTCTCGCAGGCCTCCGGGTTCGGGAACGAGGCCCATTACGCCTATGTCTCGATCCCCGTCGCGACGGCGTCGATTGCCGGGTTCGTCTGGATCCGCACGCTGGGTCTTCATCTGGAAAGCGTCGTGCCGCCGGCGGCGAATTCGATCATCGTCTGGATATCGAGCTATTCGCTGGCGATTTACGGCCTGCACGCCTTCATCCTCGCCATCGTCTGGAACACCGCCGGGCGGACGTTCCTGGAGCTGGGAGCTCTGCCCGGCATCTGGCTGCTGGTGATCGGCACCGGTGTTCTGTCGCTGGCCACCGCCTGGGTCATCGCCACGATCGACCAGCGGGGGGTGTTGCTCGGGACGCCTTCGAAGGGCGCTAATTCAATACTTTAAGTAGCCCTGAAATTTCCTTGAATAACAGGGAAGTACTGGATAATCTTACGCCATATTTCGGGCGTATTTTGACGACGACAAAAGGCATTGCCATGATCATCAGCACGCATTCTCAGCAGCCTGCGTCCCGCCGCGACGGCCTGGCCCGGTTTGCCGAATGGTGGCCGGCCGCCCTGATCGGCCTGGTGGCCCTCCTTGGCGCGGTCCCGGAAAGCAACGCCCAGGCGCTCTTCACCCTTCTCTAGGGCCGGCTTCCGGCCTTCTGCTCGGCATCGAGGCGCCGGAGTTCCCGGCGCAGGATCTTGCCCGTCGTGGTGAGCGGCAGCTCGTTCACGAAGTCGACCTCGCGTGGGTATTCGTGGGCCGCGAGCCGGGTTTTCACGAAATTGGCCAGATCGGTCTTCAGGGCGTCGTTTGCCACGATCTCGGGCCGGAGCTGGACGAAGGCTTTGACGATCTCGGTCCGCACCCGATCCGGTACGCCCACCACGCCCACCATGGCGACGGCCGGGTGCTTCATCAGGCACTCCTCGATCTCGCCCGGCCCGATGCGGTAGCCGCCGGAGGTGATGACGTCGTCGTCGCGGCTCTTGAAGAAGACGTAGCCGTCGGCGTCGATGCGGCCGAGGTCGCCGGTCAGCAGCCAGTCGCCGGCGTACTTGCGCCCGGTCGCCTCGGGATTGCGCCAGTACTCCAGCATGACGATGGGGTCGTGGCGCCATCCCGCGATCTGGCCTTCTTCGCCAGGAGGCAGCACGTTGCCGGTTTCATCGACGATGGCGACCTTGCGGCCGGGGCAGGCGCGGCCGCAGGAGCCTGGCCGTACCTCGAACCAGTCGGGTGAATTGAGCAGCATCAGGTTCATCTCGGTCTGGCCGTAGCCTTCCGAGAGGGTGGCGCCGAAGGCCTCGCGGCCCCACGCCAGCAGCTCCTCGCCCATGGCTTCGCCGCCGGTCGAGACCGCGCGCACGTCGTAGCGCCAGCGTTCCTGCGGCTTGTGGACCTGACGCATCATCTTCAGCGCCGTGGGCGGAATGAAGCTCACACCGACGCGGTGCTTTTCGAGCAGCGCGAAGGCGCGCTCGGGATCGAACTTGGCGAAGCGATGGGCGAGCACCGGCGTGCCGTAGTACCAGGCCGGGAAGAGGGCGTCGTAGAGGCCGGCGATCCACGCCCATTCGGCCGGCGTCCACATGACCTCGTTGCCCCGCGGCCAGTGTCCCAGCCATTGCTCGACTGCCGGGATGACGCCCAGCATCATGCGATGGGCATGGAGCGCTCCCTTGGGCTGGCCCGTCGTGCCCGAGGTGTAGATCAGCAGCGCCGGGTCCTCGGCCGCCGTATCGACCGTGACGAAACTGTCGGAGGCGTCGGCGAGCAGGCGATCCCAATCGAGGAAGTCGCGACCGTGCGCGCCGGCGC
>JACPVT010000078.1 GCA_016191685.1 Rhodospirillales bacterium | reverse complement strand
AGGCGGCGGTAAAGGCGATCGCCGAGCGCTGCGACGCGCTGGTGGTGATCGGCGCACCTAACTCCTCTAACTCGATGCGGCTGGTCGAAGTCGCGGCCAATTACGGTTGCACGCGGTCCCGACTGGTGCAGCGCGCCACCGAGATGGACTGGGGCTGGCTCGACGCCGATTGGCACGAGGGCGCGCGCAGGCTCGGCGTCACCGCCGGCGCTTCGGCGCCCGAGCTGCTGGTCGATGAGCTGATCGAGGCCTGCCGTGCGCGCTACGATGTCACTGTGGAGGAAGTGCGCACGACCGAGGAAAGTGTCGTATTCAAGCTGCCCCGCCAGCTGGTGGCGTGACAGGTGATGTGACATGGCGGTCTATACGGAAGTCGGCGACGCCGAACTCGAGGCCTTTCTCGCCGACTACGATATCGGCGAGGCCGAGGCGCTGAAAGGCGTGGCCGAGGGTGTCGAGAACTCCAACTACCTGCTGACCACGACCAAGGGGCAATATTTCCTCACGCTCTACGAGAAGCGCGTCGATCCCCGCGACCTTCCCTTCTTCCTCGGCCTGATGGACCATCTCGCCGCCCGCGGCATCACCTGCCCTAAGCCGATCCATGGCCGCGACGGCAATGCGATCCGCGCGCTGGCCGGCAAGCCTGCCGCCATCACCACGTTCCTGCACGGCATGTGGCCGCGCCGTATCGGTGTGCATCACTGCGGTCCGCTCGGCGAGGCCGCGGCCCGGCTGCATCTCGCCGGCCGCGACTTCGCGATCGAGCGGCCCAACGCGCTCTCGGTCCAAGGCTGGAGGCTGCTGTTCGACGGGGTGCGCGCCCATGCCGATGACGCGGCTCGCGGACTGGCGCGCGAGCTCGGCGCCGAGATCGACTTCTTCGAAGCCAACTGGCCGAAGGGCCTGCCGGCTGGCGTCATCCACGCCGATCTCTTTCCCGATAACGTCTTCTTCCTGCACGAGAAACTGTCGGGGCTGATCGATTTCTACTTCGCCTGCAACGACGCCTTCGCCTACGACGTTGCGATCTGCCTCAACGCCTGGTGTTTCGAGCCCGACCGGTCGTTCAACGCGACCAAGGCGCGCGCCCTGCTGCAGGGCTACGACAAGGTGAGGCCGCTCACCAGCGAGGAACGGGCCGCCATTCCGCTCCTGGCGCGCGGGGCGGCGCTGCGCTTCCTGCTGACCAGGCTCTACGACTGGGTCCACACTCCGGCCGATGCCCTGGTCAAGCGCAAGGACCCGCTCGAGTATCTCGCCTATCTGCGCTTCCACAGGCGCGCCGAGTCGCTGGTGGACTACGGACTGTGACTCCTGCAGCCGAAGTCGAGATATTCACCGACGGCGCCTGCAGCGGAAATCCGGGCCCGGGCGGCTGGGCCGCAATCCTGCGCCTCAAGAATCCAGACGGCGGCGGGCGCGAAAAGGAATTGTCGGGCGGCGAGCCCGCCACCACCAACAACCGCATGGAGATGATGGCGGTGATCGCAGGCCTGGAGGCCCTTCAGCGGCCCTGCAGGGTGCGACTGTTCACCGACAGCAAATACGTGCTCGACGGCGCCACCAAGTGGATCAAGGGCTGGAAGAGGAACGGCTGGAAGACCGCCGACAAGAAGCCGGTGAAGAACGTCGAGCTGTGGCAGCGCCTCGACGCCGCCCATTCCCTGCATAAGGTCGATTGGCATTGGGTGAAGGGCCATAGCGGCCATCCCGAGAATGAACGCGCCGATCAGCTCGCGCGCGACGAGATCGCGAAGCTGCGTTAGCTGCCGCGCCTGGTTAGCCGCGCTTGGGCTGCGTCGGGACTGGCTTCTTCTCGATCGGCTTCTCGTAGACCAGATCGAAGGCCTCGCGCGTGCCGTCGCAAGGGTTGTCGCCCTCGGCGAGGCGCCACACCTGCGACTTGCCGGCGCGGCGGAAAGTGAGGGTGCCCACGACCTTGCAGGGCGTGCCTTTCTCGACCTTGGCGACACGGAAGGCGACCTCGCCGCGGATCTGCACGACTCCGGCCGAGATGCGCTCGACCACGCCGTCGATCGACGCCCAGTCGCCTTCGGTACCGGGTGCCACGCTGTCGATGCGGCCCTTGATCGTCCAGAGATTGCCCTGGCGGGTCACGGTCACGCCGCCAGGCTTGGCGCCCTTGAGTTTGGCGTAGCGTCCCCACACGATCTTGCGGGCATCGATGAAAAGTTGGGCCTCGGTTTCGGCCCCAATTTCGGTGCGCTCGACTTTGCGGGCCGCGGGCAGCGGCGAAGAGAGACCGGTGGTCGGTACCCCCTGCTCGACCGTGGGCGCCTGCAGTGGCGGCGGCGCGGGATAGTAAGAGGACGGCGGCTGCGGCGCCTGGCCCGCGGACGGACCGCCCGGTGGCGTCTGGGCAAGAACCTCCGTCGCCAACAGGATGATGGTGAGGGCGATCGATACGAGGAGTCGGTTCATTGCCATGGCTCTTACCTTGTTCATTGCCGGCATACTACCGCTTCCCGCCGGCTTTGGGCTGAGCGTTTGGCGGCGCCGGAGCCGCAGGGCCGGCCGGGGCCTGTTTTGCGCCCGGCTGTTCGCCGCGCAGGCCCGCCTGGGCCCGCCGCGCATTGTCGGAGTCGGGCGGCACGATGAGCAGCACGCGGTTGAAATCGTCGTTGGCCAGGGTCCGCTCGCCGCGCGCCAGGTAGGCAAAGCCGCGCTCGAGCAGGGCCCCGGTATGGTCAGGGGCGATCCTGAGCGCCCGCGCGATGTCGGACAGGGCCTGCGACGGATTGCGCGCGTTGCGCCAAGCCGCGGCCCGCAGCACCAGGATCTCGACGTCGTCCGGACGTAGGCCGAGCGCGCGGTCAAAATCAGAAATGGCGCGCGGCCAGGCGGCCATGGCGGCATAGCTGAGGCCGCGATCGATCCACAGGTCAGGGTCGTTGGACTTGAGGTCGATGGCGCGGCTTTGCGCTTCGGCCGCCTTGCTGGCCTGGCCCGCCTCGATCCAGGCCTGGCCGGCCTGGGCCCACAGTTCGGCGCGAAGCCCCGGACGCTCCTGTCCCATGTCGCGGGCGATCGCTTCGAATTGCGCCGCCGCCTGGGGATACTTGCCGGCCTGGAACATGGCGACCGCCACGCAATGGCGCGCACCGAGACCGCCGCCCTCGGTATTCCATTTCTCGGCCATCGGCAGTGCACGGAGCGGCTCGCGGTTCGCCAGCTTCATGCATTCGGTGTAGCGCAGCAGGTGATCGGGCGTGCTCTCGAGCGGACTGAAGCCCTGGGCGGCCGCGGGCAGGGCCGGAGCGAGTGCAAGCAGCACGGCAAGCGTCGGACGGCGAAACAACATCCTTGAAAAGAAGCGCGCCGGAGCGATCCTGACAAGATGACCAGATGCCTTTTCGTTTTCGGACTTGGCTACTGCGGCCTTGAAATCGCCAAGCTTGCGAGAGCCGGCGGCTGGGCCGTGGCCGGCACCAGCACCGACGCGGAAAAGGTCGAGCGACTGCGCGCAATCGGCGTCGAAGCGCATCTGTTCGACGGCACCGCACCGCTTGCCGCCGCAGCCGCGGGCGGGGCCTCCCACGTTCTTTGCACCATAGCGCCCGGCGTCGCGGGCGATCCGGCTCTGCGGTTTGGCGCTCCCCTGTTACGGCAAGCGCAATGGCTCGGCTACCTGTCGACCACCGGCGTTTATGGTGATCACAGCGGCGGCTGGGTCGACGAGGACACGCCGCCCAATCCCGTCCAGCCGCGCAGCATCGAGCGGTTGGCGGCCGAGCGCGGCTGGCAAGCGATGGCGTTGGAGGCTGGTGCTCGCCTCGACATCTTCCGCCTGCCCGGCATCTATGGCCCGGGCCGCAGCCCGATCGACCAGGTGAAGGCCGGCACGGCGCGGCGCATCGACAAGCCCGGCCAGTTGTTCTCGCGCATTCATGTCGAGGATGTTGCAAGCACCGTGCTGAAGGCGATGACCGCGCCACATCCCGGCGGCATTGAATGCAAGGGTGGACTCGGACGGCCAGTT
>JACPVT010000077.1 GCA_016191685.1 Rhodospirillales bacterium | reverse complement strand
CGCCGTGCGCGCCGCCGAACTCATGCCCGAGGATGCAAGCGAGGAGGTGCGCGTCCGCATCGGCCAGGTCGCTGAAGCGGCATTCCGGCACCTCGATCGGCAATGGAACAAGCAGCAGTCGGAGGCCGGCGTCGCCGCGTTGGAATGGGTGCGGCGGGAACCTTACACGCCCGTCGTTCTGCTGCCCCAGGACGTGCGCGACTGGCTGGCGCCCGATCAGTGGAGCGCTCTGGAGGCGCTCGAGATCGTGGGTCACCTCGAGACCGATGGCGACCTCTTTGAACGGCTTGACCGGCTGCTGGTCTACGAGCCCGACAGGTTCGCGGCCCTCGATTTCGACCGCCATCGCCTGTCGCTCGACGACAAGGCCCATACCCGCTTCGTCGCTGCGCAGAAGATCATCGCCGAGGGTCGGCTCGAGCCCAGTCACGTGCGCTACGACTGGCTGCGGCGCGGAGTCGACCGGACGCTCAAGACCTTGGGCATCGACACCGACGGGCCTGTCGCCGCAAGGGTCCGCGCCGAGGCACGCAGCGAACTCGACAGTTTCGAAGCCATCGAAGGCCGCGCGCCGGTCGGCGCTGACCTCAACGACATCGCCCGCCGCGCGGTCGATGCCAGGGTACCGGAAGCGACCGGGCCTCAACCAGGTGAAAGCGCTCCGGTCGAGGCGTCGCCGCAGCAAGGACCAGAGGCGAAGGACGTGTTCGGGCCGGGCGCCGAGGCCCACGTCGTCCATAACGACGACGGCAGTGCGGAGGTCACGGCCAACAAGATCCCGACTCCGGCCGGCCCGGCCGAGGCCACCGTGCGCATCGATCGCGACCGGTTGGGCGCTTCGGCGGAGATGGCTTTGCCCAACGGCCACCGGGTGGAGAGCCGGCGAACAAGCCCCGACGGCCGAACCTGGTCGCAGATCGACACGATCCGCGATCCGCAGGGCGCCATCGTCGGCACGCAGACGACCACCTTCGACGGCACGCGCTTCACGCAGACATGGGAGCCAGCCGATGGCCCGGCGCAGACAGCGAGCTCGGAGGCGAATCCGCCGTCCGGCGACGTGCATCTGGCGAGCAACGAGGCCGTGCTCGGCCTTGGGACGCTCGGGGCGCTGGCGGCGCTGCCGACGGCGCCTGTCGTGGCCGGGGCGATCATTATCGGCCTCGGCGTCTTTGCGGCCCATAAGGCGTACGAACACTTCCGCACGCCGGACATCACGATCGCTCCGGCCCTTCCGGCCGACGACAATCCGCCAGATGACGAGACCGGTTCGGGGCGGAGGGCTCGAGGCGGGCATGAGGGCGGGAACGATCAGGAACCTGAGGATGAGTCGCCGCCCCACCCACCAGCGCCGAAGGAGTTCAAGAGACGCATTCCGGGACAGAGCAAAAGGGAAGCGAAGGACGACATACCCGATTGGGCTCGCCAGCGTGGCGCGAGACCTGGCGTCGATGAGGACGGCAAGACGGCAGCCAAGCGGTACTTGGATGAAAAGTATGGCAAGGGAAACTGGTCCGAGAAGGGACCCAAAAGCGAGTTCAATCAGCTGAAGAAATTCTTCGACAACGCCTTCGAATAACGACAAAACGCCGACCACTTCTTCCGGATACAACCTCTACTAGAATGGGATCACCCGATGAAAACCCCCTTGTATTTGCTGTGGCATACCTACGAGAAAGAATCAGGCGCCGAGGAAAGCAAACTAATCGGCGTATATTCGTCAGAGGAGCGCGCCAAGGAAGCGCTTGAAAAAGTTCGCGTGCAGCCGGGCTTTCGAGACTATCCCGATGGTTTCCAGATCTATGAAGATGAATTGGATATGACGGACTGGCGAGAGGGCTTTTCCAAGCCTTGGGACGCAGACAGTGAAGAAAAAAAATAAAGGGCAATTGAACAAATCGTGGGCGGCGAGCGTGCTGTCGTCCATCCGCAGCGGAGGCTCTGATGCCGAGAATTTTCGAGCCTGAAAAACGGCGCCAATTCTTCCTCGATTACGATCTGAAACGCGCAACGAGGTTCGAGCCGGAAAAGACCGGCCCACTCAATCGCTCGCACTATATGGCATTCACCTTACTTGAATTGATCAAAGCTCATCTTCTTGGGCTGCGCGCCCAGGTATTGCCGACGGCGCAAGCACTAGTGACTTGGATGGAAACACAGCCAGAGCCGCCGACAGGCAAGGATCCAGACGAATGCTTCTATGTCTATCAATGGTGGCAGACGCTGGGTCTGTGCAAATGGCTGATCGGCGGCGGTCCGGCGGTAGCGGAGTTTGCCCGCGCGAGCGAGGATGACTGGCGGGCATGGGACCGATTCGAGCGCTTCGAATCCGATGGTGCGCAGCTCCTGCTACATGAAGGCCTCGAACTCTCGCTGCCACTCAACCTGGCGGCGCTGCGCCCTGCCGTTGCCTTGCAGCTCTGCCAAGCGGCAGGGCTGACGACCAAGCCATCGTCGGCACCATCGATCGTCAGGGAGGAGTTGATGTACGGCCAATGGGCGTGCCGCTATCTCGCCGATGGTGGCAAGCCCGACGCCGTCTATGTCGCCAAGGGCGAGGAGACGCTGCGCAAGACGATGACGGAGCGTTTCATCGGGGGTGGCAAATACACCAAGATGGCGATGTGGCTGAAGGCGATCTACCACGACAGCGGCGTGACACGGACGCCGGAGGAGACGGTCTTCAAGGCTTACGACACAATGACGGGCGTCGAGAAGCCCGCCTTCGCCAAGATCTGACGCATATTTATCGACACGCAGGTGTCGGAAAACGACCGGCGAAAAGCCTTGCCGATTAACGCCTTGAATTTTCCGACACGATTTTACCGACACCGAGGTGTCGGTAAAGCCTCGGGCCGGCCTATTCGGCGGCGGCGCGCAGCCCGAGGCCCAGCGTCTGCCAGACGTCCTGAAGGGCCGACACCAGGCGGGTCATGTCCTCGTCGCTGTGCAGCGGCGTCGGCGTCAGCCTGAGGCGCTCGGTGCCGCGCGGCACGGTCGGGTAGTTGATCGGCTGGACGTAGATCGCGTGGCGGTCGAGCAGCAGGTCGCTCGCCTGCTTGCAGAGTGCCGCATCGCCCACCGACACCGGCACGATGTGCGTGGCCGACGGCATGACCGGCAGATCGGCGGCCGCGAGGCGGCGCTTGAGCGTCGCGGCCCGCTCCTGGTGGCGCACGCGAAGCTCGGGATGGGCGCTGACATGGCGCACGCTGGCGAGTGCCGCGGCAGCGATGGCGGGCGGCAGCGAGGTGGTGAAGATGAAGCCCGAGCCGCAGGAGCGCACGAAGTCGACCGTGGCCGCCGTTGAGGCGATGTAGCCGCCGACCACGCCGAACGCCTTGGCGAGCGTGCCCTGGACGATGTCGACCTTGGCCAGCACGCCGTCGCGCTCGGCCACGCCCGCGCCGCGCGCGCCATACATGCCGACGGCATGGACTTCGTCGAGGTAGGTGAGGGCGCCGTAACGGTGGGCCACGTCGCAGATCTCCGCGATCGGCGAGACGTCGCCGTCCATCGAGTAGACCGATTCGAAGGCCACGATCTTGGGCTTCGCCGGATCGGCGGCGGCCAGCAGTTCCTCGAGATGGGCGACGTCATTGTGGCGGAAGATCCTGCGCACCGCGCCGGAGTGGCGGATGCCGGCGATCATCGAGGCGTGGTTGAACGAGTCGGAATAAAGCTCGCAGCCCGGCAGCAGCGCGCCCAGCGTCTGCAGGGTGGTCTCGTTGGCGACGTAGCCCGAGGTGAAGATGAGGGCCGCTTCCTTGTCGTGCAGCTGGGCCAATTCGTTTTCGAGCGCGGCATGCAGCGTGTTGGTGCCCGAGATGTTGCGCGTGCCGCCGGCGCCCGAACCCTGGGCGCCGATCGCGGCCTGCATGGCCTCGATCACGGCCGGATGCTGGCCCATGGCGAGGTAGTCGTTGGAGCACCACACGGTGACGTCGCGCGGTGCCTGGCCGTCACGGTGGAGCCGCGCGCGTGGAAAAGCGCCCGCGATCCGCTCGAGCTCGGCGAACACGCGATAGCGGCCCTCGTCGTGAAGGCGGCGCAGATGGCCGGCGAAGAATGCCTCGTAGTCCATGATCCAGATCTCTCCCCGCGCCGCCGATCTTAGTCGGAAGGCCTGTCCGCGATAGACGCATTTTGGTCGCGGCGCTCCCCGTCGCCTTGATGAATCGCAAACACGAGTGCGTGAGGCGGCAAATAATAATGCATCGCATTCGCATGTAGTGCTCGCGATTCCCTCACCGAGGCGTGACGGGCGGTGAACGATCCGGTGCCGGCGCGCCCCGCGTAAGCCTCGCACGAACGGAGCGATCGGCTCCCTTCGACAACAACGAGGAGACTCCAACGTGATCCAGTCCATCGATTTCCGGCGCCGCGGCATCCTGCGCGCGTCGGGCGTCAGCCTTCTGTCGGCGTCGGCCGTGGCACTTCTGGCCGGTTGCGAGAAGATGGCCGTCGCCCAGACCAGCAACGCCGCCGGCGACGTCAGCATCCTCAACACCGCGCTCGGTCTCGAGAACGAGGCGATCAGTGCCTATCAGCTCGGCGCCATGAGCGGCCTGCTGCAGAAGCCGGTGCTGGAAATCGCCGTCATGTTCCAGACCCATCACAAGGAACACCGCGACGCGCTGATCGCCACCATCCGCAAGCTCGGCGGCACGCCGGTCGCGGCCAAGAGCGATGCCGAGGTCGGCAAGGCACTCAATGCCGCGGCGTTGAAGAGCCAGGCCGACGTGCTGCGCTTGGCGCAGCGCCTCGAGAAGGGTGCGGCCAATGCCTATATCGGCGTCATCCCGTCGTTCGGCGACAGGGCGCTGGCCCAGGTCTCGGCCCGGCTTGCTGCCGACGAGGTCATGCACTGGACGGTGCTTTCGCAGGCCCTGAAGGACCCGCTGCCGGCCAAGGCGCTCAGCTTCGGAGCGTGATCGTGAAGGCGATGGCATCCGCGGTACTCGCGGCCCTCGTCCTCGGCGTGACGGCGCCGGCTCATGCAGCCGACGCCGCGCACGGCCAGGAACTCTACGAGTCGCGCTGCGGCGGATGCCACTCGCTCGACGCCAACCGCGTCGGGCCGGCGCACCGGGGCGTCTTCGGACGCAAGGCCGGCACGGCGTCGGGCTTCAGCTACTCGCCCGCGGTGAAGAACTCGGGCGTGGTGTGGGAAGAAAAGACCCTGGATGCCTGGCTAACCAATCCGCAGGCGCTGATCCCGGGACAGCGGATGAACTTCCGGGTCGCCACGGCCGAGGACCGCGCCGACATCATCGCCTATCTGCGTCAGCAGTCCGGACGCTGACGCGGTTTCTACCCGGCGCCGCCTCGGCTTGCCGGGACGGGCGGAAGAGCGCCGAACGTATCCCCCGGTCGGCGCGCTTCCGCCCACTTTTATCCCTTGAAGTGGCCTTCCGACTTGAGGTCGGCCAGTGCCGCGTCGAGCGACTGGCGCAGCCGCCCGAACAGGTCGCCAAGCTCCGCCTCGTTGATGATCAGCGGCGGACAGACGGCGATGCGGTCGCCCATATTGCGCACGAACAAGCCGAGCGCCTGGGCGTGGTTGGCGACCTTGGTGCCTGCCGCACCGACCGCACCGATCTCGAACGGCGCCTTGGTCTTCTTGTCGGCCACGACCTCGAGGGCGCCGACCATGCCGACGCTCATCGCCTCGCCGACCAGCGGATGGTCGGCGAACGACTGGATGTGCTTGTGGAACACCGGGGTCATACGCTTGGCGTGGCCGAACAGGTCGATCTCGTCGTAGATCTTCTGCGCCTCCAGCGCGACGGCGGCGGCGACGGGATGGCCGGAGTAGGTGAAGCCGTGGCCCCAGGTGCCGATCTTGTCGCTCTCGCTCATCAGCGCCTGATAGACCTTGTCGTTGATCATCACCGCCGAGATCGGCAGGAACGACGCCGACAGCGCCTTGGCGCAGGTCAGGATGTCAGGCTTGATGCCCATCGTCTGGCAACCCCAGACATTGCCGGTGCGCCCGAAGCCGCAGATCACCTCGTCGGCGACGAACAGCATGTCGTACTTCTTGCAGACGGCCTGGATCTTCTCGTAGTAGCCCTTGGGCGGCACGATGACGCCGCCGGCGCCCATGACGGGCTCGCAGATCATCGCCGCCACCTGATCGGCGCCGCCTTCCTTGACGATCAGCGCCTCGAGCTCCTCGGCGCAACGCGTAGCGAACTGCTCCTCGCTCTCGCCGGCCGCGCCGAAGCGGTAGTAGTGCGGGCAGCCGGTATGGACGATGCCGGCGATCGGCAGATCGAAGGAGCGGTGGTTGTTGGGCAGGCCGGTCAGGCTCCCTGCCGCCACGGTGATGCCGTGATAGCCCTTGATGCGGGAGACGATCTTCTTCTTCTGCGGCCGGCCCAGCGCGTTGTTCATGTACCACACCATCTTCACGACGGTGTCGTTGGCCTCGGAGCCGGAGTTGGCGAAGAACACCTTCGACATCTCGACCGGCGCCATCGACTTGATCTTTTCCGCGAGGTTGATCGCAGGTTCGTGGCTGCGCTGGTTGAAGGCGTGATAGAAGGGCAGCTGCTTCATCTGTTCGTAGGCGACCGTTGCCAGCCGCTCGTTGCTGAAGCCCAGCGCCGCCGACCATAGGCCGGCCATGCCCTCGATATATTCCTTGCCGTCGTCGTCCGTCACGTAGATGCCGCGACCGCGCACGATCGTCAGAGGGCCCGTGGCCTCGTGCTTCTTGAAGTTCGTGTAGGGGTGCAGGTGATGTGCGATATCGCGTGCGGCGTTGGAATTGCCGCGGAAGCTGCGAGAGACGTCGTTCATGGCCGCACCCATCAAAAAAACTATTGGAACGCTACACTAGCCCGCCTAAGGCCTATGTCCACCCTCTGTGACCATGCAAATTTTTTGTGCAATTGACGGGCTCTCACAGCGGGTGCAACGTGGCCAAATATGCGCCCACGCATAGCTCGGCAGTCGGGGAGGCCGTCACGCTAGCGGCTCGCGTGTGGCGCGCATGAAGGGGTACAGGATGAATTTCAGTTTCAGACATTCGTTGGCGCTGACGGCTGTCGTCTGCGCCGGGCTTTCGGCGGCGACCGCGGCCGATGCCAAGACATTCAAGTGGGCAAATTCGGGCGACGTCAGCTCGATGGATCCCTATGCACGTCAGGAGACTTTCCTCCTGACCTTCAACTCGAACATCTATGATCCGCTGATCCGCCGCGACAAGAACCTGAAGCTCGAGCCGGCGCTGGCGACGAAATGGGGCCAGACCAACCCGACGACGTGGTTCTTCGACATCCGCCCCGGCGTGAAGTTCCACGACGGCACGCCGTTCACCGCCGACGATGTCGTGTTCTCGCTCAATCGCGCCAACGGTCCCGGCTCGAACATGGGCAGCAACTTCGTCTCGGTGAAGGAGATCAAGAAGGTCGGCGATCAGCGCGTCGAGGTGACGACGAAGTACCCCGATCCGCTGCTCGCCGACAAATGGGCGGCGATCGGCATGATGTCGAAGGCGTGGGCCGAGAAGAACAATGCGGTCAACTCCGCCGACATGACCAAGAACGAGGAGAATTTCGCCACCCGCAACGCCATGGGCACCGGCCCGTTCATGCTCAAGGAACGTCGCGCCGGCGAAAAGACGGTCCTCGTCAACAATCCCAACTGGTGGGACAAGCCCGCGCACAATCTGACCGAGGTCATCTTCACGCCGGTGGCCAACCCGGCGACCCGCGTCGCGGCGCTCAAGGCCGGCGACATCGACATGACCTACGAGGTCCCGCCGGCCGACACCGAAAGCCTCAAGAAGGAAGCCAACGTCAAGGTGCTGGAAGGCCCCGAGACGCGCGTCGTCTTCCTCGGCTTCGACCAGGAGCGGCCCGAACTGCTCGAGTCGAACGTCAAGGGCAAGAACCCGTTCAAGGACAAGAAGGTCCGCGAGGCCATCCACCGATCGATCGACGTCGACGCGATCAAGCGCACGGTGATGCGCGGCCAGTCCTTCCCGACCGAGCTGATGGTGGCGCCGGGCATCAACGGCTACACCAAGGAGCTCGACAAGCGCCCGGCACTCCTGAAGCCGGAAGAGGCCAAGAAGATGCTGGCCGACGCGGGCTATCCCGATGGCTTCGAGACCGGCATGGATTGCCCGAACGACCGCTATGTCAACGACGAGAAGATCTGCCAGGCCGTCGTGGCGATGCTGGCCAAGATCGGCGTGAAGGTGAATCTGCGGGCCCAGACCCGCAACCTCTACTTCGCCAAGATCCTGCGCAAAGCCGACCTGTCGCCGGGTGAGACCAGCTTCTACATGCTGGGCTGGTCGCCGGCGCAGACCTACGACGTCCATAATGTCTTCGAGGCGCTGATCCAGACTCCGAACAAGGCGACCAAGAAGGGTCAGTTCAACGCCGGCGGCTACTCGAACCCGGCGCTCGACAAGCTGGCCGACGCCATGGAGCAGGAGACCGACAAGGCCAAGCGCGACGCCATGATCAAGGACGCCACCAAGCTCTATGTCGACGACTTCGCCTACATCCCCCTGCACCAGCAGGCGGTCGTGTGGGCGGCGCGCAAGAACATCGACCTGGTGCAGCTGGCCGACAACAGCTTCCCGCTGCGCTTCGTGACGGTGAAGTAGCAACGCACCGACACTCCAACGATCGGCCCCGGCCGCACATGATGCGGCCGGGGCCGGTTCCGTTTTGGCGTCATTCCTGCTAGGCCTGCGGCCAGGCCCAACAATCATCCGATGCTTGCTTTCATCCTGAGACGAATCCTGCAATCGATCGCCGTGCTGGTGGCGGTCGGATTGGTCGCCTTTTCCCTGTTCCGTTACGTTGGCGATCCCATCAACGCGATGGTCGGGCAGGACACGACCATGGAGGAGCGCGAGCAACTGCGCGAAAAGCTCGGCCTCAACGATCCCGCGCCGATCCAGTTCCTGCGTTTCATCGGCAATGCCGCGCGCGGCAATTTCGGCCTGTCGTACCGTACCTCCGAGCCGGTCGGTCGCCTGATCCTCGAACGCGTGCCGGCGACCCTCGAACTTTCGCTTTGTGCGGCCGTGTTCGTACTCTTCGTCGGCGTTCCGATGGGCGTCTACACCGGCCTCTACCCAAGGCCAAAAACATAACATGATCAAATGTAGCCTTGATTCTGGATTTAACTTTGAAGGTGGTGATGAAAAAAATTACGAATTAATGGCTTCGTGCAAGAATAAATTTGGAATACACGAACAAGGAAAAGAAAACGTTTTTTTTTATCTACCAGTCGCAGAAGAT
>JACPVT010000076.1 GCA_016191685.1 Rhodospirillales bacterium | reverse complement strand
GTCGGCCTGCTGGCGCTGGTACTGCAGCAGGAGGGCGTCAAGGCGCGCTCCTGGGTGTCGTGGCAGATCCCGATCCGCACCGACGGCGCCCACGCCAAGGCGCGCATCGTCGATATCGAGACCACCGAAATGGCGCGGACCATGGTGGCGGGCGAGGTCCCGATCGTGGCCGGTTTTCAGGGCCTCTCGCCCGAGGGTCGTATCACGACGCTCGGTCGCGGCGGCTCGGACACCTCGGCGGTGGCGCTGGCGGCGGCGCTCAAGGCCGACCGCTGCGACATCTACACCGACGTCGACGGCGTCTACACGACCGATCCGCGGATCGTCGAGAAGGCGCAGAAGATCGACCGCGTGACCTACGAGGAAATGCTCGAAATGGCGTCGCAGGGCTCGAAGGTGCTGCAGACGCGTTCGGTCGAGCTGGCGATGAATCATCATGTGCGCGTGCAGGTGCTGTCGTCGTTCGACGCCGCACTCGGCAGCGATCTGCCCGGCACGCTGGTTGTGGACGAGGACGAAATCATGGCTCAGGGACTCGAGAAATCCGTCGTGAGCGGCATCGCCTTCTCCAAGGACGAAGCCAAGGTCACCGTGACCCACGTGCCCGACCGGCCGGGCGTGGCGGCGGCGATCTTCGGGCCGCTCGCGTCGGCCAACATCAACGTCGACATGATCGTGCAGAACGTCTCGCTCGACGGCAGCTCGACCGACATCACCTTCACGGTGCCGCGGGCCGACCTCAGCCGTGCGGTGCAGCAGCTGGAGCAGGCCAAGACCGCGCTCAAGTTCGCCGAGGTCAAGTCCGACATCAACGTCGCCAAGGTCTCGGTGATCGGCGTCGGCATGCGCAGCCATGCCGGTGTGGCGCTCAAGATGTTCGAGACGCTGTCGGCCAAGGGCATAAACATCCAGGTGATCTCGACTTCGGAGATCAAGATCAGCGTCCTGGTGGCGGCTGAATACACCGAGCTCGCAGTGCGGGCATTGCATACGGCCTACGATCTCGACGCCGCCTGAACGCATAAGTTTCTCTCGTGCCTATGCGAATAAGCGGGTAGGCAGTTCGGCGCGGGTCTTGCTATAAGCGGGCCATGCGCACGGAAGTCACCTGCATGGCTTGCCCCAACGCCCGCCCGCTGGCGGCGTGGCGAGCCTGCGCCTGCGCCATCGACCGCAGCTTCGTCGTCATCCGACTCAAGCATCCCGCGGTCTGACCATGGAGCGAGCAACTCCACTGGCCGGACCGCGAATGCTCCTCAAGCGGCTCCGGGACACGATGGCGCGTGCCGGTTCCGTCGAGGATACGCTGGGCGAAGTCGTGCGGCTGGTCGCCAACGAAATGGTGGCCGAGGTCTGCTCGATCTACCTGCTGCGGGCCGGCGAGGTCCTCGAGCTGTTCGCCACCCAGGGCCTCAATCCCTCGGCCGTGCACCGCACCCGGCTGCACGTCGGCGAGGGTCTGGTCGGCGACATTGCCGCCCACGGCCGGCCGCTGGCGCTGGACGACGCGCAGGCTCATCCGCAGTTCGCCTATCGCCCCGAAACGGGTGAGGAAATCTATCACTCGCTGGCCGGCGTCCCGATCGTTCGCGCGGGCCGCGTGCTCGGCGTTCTGGTGGTGCAGAACCGCACCCGCCGCCAGTACGACGAGGAGGAAATCGAGACCCTGCAGACCATCGCCATGGTGCTGGCCGAGCTGATCGCAGCCGGTCACATCGTGAGCCCCAACGAGGTGCAGCAGGTCGACGGCCTCGGCCTGCTGCCGCTGCGCATCGACGGCGTGCAGCTCACGGCCGGCGTCGCCGTCGGTCGCGCCGTGCTGCACGAGCCGCGCATCGTGATCTCGCGGGTGGTCGCCGAGGACGTGGCCCTGGAGCAGGAGCGCTTCGAGGAGGCGCTGCACGGCGTGCGCGCCGACGTCGACCGCATGCTCGAGGCCCACGACATGCAGTCGGGCGAGCAGCGCGAGATCCTCGAGACCTTCCGCATGTTCGTCGACGACCGCGGCTGGATGGAGCGCGTGCGCGAGGCCGTGGCCTCCGGCCTCACCGCCGAAGCAGGCGTGCAGCGCGCCTTCGACGACGTGCGCACCAGGCTTGGCCAGTCGACCGATCCCTACATCCGCGAACGCCTGAGCGACCTGCAGGATCTCTGCAACCGCCTCCTGCTCCGCCTGACCGGCCGCGTCGCCGCCGATCCGAGTTCGCTGCCCGACGACATGATCGTCATTGCTCGCGACATGGGGCCGGCGGAACTGCTCGACTACGACCGCACACGGTTGCGCGGCGTCGTGCTCGAGGAAGGCTCGGCGTTGAGCCACGTGGCGATCGTTGCGCGGGCGCTCGACATCCCCGTGGTCGGGCGCGCACCCGACGTGCTGTCGCGGATCGAGGCTGGCGATCCCATCGTCGTCGACGGCGACAATGCCCAGGTCCTGGTACGGCCGGCCGAGGACGTGATGCAGACGGTCCACGCCGCGATCGAGGCGAGGGTCGAGCGGCGGCGCAAGTACGCGGCGCTGCGCGACCTGCCGTCGGCGACGCGCGACCAGGCGCGGATCGCGCTCAACATGAATGCCGGCCTGCTGATCGACATGCAGCATCTCGACGACACCGGCGCCGACGGGGTCGGTCTCTACCGGACCGAGATTCCGTTCATGGTGCGTTCGGAATTTCCCGACGTCGATGCCCAGGCATGGCTCTACGGCCGTGTCCTCGACCTGGCCGATGGCCGGCCGGTGACCTTCCGCACCCTCGATGTCGGTGGCGACAAGGTCCTTCCCTATGTCGGCGCCTTCGGCGACGACAACCCCGCGATGGGCTGGCGGGCCATCCGGATCGGTCTTGACCGGCCGGCCATGCTGCGCCGCCAGCTTCGCGCCCTGATCCAGGCGGCCAACGGCCGTCCGCTGTCGGTCATGTTCCCCATGATCGCCGAGGTTGCCGAACTGCTGAGCGCGCGGCAGCTTCTCGACCTTGAACTCGACCGCACCCGGCGGCGTGGCCAGGCCGTGCCCGAGCAACTGCGGGTCGGCGTCATGTTCGAGGTACCGGCGCTGGCCTGGCAGCTGGACAGCCTGCTGTCGCATGTCGACTTCGTTTCCGTGGGCACGAATGATCTTCTTCAGTTCCTTTACGCCGCCGACCGCGGCAACAGCCGGTTGGCCGGCCGCTACGACAGCTTGTCTCCAGCTCTCTTGAGACTGCTACATTTTGTGGTTGAGAAGGTGCGGCCGGCCGGTGTCGACCTCGCGGTCTGCGGTGAGATGGCGGGCCGGCCGGTCGAGGCATTGGCGCTCCTCGCCGTCGGCGTACGCTCGCTCTCGATGTCGCCTGGTTCGATCGGGCCGGTGAAGGCGATGATCCGGTCGCTCGACCTCGCCGAGGCAACTGGCTTCATGGACGCTGCGCTTTCACAACCGGACCGACCCATGCGCGAGACGTTGCGCCTCTTCGCCGCCGACCACGCGATCGAAATTTAACGGCAAGAAGTAGAATCGCTTTTGCCCTGTCATGGCACCTCTGCTAAGAGTCGCCTGCGAGGGGAAAAGCAGGGTCTATTCATGCCGGATCAGGTCGATTGGCGAGCGGTTGAACGCGAGGCCACGCCGGGTCGCGCAGTCGGTCGCTTGCTGCGCGATCAGCGCGAGGCGCGTGGCCTTGACCTGTCCAGTGTCGAGAAGAGTTTGCGAATCCGCCGCAGCCATCTCGACGCGATCGAGGATGGCCGCTTCGACAAGCTGCCCGGCGCCGCCTACATCCCGGCCTTCCTGCGTGCCTATTCGGCCCATGTCGGGCTCGATCCAGAGAAGGTGCTGACCGCCTATCACCTCTCCGGTCCTGTTCCCATCAAGCGTCCGGTGTCGCTGCCTGCCGACTTTCCGATCGTGGAAAGGCGGGCGCCGATCGGCCTCGCCGTGTTGACCGTCCTGCTGGTCGTCGGTGCGGGTTACGCCGTCTGGAATTATTTGCCGCGCGAGCAGGCGGTGATCGCCGAAAAGGTGCCGCCCGTGCCGGATCGCCTGCTGGCGTCGCGACCCGCTGCTCCGCCGGCCGAGGCAACTCGAACGACGACGGCTGCTCCCGTGCCGCCGGCCCAGGAAGCCCGCAGCACGACGGGCGGCTTGCCGGCCGAAGTGTGGCCGGCACCGCGGCACGATACGACAGCGCAACCCGCGCCGCTCGCGCCGCCCGTGGTTGTCGCGGTGCCCGCACCGCCGCCGCCGGTCGTGATGACAATTCCCTCAATCGGCCAGGCTCAGGCCGCGCAGCCGCCGGCACAGGTCGAGCAGATGCCGCGCGTGGCCGCACCCGCAAATGCCGCGCCGGCCGCCGCCGCTCCCACAACTATCACGACCGAAGAAGCGGTCGCCCGTCCCCCTGCCGTCGAAGCAGCGCCGAGCCTTCCCATGAAGATCGACACGCCCGTCAGCGTGCGTGTCAACAGCTGGGTCGAATTGCGGGCGCCCAACGGTGACGTGCTCGCCCAAACCTACGTTCGTGCCGGCGAAAGCTACGTCGTGCCGGCCGGAATCGCCTACCGCGTCATCGACGCGCGCTAGGCCGAACGGCAGCCCCGGCGGCTGGATAAGCCGCCCGCCCACGGCTACATTGTGGGCATGAGCGTCAGACCCTACCGCGACATCGTGCGCCGCAAATCGCGGCGGATCATGGTTGGGTCCGTGCCGGTCGGCGGCGATTCGCCGATCACGGTTCAGACCATGACCAACACGCTGACGGCGGATGCCGAGGCGACGATTGCGCAGATCCGCCGTTCAGAGGAGGCCGGCGTCGATATCGTGCGCGTGTCCTGTCCCGACGAGGCTTCGACGGCGGCCCTGTCGGCGATCGTGCGGGCGTCCAAGGTGCCGATCGTGGCCGACATCCATTTCCACTATAAGCGCGCCATCGAGGCGGCCGAGGCGGGTGCTGCCTGCCTGCGTATCAACCCCGGCAATATCGGCAGCGCCGAGCGCGTCCGCGAGGTAGTGAAGGCGGCCAAGGATCATGGCTGCTCGATGCGCATCGGCGTCAACGCCGGGTCGCTGGAAAAGGATCTGCTGGAGAAGTACGGCGAGCCCTGTCCCGAGGCGATGGTCGAGAGTGCGCTGGATCATGCGCGGATCCTGCAGGATCACGACTTCCACGAATTCAAAATCAGCGTGAAGGCCTCCGACGTCTTTCTTGCGGTTGCAGCCTACCAGCAGCTCGCCGACGCCTGCGACTACCCGCTGCACATCGGCGTCACCGAGGCAGGCGGCTTGCGTACCGGCACGGTGAAGTCCTCGATCGGCCTGGGAGCGCTCCTGTGGGCCGGCATCGGCGACACGGTCCGCGTGTCGCTGTCGGCCGAGCCCGAGGAAGAGGTCCGCGTCGGCTTCGAGATGCTGAAGGCGCTCAATCTGCGCCATCGCGGTGTCAACGTCATCTCCTGCCCGTCCTGCGCGCGCCAGCAGTACGATGTCATCCGTACCGTCGAGGCGCTGGAGAAGCGGGTCGGCCACATCACCACGCCGATGACGGTATCGGTGATCGGCTGCGTCGTGAATGGCCCCGGCGAGGCGCGCGAGACCGACATCGGCTTCACCGGCGGTGGCGCCAACAACCATCAGGTCTATATCGCAGGTGTCCCGCACCACCGGCTCAAGGACGGCAACGTCGTCGACCATCTGGTGGCGCTGATCGAGAAGAAGGCGGCCGAGATCGAAGCCGCCAAGGCCGGCGGGGCCGCCGAAGCCGACCGACATCGCGCGGCTGCCGAGTAGCGATCTCCGACCTCCTTCCGTCGATTTTTTCCCAAGGCGATTTACCGTGAGCAAGCTTCAGCCCGTGCGTGGCACGCACGATCTCCTCCCCGACGAGTACCGGCGCTTCCGGCATGTCGTCGACTCCGCGCGCGACGTGGCGCGGCTCTACGGCTATCGCGAGATGGCGACGCCGATCTTCGAGTTCACCGAGCTGTTCGCCCGCGGCATTGGCGAGGCGACCGACGTGGTTTCCAAGGAGATGTACACGTTCAGCGACCGCGGCAACGAATCGCTGACGCTCCGGCCGGAATACACCGCAGGCATCTGCCGCGCCTTCATCTCCAACGGTGATCTGGCACAGCAGCTGCCGCTCAAGGTGTTCGCCGCCGGCCCGATGTTCCGCTACGAGCGACCGCAGAAGGGGCGCCAGCGCCAGTTCCACCAGATCGACATCGAGGTGCTGGGCGCGCCCGAGCCGGGTGCCGACATCGAGGTGATCTCGGTCGGCGCCGACATCCTCGATCGCCTCGGCATCCTCGATCGCTGCGTGCTCCGGGTAAACTCGCTGGGCGACCCGGAGTGCCGGGCGGCCTATCGCAAGGTGCTGGTCGGTTATTACTCCGCGCACTTGAGCAAGCTCTCGGAGGACTCGCGGAACCGGCTGCAGCGCAATCCGCTGCGTATCCTCGACAGCAAGGATGAGGGCGACATTGCGATCAATACGAACGCACCGTCGTTCACCGATCACCTGAACCAGGCGAGTCGCGACTTCTTCAAGATGGTGCAGGACGGCCTTGCCGCCGCCGGCATCAGCTTCGAGGTCGACCCGAGTCTGGTACGCGGCCTCGACTATTACACCCACACCGCTTTCGAGTTCGTCACCAGCCACCTCGGAGCGCAAGGCACCGTGATCGGCGGCGGCCGCTACGATGGGCTGATCGCCGAGCTGGGCGGTCCGCCGACCGCCGGCATCGGCTGGGCGGGCGGCATCGAGCGTCTGGTGATGCTGGCCAACGAGCCCAAGACCGAGCCGCGTCCGGTCGTGATTGCGCCCCTGGGCGCCGCCGCCGAGGCCAAGGCGCTCGGCATTGCCCGGGCGCTGCGCCGCCAGGGGATCGCCGTCGAACAGGACTATCGCGGCAACATGAAGCGGCGCCTGCAGCGGGCCAACAAGCTCAATGCCCGCGCCGCCATCATCATCGGCGACGACGAACTCACCAAGGGCGTGGCGCAGCTCAAGGATTTCGACAGTGGCGAGCAGCGCGAAGTGGCGTTGGATGCCCTCGCCGGCGCATTGAAGGGCTGAAGTCGTGTCGCTTTTGCTGAAACTCAACCAGATCGTGACCCGCCACGCCGAACTGCAGGCGGCACTTTCGGCAGGCACGCTCGACTCGCAGAAGTTCGTCGCGGCATCCAAGGAGTATTCCGATCTTGGCCCGCTCGTCGAGGCGGTGAACGAGTGGCACAAGGCAGTGCAGGAGTTGAAGGACGCCGAGGCGATGGCGGCCGATCCCGACATGAAGGCGATCGCCGAAGAAGAGGCGGCGGCGCTGCGCAAGCGCTTGCCCGAACTCGAGCAGGCGGTGAAGCGCATGCTGCTGCCCAAGGATGCCGCCGACGAGAAGAACGCCATCCTGGAAATCCGCGCCGGCACGGGCGGCGACGAGGCCGCCCTGTTCGCGGCCGATCTCTTCCGCATGTACCAGCGCTATGCCGCCGAGCACGGCTGGAAGTTCGAGATCATGGAACTCTCCGACACCGGCATCGGCGGCTATAAGGAGGCGATCGCGACCGTGACGGGGCGCAACGTGTTCGCGCGCCTCAAGTTCGAATCAGGCGTGCACCGCGTCCAGCGCGTGCCGGCCACTGAGGGCTCGGGGCGTATCCATACATCGGCGGCGACGGTGGCGGTGCTGCCGGAAGCCGAGGAGTTCGACGTCAAGATCGACGAAAAGGACCTCAGGATCGATGTTTTCCGCTCCTCTGGCCCGGGCGGGCAATCGGTCAATACCACCGATTCGGCGGTGCGCATCACGCACATCCCGACCGGTGTCGTGGTCAGCCAGCAGGACGAGAAGAGCCAGCACAAGAACAAGGCCAAGGCGATGAAGATCCTGCGGGCCAGGCTCTACGATGCCGAGCGCCAGCGCCGCGACGACGTGCGCGCGGCCGACCGCAAGGGGCAGGTCGGCAGCGGCGACCGCAGCGAGCGCATCCGGACCTACAATTTTCCGCAGAGCCGCGTCACCGACCACCGCATCAATCTCACGCTCTACAAGCTCGACGAAGTGCTCGAGGGCCGCGGGCTGGACGAACTGATCGATGCGCTGATTGCAGACGATGAGGCGGGTCGTCTGGCGGAGCTGGCGGCCTAGTTGGCGCCCGGGGTCGCGACTTACGACGCGCTGCTCCGCGATACCGCCGTCGCCCTGACCGCGGCCGGCATCGATAATGCCCGCTTCGAAGCCCGCCTGCTGCTTACCCATGCGGGCGGAGCGACCGTCGAGTGGTTGATCGCTCACGGCGGCGAGGTCGCGTCTCCCGCGGCGATCGAGACGCTGCGCGCGCTCACTGCGCGCCGGGTCCGGCGCGAGCCCATGGCCTATGTCGTGGGCGAGCGCGAGTTCTGGGGATTGCCATTCAAGGTCTCGCCGGCCGTTCTCGTGCCGCGGCCCGACAGCGAGACGCTGATCGAGGCGGCGCTGGCGCTGATGCCGGGGCGGACGGAGCCGTGGCGGATTGTCGATCTCGGCGTCGGTTCGGGCTGCCTGCTGCTCACCCTGCTGCGGGAATTTCCCAACGCCCGCGGTGTCGGCATGGACACGTCGGCGGCGGCGCTGGCGGTGGCACAGGCCAACGCAGAGGCGCTGGGGGTCGAGGCGCGGCTGCGGCTTGTCGAGGGCGATTGGCGGCAGCCAGGCTGGGTCGAGCGGTTGGGCGGACCCTTTGATCTGCTGGTTTCCAACCCGCCCTACGTGGAGACGGCGGCAATTGCCGGGCTGATGCCCGATGTCGCGCGGTTTGAGCCCCACCTTGCCCTCGATGGCGGTCCCGACGGGCTTGCGGCCTATCGTGCCATTGCCGGCGAGGCAGCCCGGCTGGTCATTCCGGGGGGCTGCGTCCTGATTGAGGCCGGGGAGGGGCAAGTCCCTGAAATATCGACGTTTTTGACGAATGTCGGGTTCCTTCCAGGAACTCCTTGGAAAGATCTTGGCGGGATCGACCGTATTGTCCCAGCAACGCATTATGGAGTTGGCAAAGGTGTGGAATAGGACTAGCTTGCCATCCGTCCCTTAGGGGGCTTAGCCTGAGCCAACTGGTGGCAGCGGGCAAATATATCCCTCTGAAATTTAGCCGTGACGGCGCCCATGAAGGGCAGAGGGTCGCGAACAACAACAACCCGTCCGGCGTGTAACTGGCCCTAGGTTAATGAGACCAAACAATCGTCAGCGATCGCGCGGCGGTCGCAATGGTGGCGGCGGCGGCGGTGGCGGTGGCCACAACATCCACCACAAGCAACATCACAATCCCAACCGCCCGCCCAATCGAAACCAGATGTTCGACAGCAGCGGCCCCGACGTCCGGGTCCGTGGCAATGCGCATCAGGTATTCGACAAATACCAAGCCCTTGCCCGGGAGGCGGCCGCTTCGGGCGACCGCATCCAGGCCGAGGCTTACTGGCAGTATGCCGACCATTATTTCCGCATGATCCAGACCATGGGCGGCTTCGGCCAGCGCAACAACGTGGGCTATGGCGACGAAGAAGGTGGCCAGCCGAATCCCCAGCAGGGTCAGCAAGGTCAACAGGGCGGCCAACAGGCCGGTCCACCTCCCAGCAATGCCAACGGTCACGCCCCGGGCGAGCGAATGGGTGGCCGGGGAGAAGACGCCAACGAGGCCGAGCCCGGTCTTGGCGGCGTCGCGTTCTTGCAAGCCGGCCGTAGCCCTTCGACCGACGACGACCCGGCGGCCGAAGATCAGCCTGACGTTCCGGCGTTCACCCCCCCGGCAGGCCGGCGCGGCGGCTGACAGTCGGTCCAGACGAGAGCTTGGAGAACACCCGATGGCCCCGCCATCGGGTGTTTTTCATTGTTCCTATATGTGGACCAGAGTCGGGGCCACGAAGCCCAGCACGGTAAAGCCGATGCCCACTGCGCCCAGTCCGAACGAGACGAAAGTGAGCCAGGCGACGGCGGTGAGCGCCGCGGCACCAGCCAGCACGATCGCCAACTGAAAGCAGGCCGAGCCGTACTCGAACATGTGGTAGGCCGCCAGAGAGCGGTCGCGGAACGCCTCTTTCGCTTTGGCCCGGGCCATCAGTTCCTTGCGCCCTTCGTTGGTCTCCGGTTCCGACTCGTAGCGCTGCGCGGTGCGCCGCCATTGCTCGGATTGGGCCTTCAGGGCTGCCGGCATGCTCTGGGGAGTGTCCTTGAACTGGGCGTCGGCGCCATCGGCTGCCGTGCGCATCGTGGTCTGCCGAATCGTCTTGGCCTGGAAGAAGGACCAGAGATTGGAGGCGTCGATGTGGCTGGAGAGGGCGTGGGTCTGCGAACTCTTGCCGGCCATTTCGGATATCGCCAGCAGGGCGGCCAGGACGGCGACCAGCAGGGCGATCTTCTTGTTCGATCCATCGACGTGACCGTGTCCACCGGACATTGCTTTTCTCCCCGTCCTCTTGATCTAGATCGTGTCGGACAGCCTTCATAGACCGGCATGGTTACGACGGAAAGCCGCACATCCGATCCGGTCTTGTACCTGCGCGATCCCTTCCCATATCGATCGCAGGATGCCCGGATAGGGGTCCGCTCTTTCGCCTGCCGCGAGCCGGGGGCGTGAATGAAAGGGTAGAGCAATGAACCAAGAGAAATACACTGAACGCATGCGGGGCTTCCTGCAGAGCGCCCAGATGCTGGCGCTGCGCGATGGCCACCAGCGCTTCGTTCCCGACCATCTTCTGAAAGTCCTGCTCGACGATCCGGAAGGCCTGGCGGCCAACCTGATCACGTCGGCAGGCGGCGATTCACGGGTTGTGCATCGCGAGGTCGAGGCCAATCTCGCCAAGCAGCCCAAGGTCGAGGGCCAAGGCGCGGGCCAGATTTATCTGGCGCCCGAAACGGCGCGCCTGTTCGAACAAGCCGAGGCGATCTCCGAGAAGGCGGGCGACTCATTCGTCACCGTCGAGCGGATGCTGCTGGCGCTGGTGCTCGCCAAGGGCACCGAGGCGGCCAACGCGCTGGCCAAGGGCGGCGTGAAGGCGCCGGCGCTTGAAAAGGCCATCCAGGAACTGCGCAAGGGCCGGACCGCAGATTCGGCGTCGGCCGAAAGCGGCTACGATGCGCTCAAGAAGTATGCGCGCGACCTCACCCAGATGGCGCGCGAAGGCAAGCTCGACCCGGTGATCGGTCGCGACGAGGAAATCCGTCGCGCCATCCAGGTGCTGAGCCGTCGCACCAAGAACAACCCCGTTCTCATCGGCGAGCCCGGCGTCGGCAAGACGGCGATTGCCGAGGGTCTGGCCCTGCGCATCGTCAACGACGACGTGCCGGAGTCGCTCAAGGGCAAGAAGCTGATGTCGCTCGACCTTGGCGCCATGGTGGCGGGCGCCAAGTACCGCGGCGAATTCGAGGAGCGCCTGAAGGCGGTGCTGTCGGAGATCGCCTCGGCCGAGGGCGATATCATCGTCTTCATCGACGAGCTGCACACCCTGATCGGGGCGGGCAAGGCCGACGGGGCGATGGATGCCTCCAACATGCTGAAGCCGGCGCTGGCGCGCGGCGAGCTGCATTGCGTCGGGGCCACGACACTCGACGAGTACCGCAAGCACATCGAGAAGGACGCAGCCCTCGCACGCCGCTTCCAGCCGGTGTTCGTGGCCGAACCGACGGTCGAGGACACGGTCTCGATCCTGCGCGGCCTCAAGGAGAAGTACGAGCTGCATCACGGCGTGCGCATCGCCGATGCCGCCATCGTGGCCGCCGCGACGCTGTCCAATCGCTACATCACCGATCGCTTCCTGCCGGACAAGGCGATCGACTTGATGGACGAGGCGGCCAGCCGCATCCGCATGCAGGTCGACAGCAAGCCGGAGGATCTCGACGAACTCGACCGGCGCATCATCCAGCTCAAGATCGAGCGCGAAGCGCTGAAGAAGGAGAGCGATCCGGCATCGCGTGAACGCCTCCAGAAGCTCGAAAAGGAGCTGAGCGAACTCGAGCAGAAATCGGCCGGACTGACGGCGCAGTGGAAGTCGGCCAAGGACAAGCTTGCCGATGCCCAGAAGGTCAAGGAGCAGCTCGACAAGGCGCGCCATGAACTCGAGATCGCGCAGCGCAAGGGCGAACTCGCCCGCGCGGGTGAACTGTCCTACGGCGTCATTCCCGACCTCGAGAAGAAGCTCAAGGCGGCGGAGAACATCGAGCTCAGCGGCAGCCGCGGCGTGAAGGAAGAGGTCATGCCCGAGGACATTGCCGCGGTGGTCTCGCGTTGGACCGGCATCCCCGTCGACAAGATGCTCGAAGGCGACCGGGCCAAGCTCCTGCGCATGGAAGAAGAGCTGCACAAGCGCGTGATCGGCCAGGACGAGGCGATCAACGCGGTGTCCAACGCCGTTCGCCGCGCGCGGGCGGGTCTGCAGGATCCCAACCGGCCGATGGGCTCGTTCCTGTTCCTGGGCCCCACCGGCGTCGGCAAGACCGAACTCACCAAGGCGTTGGCGAACTACCTGTTCGACGACGATCACGCGATGGTGCGCATCGACATGAGCGAGTTCATGGAGAAGCATGCCGTCAGCCGTCTGATCGGCGCGCCGCCGGGTTATGTCGGCTACGACGAGGGCGGCGTGCTCACCGAAGCGGTGCGCCGCCGGCCGTATCAGGTGATCCTGTTCGACGAAGTCGAGAAGGCCCATCCCGATGTCTTCAACGTGCTGCTGCAGGTGCTGGACGACGGTCGCCTGACCGACGGTCAGGGCCGCACGGTGCATTTCAACAACACGTTGATCGTGCTCACGTCCAACCTCGGCAGCGCGCATCTGGCGGCACTTGCCGAAGGTCAGTCGACCGAGACCGTGCGCGACCAGGTGATGGAAGAGGTGCGCCGTGCCTTCCGGCCGGAATTCCTCAACCGCCTCGACGAGATCCTGCTGTTCAACCGGCTGAGCCGCGCGCACATGACGGATATCGTCGACATCCAGCTCGGCCAGCTGCGCAAGCTCCTGGCGGACCGCAAGATCGGCCTAGAGCTGGACAAGAAGGCGCTGCAGTGGCTGGCCAACCGCGGCTACGACCCGGTCTACGGCGCCCGGCCGCTGAAGCGGGTCATCCAGCGCAGCCTGCAGAACCCGCTGGCGACCCTGCTGCTCGAGGGCCGCATCAAGGACGGCGAAACCGTCGAGGTCGGCGTCGAGAACGGCGAACTCACGATTGGCGGCCAGCGTGTTCTGGGCGAGGCCGCCGACTAAACGCTAGTCGCCTTTCGCGATCTGGGGCGTCGCAGGTTCCTTAGGGGCCTGCGACGTCTTTTTCTGCGGCGGCTTGTCGTTGACGTCGGCCACGGCGGGCGCGCTCTTGAGCTGGTTGAGATACTGGCGCGTCAAAGCCTGGAAGCGGGTGAGGTCCTTGCCGCTGACCGCGCCGCGCATGGCGAACTTCTGCGTCAGCGGATTGACCTGCTTGCCGCCGCGGTGGAACTCGTAATGCAGATGCGGGCCGGTCGACATGCCGGTCGAGCCGACGAAGCCGATCACCTGACCCTGGCGGACCGACACGCCCGGCTTGATGCCGGGGCCGAGGCGGGACATGTGCGCGTAGGCCGTGGCGACGTCTTGTGTGTGTTGCAACTTGACGTAGAGGCCGTAGCCCCCGTTGGGGCCGGCCATGGCGACCTTGCCGACACCAGCCGCCAGGATCGGCGTGCCCGGCGCGGCGGCGAAGTCGACACCGGCGTGAAGGGCGCTGAAGCCCAGGATCGGATGCTCGCGCATGCCGAAGCGCGAGGTGAGCTTCGAGGCGTCCATGGGCGTGCGCAGGAACGATCGCACGACGCTCTCGCCCTGGGGATTGTAGAAGCCGTCGGCGCCGCCTTGCGGTCGGAAGCGGATCACCGTCACCGTCCGTTTCAACAGGCGCAGCTCTCCGGCGAGCAGGCGACCGGGGTGTGTGACCTTCCCATCGCTGGTCACCAGCTGCTCGAGGAGCACGGTGAATTTCTGGCCCTCCTTCAGCTCGCGCTGAAAATCGACGTCGTAGGACATCGCGCGGATGAACTCGACCATCGCGGCGGACGGAGCGCCGGCCTTGATGCCGCTCTGCTGCAGCGAACCGTTGCGTTCGGCTTCGACGCGGACGATGCGCGGGCTGACCTTGTAGACCTTCTCCTCGGCGTCGTACGAACCGTCGTCCTTGCGGCTGACGATGTACTCTCGTTCAGGTTGCGGACGCACCGATAACGACAGCACGCGCGGCGCGTCGGGCTGTTCGGGCATCGTATGCATCATGAGCTCGATCGTCTCGCCGGTCGCCAGCCGCTTCTTCTTCAGGAGAGACTGCAGCTTCTCGGCGATCTGCTTGCGGTCGGCCTCGGGCACGTCGATGTCGGCCAGCATCTTCTCGACGGTGTCACCGCGTTCGAGGCGGAGCGTGAGTTCGTAGAGATCGCTGGCCGGAGGCTCGGGATCGGCGGCCGGATCCGGCTGTTTCATCTGAAAGCCCTTGAAGCCGGCGATCCTGAAATCGGCGGACGTCAGCGGCGGCGCGGGTTCGGGCTCAGCCAGTGCGATCATGGCCGGCGGCGGCGGCGGCGGCGACGAAGGCGCCGGCACCGGAAGAGATGACGGTGGCTGCTTTTCCAGTGCCGCGATCTCGGGATTCGACCGGTGCGTGAGCACCAAGCCGCCGAGCGCCAGGGCGATGACACCGATGGCAAAAAGGACAGGCCGGAACAGCGCAAAAGCGATGCTTTTGGCGGATTTCGGCCGGTCCGACGGAGAGGGGAAATCCGTCATGACCGTTGACCTATTACGGGTCCGGTGGGTCCGGACCTCTGCTAGGGTTGGCGCCGCCGGGTCGATTCTGTCCCCAGCGGCGGATCGCTAGATGTCGCTACATATTGATGCCGGAAAGCCCGGCAGGCCACAACAATACAATAGGTTTGACGCGCTTTTTTGCGGCTCGGGAGCGACCGTCTCACGTCTGCAATTTTACGTTTGACACCCCTATGACCGGCCCATATAAGCGCGGCTCCCACGGAGAACGGGGTGTACCGGAAACGTCGCGCGTAATTGCGGCGCAGGGTTTCATGACCTTGACGGTTCCCAGTTCGATCGAAGGTCTCGGCCAGTGCCTCTTAGGAGGTGGTCGTGCGCTCTATGCATTGTCTGTTAGGAAAGGGATACGCCGGCGGCGGCGGATGATTTGCGCTCCAGGCGCAGATTGTTTTCGCTGTCGCTAGTTCGGAATGTTCGATGCAAGTCGGACGTGAGTAATTAGTGACGGGATCTCGCTCCTCTTTCTATTTGAGGAGCACGTTAAACTTGAGAGTTTGATCCTGGCTCAGAACGAACGCTGGCGGCAGGCTTAAATGCCGCGTGAGTGATGAAGGCCTTCGGGTTGTAAAGCTCTTTTGGCGGGGACGATGATGACGGTACCCGCAGAATAAGCCCCGGCTAACTTCGTGCCAGCAGCCGCGGTAAGACGAAGGGGGCTAGCGTTGTTCGGAATTACTGGGCGTAAAGCGCGTGTAGGCGGTTTTCCAAGTTGGGTGTGAAAGCCTTGGGCTTAACCCAAGAAATGCACTCAGTACTGGAAGACTAGAGGACCGGAGAGGATAGTGGAATTCCCAGTGTAGTGGTGAAATACGTAGAGATTGGGAAGAACACCAGTGGCGAAGGCGGCTATCTGGACGGTTTCTGACGCTAAGACGCGAAAGCGTGGGGAGCAAACAGGATTAGATACCCTGGTAGTCCACGCCGTAAACGATGGGTGCTAGACGTTGGCGAGCTTGCTCGTCAGTGTCGCAGCTAACGCGTTAAGCACCCCGCCTGGGGAGTACGGCCGCAAGGTTGAAACTCAAAGGAATTGACGGGGGCCCGCACAAGCGGTGGAGCATGTGGTTCAATTCGACGCAACGCGCAGAACCTTACCAGCCCTTGACATGTGACTCGCCGGGACCAGAGACGGTCCCTTCGGTTCGGCCGGAGTCAACACAGGTGCTGCATGGCTGTCGTCAGCTCGTGTCGTGAGATGTTGGGTTAAGTCCCGCAACGAGCGCAACCCTCGTCTCCAGTTGCCAGCGGTTCGGCCGGGCACTTTGGAGAAACTGCCGGTGACAAGCCGGAGGAAGGTGGGGATGACGTCAAGTCCTCATGGCCCTTACGGGCTGGGCTACACACGTGCTACAATGGCGGTGACAATGGGATGCTAAGG
>JACPVT010000022.1 GCA_016191685.1 Rhodospirillales bacterium | reverse complement strand
GGGATGCGACATCGCGCTGACGTGCCAAATGTCGTCGAGGATGTGGCGCGTGTCGGGCTTGAGCAGCGCGGTAAGCTCGCGGTAGTACTCCCAGGCGCGAACCACGGCGCGCTCGTAGATGGCGCGCCTGGGCCCGGCCGGCAGCGGCAAGACATATCTCGCGGTCGCCATGGGCGTGTCGCTGCTGCTCGCCGGCAAGGTCGAGCGCATCGTGCTGTCGCGCCCGGCCGTCGAAGCCGGCGAGCGGCTGGGCTTCCTGCCCGGCGACATGAAGGAGAAGATCGATCCCTACCTGCGGCCGCTCTACGACGCGCTGCACGACATGATGCCGGCCGAGCTGATCGCCAGCCGCATGGAATCGGGCGAGATCGAGATCGCGCCGCTCGCCTTCATGCGCGGCCGCACGCTTGCCCATTGCTTCGTCATTCTCGACGAGGCGCAGAACACCACGCCGATGCAGATGCGCATGTTCCTGACCCGGCTGGGCGAGGGCTCGCGCATGGTGATCACCGGCGACCCCAGCCAGACCGACCTGCCCAACAACCAGAAATCAGGCCTGAACGACGCGGTGGAGACGCTGGCGGGCATCGACGGCATGCGCTTCGTGCGGCTGACCTCCAAGGACGTCGTGCGTCACGACCTCGTCACCCGCATCGTCGATGCCTATGACGCGCGCGACAAGAAGACCAAGGCTTAGCTGCCACGTCGTCGTGCTCGATGCCGGCTGGTTGAAGGCCATGCCGGGCGTCGAACGCCTGGTGCGCAAGGCCGCGCGCGCCGCGGCCAGGCGGGGCAGGTCGCTGAACGTCGCGCTGGCCGACGACAAGGCGGTCCGGGCGCTGAACGCGCGTGATCGCAAGAAAGACAAGCCGACCAACGTACTGTCCTATCCCTCGGGCGAGCGGGCGTTCCTGGGGGACATCGTGCTGGCCCGCCAGACCGTGTGGCGCGAGGCGCGCGGCCAGAAAAAATCGCCCGCCGATCACATCACGCACCTCGTGGTGCATGGAACGCTGCATCTGCTGGGCTACGATCACGAGACGTCCGACGCCGATGCCGAACGCATGGAAGCGCTCGAGCGACGCGTGCTGGCAAAGCTCGGGATCGCCGATCCCTACGCGCCGCGCTAGAGCATTTCGAGCGGCTGCTTGCCTCGCGGCGGCGGAAAGGCGCGGTCGAGTTCGGCCATGACCTGCGGCGACAGCGTGACGTCGAGGGCGCCGAGGTTTTCCTTCACGCGCTCGCGCGATGACGACTTCGGAATGGTGACGACACCCGGCTGGGCCAACAGCCAGGCGATCGCCAGCTGGGCCGGGGTGCAGCCGATGCCGTCGGCGAGTTTCTTCAGGGCGGCCTTGCGCAGGAGCCCGCCCTGGTCGAGCGGCGAATAGGCCATCAGCGGGATCCCGCGCCGGCGCATCCACGGCAGCAGGTCGAACTCGGGGCCGCGGCGCGACAGGCAGTAGAGCACCTGGTTGCTGGCGTTGAGGCCCTTGTCGAGCCGGGCGGCGTCTTCCATGTCTTCGAGGTCGAAGTTGCTGACGCCGAAATCGCCGATCTTTCCCGCCGCGCGCAGGCGGTGGAACGCCTCGAAGGTTTCCTCGAGCCTGGAGCCGCCGCGCCAGTGCAGCAGGTAGAGGTCGATCCGCTCGATCCGCATCCGCTTGAGACTGCGCTCGCACGCCGCAACCGTGCCGGCCCGCGAGGCGTTGTGCGGGTAGACCTTGCTTACGATGAAGGGGCGCCGGGTGAGACCGGCCAGCGCCTCGCCCACGATCTACATCTCGGCCGTGTCGATCATCGGGTAGCCGAGTTCGAGCCCATGCTTCAGCGCATCCAGTTCCTCGGCGCGCCGCCGTGGGCTCTCGCCCATCCGCCAGGTGCCGAGGCCGAGGACCGGCATGGTCGCGCCGGAGGACAATTTACAGGAACGCATCAAGAACTTCCGCGATTGCAACGCCGGGCCGATAGCCTATCTTAGCAATCATGCCCGATTCTACAGCGCACAGTACGCGGCCGGGCCAGGTCGGCCCGGCTTCGACGAGTGAATACCGAGACGTGCCGGCGCCTGCGCCGACACCCGAGGTTCCGTCCACGGGCGGATTGCTGCGCGCCATTCTGCGCCGCCTGCGCCGCCGCGAGAAGAACGAGGCGGTCCGCGAGGCCATCGAGGAACTGATCGAGGAGACGCCGGAGAGCGATACCCCGATCAGCGAGGACCAGCGGGTCCTTCTCGCCAATATCCTGAAGCTGCGCGACAAGACGGTGGCCGACGTCATGGTGCCGCGCGTCGATATCGTCGCCATCGCCGCCGACACGCCGCTCGACGAGGTCGTGCGGATGATCCAGACCGAGGCCCATTCGCGCTATCCGGTCTATCGTGAGGCGCTCGACGACGTAATCGGCATGATCCACATCAAGGACGTGCTGGCCTACTGGGGCACGTCGAAGAAGTTCAATCTCCGCGACATCCTGCGCCGCGTCGTCTTCGTGGCGCCGACGCTGCCGGTGCTCGACATGCTGCTCGACATGCGTCGTTCGCGCACTCACATGGCGTTGGTGGTCGACGAGTTCGGCGGCACCGATGGCCTGCTCACCATCGAGGATCTGGTCGAGGAGATCGTGGGCGAGATCGAGGACGAGCACGACGTCGCCCAGACGCCGACGGTCGCCCGCCGTGTCGACGGCACCATCGACGTCAATGGCCGCACGCCCATCGAACTCCTCGAACAGGAGATCGGCCGCGTGCTGTCGGACGACGAGCGGCGCGAGATCGACACCGTGGGCGGCCTGATCTTCTCCCTGCTCGGTCGCATTCCCGAGCGCGGCGAAGTGGTTCGCCATCCGTCCGGTGTCGAGTTCGAAGTGCTCGATGTCGATCCGCGGCGTATCCGCCGCCTGCGCGTTCGGCAACCGACGTCGTCTCGGTCGGCCGCCTGATCGCCGCGCTCTTGCAATGAACCTTCGGGGATGGCGCGCCGCCGGCGCGGCTTTTTTGGCCGGCGCACTGGCGGCCTTGGCGATGCCGCCGCTCTATTGGCTGCCGCTGGCCATCGTGGGCATGGTCGTCTTCGTCTGGCTCTGGGAGACGGCGCCGGGGCCGCGAAGCGCACTGCTGCGCGGCTGGGCATGGGGCATCGGCCATTTTGCCGTCGGCTCCTACTGGATCCTCGAAGCCTTCTCGGTTCCGCCGGCCGACTACCAGCTCCTGGGTCTGCCGATCGTGGCCGGCCTGTCGGTGATCCTGGGTTTCTTCCCGGGCCTTGCCGCCGGGGCGGCACGCTGGGCCGCACGGCGCTGGCCGGCGCTGGCGGGCCGCTACCGCCGTCTCATTCTGCTGGCGATCGCCTGGACCGCCGCCGAATGGCTGCGCGGCCATGTCTTCACCGGCTATCCGTGGAATCCGCTGGGCCATGTCTGGGCTTTCGCGACGCCGTTGCTGCAGGGGGCGGCGTTGTTCGGCGTCTACGGCCTCGGCGCCTTCACCTTCCTGATCCTGGCAGCGCCAACCGCGGGCTGGCGTGCGTCCGTCGCCGCTCTGGTCGCGGTCGGCTTGGCTGGCGCCGCAGGCCTGGCCGTCATGACGCCGGCCGGCGAGGGCGGCCCGATGGTGCGCATCGTGCAGCCCAACATCCCTCAGTCGGAGAAATGGCGGCCGGATACGAGAGCGCGGCACCTTGCCAAACTGGTCGAGATGAGCCGCCGCAACGGCTTCGACGGTCTCGCCGCCGTCATCTGGCCCGAGACGGCGCCACCTTTCATCATCGAGCCGGGATCCCCGGCCCTGGAGGTCATGGCCACGGCCGTGCCCTCAGGCGGCTATCTTCTGACCGGCGCCGCGCGCGGCACGGGCCGGCGGCAGGATGGCGTGTGGAATTCGCTGCTCGTCATCGATCGCGCCGGGGCTATCGTCGCGCACTACGACAAGGTCCACCTAGTGCCGCTGGGCGAGTACATTCCCTTCCACAAGCAGCTCGCGCCGGTTTCCGGCTTCATTGGCCGCGGTTCGTTCGAGGAAGGCGAGCAGCGCGCCACCCTTGGCTTCCCCGGCCTGCCGTCCTTCTCGCCGGTCATCTGCTACGAAGTGATTTTTCCGGCGGCCGTAACCGGCCCGGGCGAACGGCCGCGCTGGCTCCTGAACATCACCAACGACGCCTGGTTCGGCCTGTCGAGCGGCCCCTACCAGCACCTTGCCAGCGCCCGTCTGCGCGCCGTGGAAGAGGGCTTGCCCATGGTTCGCGCCGCCAATACCGGCGTCTCCGCGGTGATCGACGCCTATGGCCGGACCTTGGCGTCGCTCGACATGATGCAGGAGGGTGTAATCGACCACCGCCTGCCGCCAGCGCGCGCGCCGACGCCTTACAGCCTCGCGGGCGATGGAATCCTATTGGCTGTCCTAGCGCTTCTGGGTGGTGGTCTGCTCATCGGCAGGGTGTCGAACAACCGACCTCGTCTGTAAACTATTCCAAGATATCAAAGCCCTGAGGTTCAGCTTGCATTCTCTGCAAGAGGGGCTAATGTCATATGCAGCTCTGGCGTGTAGATATGCATTTTTGCACCGGTGGTTTTGCCGACCCCGCGCATTTTATGACGTGTTTCCCTACTCCGTTGTCCCCCGATAAAATCGCATAAAGAGGAATCTGGACCGATGGCAAGATCACATCCGGTTGACGTTCATGTCGGCGCGCGCATGCGGCAGCGGCGCACGCTTCTCGGGATGAGCCAGGAGAAACTCGGAACCGCTGTCGGACTGACATTTCAGCAAATCCAGAAGTACGAGCGCGGATCCAATCGTATCGGATCCAGCCGGCTGTTCGAATTCGCCAAGGTCCTGGATGTGCCGGTGTCCTATTTCTTCGATGAAATGCCGGCCAATGCGCTGGCGGGGCGGCCGATGTCGGGTCGCGGGCGCAAGGGCTTCGGCGAGACCGGCACGCCGTTCGAGCAGGAAAAAGACCCTCTGATCAAGCGCGAGACGCTCGAGTTGGTGCGCGCCTACTACAAGATTCGCGAGGGCCGGGTACGCAAGCGCATCTTCGAGATGGTCAAGGCCGTGGGTGCGGCCAGCCATGCCGAGGCCCTGGGCGGCCGCAAGGGCCGCTGAGGACCCCACGCCGACCGCGGGCCCGGCGAGGGGAGACGGTAGGGCGCAGGTGACCTCTCTGTGAACCTCTTGATTTCCACCGATAATTGGAGTTTTTAGCGGCGCGGCCTCGATGGTCGATGCCGCCGCGGACGGATTTGGACGACTTGCCACCGCGAAAATAAAGGCTAAGCCGGACGTTGGCGGCCCCTGCTGCCCTGCCCGGAGTCCAGTG
>JACPVT010000021.1 GCA_016191685.1 Rhodospirillales bacterium | reverse complement strand
GCTGGGCAACTTCTCGTTCGGCGACTATTTCAAGGAACGGGCGATCGAGCTCGCCTGGAACCTGCTGACGAAGGACTACGGCCTGCCCAGGGACAAGTTGCTGGTCACGGTCTACCACACCGATGACGAGGCGGCGGGCTTCTGGAAGAAGATCGCGGGCCTGCCCGACGGCAAGATCATCCGCATCCCGACCTCGGACAATTTCTGGGCGATGGGCGAGACCGGCCCGTGCGGGCCCTGTACCGAGATCTTCTTCGACCACGGCGAAGGCATTCCCGGCGGTCCGCCGGGCAGCCCGGACCAGGACGGCGACCGCTTCATCGAGATCTGGAACCTGGTCTTCATGCAGTACGAGCAGCAGACCAAGGAGCTGCGCGTGCCGCTGCCCAAGCCGTCGATCGACACCGGCATGGGACTGGAGCGGCTGGCCGCCGTCCTGCAGGGCAAGCACAACAACTACGACATCGACCTGTTCCGGGCGCTGATCGAGGCGGTGGCGCACGAGACCGGCGTCGATCCCGACGGCCCGCAGGCCGCCTCGCACAAGGTCATCGCCGACCATCTGCGCGCCACGTCGTTCCTGATCGCCGATGGCGTGCTGCCGTCCAACGAGGGCCGCGGCTACGTGCTGCGCCGCATCATGCGCCGCGCCATGCGCCATGCCCACATCCTCGGCGCCCAGGAGCCCATGGTCTACCGGCTGGTGCCGGTGCTGGTGCACGAGATGGGCGATGCCTACCCCGAGCTCGTGCGCGCCCAGGCGCTGATCACCGAAACGCTGAAGCTCGAGGAGACGCGTTTCAAGAAGACGCTCGGCACCGGGTTGAAGCTGCTCGAGGACGAGACCCGGGAGCTGGGGGCCGGCGGCACGCTGCGGGGCGACGTCGCCTTCAAGCTCTACGACACGTTCGGCTTTCCTCTGGACCTCACCCAGGACGTGCTGCGCGCGCGCGACATCAAGGTCGACAACGCAGGCTTCGAGAAGGCCATGGACGAGCAGCGCGCCAAGGCGCGCGCCGCCTGGGCGGGTTCGGGCGAAACGGCGGACCAGGCGATCTGGTTCGACGTCCGCCAGAAGGCCGGTGCCACCGAGTTCCTGGGCTACGACGCCGATCGCGCCGAGGGCCAGATCCGCGCGATCGTGGTCGATGGCAAGGAAGTGCAGACACTCAAGGCCGGCCAGACGGGCTGGATCGTCGTCAACCAGACGCCGTTCTACGCCGAGTCGGGCGGCCAGCAAGGCGACACCGGCCGGCTAGCGAGCGGCGCCAACGAGACCTCGGTCAGCGACGTGCAGAAGATGGTGGGCGATCTCCATGCCCATCACGCCACGGTCGGGAAGGGCGAGCTCAAGGTTGGCGACGACGTCGTCATGACCATCGACCCGGCGCGCCGGGCACAGCTCAGGGCACACCACTCGGCGACCCATCTGCTGCACGAGGCGCTGCGCCGCCATCTCGGCGGGCACGTGACGCAAAAGGGCTCGCTGGTGGCGCCCGACCGGCTGCGCTTCGACATCAGCCACACCAAGCCGGTGTCGACCGAGGAGCTGCGCAGGATCGAGGACGAGGTCAACGAGCGCATCCGGCTCAACTCGGCGGTCGAGACGCGCCTCATGACACCCGACGAGGCGATCGCGGCCGGCGCCATGGCGCTGTTCGGCGAGAAGTACGGCGAGGAAGTCCGCGTGCTCTCGATGGGCGCGGACGAGGGCGGCGAGAAATACTCGGTCGAGCTCTGCGGCGGCACCCATGCCCGGCGCACCGGCGACATCGGCCTGTTCAAGATCGTGAGCGAGGGCGCTGTGTCCTCGGGCGTGCGCCGCATCGAGGCGCTGGCCGGCGCCGCGGCGGAATCCTACGTCCGCCACCAGGCCGACCTGCTGGCCGAGGCGGCGGCGACCCTGAAGACGCGGCCGGAGGATCTGCCGGCGCGCCTTGCCGCCCTGGTCGAGGGCCAGCGCAAGATCGAACGCGAACTCAGCGATGCCCGCAAGGCGCTGGCGCTGGCGGGCTCGGGCGGAACGGCATCGGCGGGCGACGAAGTCCGCGAGATCGCCGGCATGAAACTGGTTGGTCGCGTGTTGAACGGCGTGCCGGCCAAGGACCTCAAGGGCATGGCTGACGAGCTGATGAAGAAGCACAACCCCGATGCCGTGATGCTGGTCGGCGTGGCCGACGGCAAGGCGGCCAATGTCGCGACGTTCAGCTCGAGCGTGGTGAACAGGGGCTTCGATGCGGTCAAGGTCGTGAAGGCCGGTGTCTCCGTGCTGGGCGGCAAGGGCGGCGGCGGCCGGCCCGACATGGCCCAGGGCGGCGGTCCGGAGGCCGACAAGGCGACCGAGGCGCTCAAGGCGATGGAAGCAGCGTTGGTGGGTGCAAAATGAGAGGGCTCGTCCTCCTGCTGGCGTCGGTCGCGCTGCTGGGCGGTTGCGACAAGAAGGGCTATCCCAAGGACGACGCCCAGGCGGCGAAATATGCCAAGGACGAGCAGGCCTGCCGCGCACAGGTGCGCCAGACCGCGCAGAGCGAGCGCAACATCGAGGACCAGCGCCGCGCCACCTTCGAGGGCGAGCGCGAGCGCTTCGGTCAGCAGGGCCTCTACACCACCATGGCCAACCAGGGTTACACCAACAACTTCGACCGCCTGCTCGCCAACTGCATGGAAAACCGCGGCTGGACGCAGAAGAAGAGCACGATCTTTCCCAAGCTGAGCTGGTGACCGGCGGACATTTCGCGCCGGCCGGCCATTGACCCAGGTCAATCCGGGGCCGCGATGGCGGGCGTAAACTCATGACAGCGTGATGACGCCCTCTCGGCCTGCGGGGAGATTTCCTCATGAGACAGCTTCGGGACATCGTGTGGGACCACAAGCCGGTGGTGCTGCCGCCGTCGGCCACCGTGAAGGAGGCCTGCCGGGCGATGCGCGAGCGCCGCGTCGGCTCTGTCGTTGTCGCCAAGGAAGGCGGCCGTCTCGCCGGCATCTTCACCGGGCGCGACGCGGTGTGCCGCGTGCTGGCGGCCGGCAAGGACCCTGCCGCGACTGAGTTGAGCGACGTCATGACGACCGACCCTGCAACCATGTCGCCGGACCAGTCGGCATTGGACGCGCTGCGCCTGATGTGGGACGGCGGCTTTCGCCATCTGCCGCTGGTCAAGGCGGGGCAGGTGGTGGGTGTCGTGTCGCGCGGCGACTTCAAGGGCTTCGAGCACCAGCAGCACGACGAGGAGCGCGATCTCTGGGAGAACATGCGCTAGGCCCTTGCCGAAGGTGCCGCTCCCGGCCGATGCTCCGGCATGAAAACCATCACCGCTGCTCTGCTGCTTCTGCTGTCGTGCCTCGCTGCGCCGGCCTGGGCGCGCGACGAGCTTGTGACCTCCGCCATCACGCCGGGCGGCGAAACCGTTCCCTACATCCTGACCACCAAGGACGGCACGCCCGCCTACGCCGTCATCCTGATGCCGGGAGGCAAGGGGATCCTCAATCCGCGGATGGTGAGCGGCAAGCTCACCTTTGCCTTCGGCGGCAATTTCCTGATCCGCTCGCGGGAGCTGTTCGCCGACGGCCGCTTCGTCGCCGCCTCGACCGACGCGACCTCGACGCCGGACCGCATCAGGGCAATCGTCCAGGATCTCGAACGCCGCTATGGCAAGCTTGCGGTCTACGTGGTTGGCACCAGCCGCAGCACCGAGGCCACAATGGCGCTCGCTGGCCCGCTCGACGGCCAGGTGGTGGGCTTCGTCCATACCTCGTCGATGAACGCCATCGCGCGCTTCGACCCGCGCCGCTACAAGAGCCGCCACCTCATCGTCTATCACCGGCTGGACGCCTGCCGGGTGACGACGCCTTCGGCCGGCGCGGCATCGCGCGCAAGCTACGGCACCGAGACGATCGAGATGGAGGGCGGCAAATCGACCGGCGACGACTGCGAGGCCTATGCCTATCACGGCTACAACGGCATCGAGGCGGCGACCATCGAGCGGATCAAGGCCTGGATCCTGACCGGCAAGTAGCGGGCCGACAGGGCACAAGAAAAAGGCGGCCGCTTGGCCGCCTTTTCCCATCGGATGCGATCGTTCAGCTCGGAGAGATCGGCCGGCCGGGCCAGCGGTAGCCGGGCGCGGGCAGCGGGATGCTGTTGGCGATGTGGGCCTCCTCGAGCACCGGGATTCCGGCGGCGTAGTCGCCCGCCTCGCACTTGGCGATGGCCGCGGCTTCCGGCGTGTCGGTCCGCAGGGTGCGGTACTGGCGCCACTTGTCGCTCAGCGCCTTGCAGTAGGACGCGGGGTCGTTGAAGACCGCGGGCACCTGGGCGACCGCGCCATCCATGACGATCTCGACGCGGCGGTTCTGCGGTTCGCGCACGCCGTCACCGGTCTGCACCATCGGGCTCTGTTCGCCGCGGCCGACTACCTGGATGGCCGTTGCCGGCACACCTTCGGCGACGAGCGCGTTCTTGACGGCGTTGGCGCGACGCAACGACAGCGCCATGTTGTAGCCGTCCGGGCCCGACGTGTCGGTGTGTCCGGTGGCCGTGACGCGGGCACTGCCGCGTGTCTTGTAGGCCGTGGCGGCCTGCTGGATCGTGTTCATCGCCTGGGTGCTGAGGTTCGAGCGATCCCAATCGAAGAAGACCATGAACGACGTCGGCTGGGCCGGCGGCGGTGGCGGCGGTGGAGGCGGCGGCGCGGGTTCCGAGCACGCGCCCAGAACAAGCGCGACGATACCGGCAGCCAACAGCTTCTTGAGCATGAGTCGTTCCTCTCAAGTTGAGAGCGGCCTTCGAAAGACGCGGCCACTTGGGGGGTGTAACGACCTATCTCCGGCGCGGTTCCCGGGTCGTGCAGATTTTGCCGGGCCGTCACCCGCTATGCAGTCGCTGCCGACCGGGCTCGACGGGTTGCAGAAGGTCGGCCGGCTCGCGCCGTCAATCGCAGGTGAAGGTGATCTGCCGCGGCGTGAAGGTGGGCAGCGTCGAGGGCGCACCGGCGGGCCATGGCCGGGGCCACGATCCGTCGGCGAGATGCTTTTCGACCGTGGGCAGAAGCTGATTGAAGACGGTCCAGGCCCGCAGGCGCGTGCCGGCATAGTTGGTGTGGACGGCGTCGATGAACAGGTCGGGGTCGAACGGCGTGGTGCCGACGATGTCGATGAAGGGCATGCCGTGCGTCGTGGCGTACTTGGCGAACACGCGGTTCTGGAACTTCGCCAGCCGCTCCAGGTCGCGGTACCGGTAGGGGTAGTTGGCGGCGCGGATCGGGTCGAGCACCAGGCCATCCTTCACCATCCACGCGAACGAACTGAGCGCGAAGTCGCTGCCCACGGTGGCGAGGTCGCCGCGAATCCGGTCGAGGTCGCGCTGGATGACGTTCAGGCTGACGGGCAGGCGCGGGTAGGTGAGCTCGGGATCGGCCTCGTCGAGGCCCGCCGGCCAGACGACCTTGTAGTCGGGCTTCGGCCATTCGTGGCCATCGAGGGTCGAGGCGGCGGCCCCGACGGCGGCCTGGACGCGGGCGAGAAGGGCCGAGTATCGCGCGGCGGACTGCAGCCACGAAGGCGAGGCGTTCGCCTGCGGCGGACGCTGGGGCGATCCCTTCGGTATGTCGGCCACGATGGAGGCCGGCCGGAACTGGTTGCCGCCCTCGTAATAGACGACCAGATCGGGCCTGAGCGGCAGGACCTCGGTGCGCACGATGGCGGCAATGTCCGTCGAGGTGATGCTTTCCCGGGCGGCGTTCAGGACCTCGAAGTGGACCGCCAGACCCTTCGCCTTTGCCCACTGGTTGAGCCAGTGGCCGACGAGTTCCGGCCACGAGAAGGGGATGTGATGGGAATCGACGGTCGTCGAGGAGCCGACGAAGACGATGCGCACCGTCTTGTCGCCACGCGGGTTCTCGATCGGCGCGCCACGCCAGCCGATCTGGTTGGTCACCAGGCCGCTGGGGATCGTGACGTCGGGCATGAACCGGTAGGGCGGCAAGGCGCCGCCGTCGGCCGGGTCGTAGAGGAACAGCCGGCCGGGCGCATAGTGGAGGCGGGAATGCTTGCAGGGATCGCCGGCGAAGGCCGAATTCCACGCCTTGAACAGGTCGGACGGACGGAAATCCATACCGCCGGATTCACTGCTCTCGAGCTTGCGGTAACGGCGCGACCATTCCTCCGGCACGGCGCGCCGGTTCGGCAGGGCCGGCGGCTCGCTGAAAAACCACGCGCGCTCGACGCCGGCGGCGCGGGGAATCCGGTCGAGCGCTTGCGGCGCGACGCTGGCCGAGCTGTAGGGCAGGCTGAGCGGCATCGCGAACATCGCGTAGCCGTCGAGGTAGCGGATGGCCGCCTCGGCGACGGCGGCGCTGAGGACTATCGAGAGGAGGACGACGAAGGCGTTCTTGAGGTGTGCGAGCATCTGTCGTTCAGCATCCATGGCTCTGGTTGCGGCAGAGATCGTCCAGGATGCTGGAGATCTCCGGAACCATCTGGCGGGCGAAGGCGGACGCCGCGCGGCCATTGGGATGGGGATCGGGAACCGTCACCCACAGGCTCGAGGGCTCGAGGGTCTCGACCCCGGGCAGGAGATCGATGAAGGGCACGCCGCTGCTTTCGACGACCTTGCGGACCTTGGCCGTGACGTCGTCGAACGGATAGGGCTTGAGCTCGCGCAGCTCCGGGATGTTGAAGACGACGAGCCGGGCGCCGAGCTTGTGCGCGGTCTCGGCGAATCCGGCGAGCGCCTTTTGCGTCCGCACCCATCCCTCGGCGTTCGTCGCGTAGAGATCGCGGTAGTAGCGCTTCCAGTCGGGCGCCTCGCCGAACTGGCGGGCCAGCGAATCGAGCCGGTAGTTGAGGACGACCCAGGCGGCGGAATGCTCGTCGAGCCAGCGCGTGACGGCCCAGTGATAGACCGGATAATTCGGCATCGGCTCGGCGTCGTTGATGAAGTAGCTCAGCACGATGATGTCGGGCTCGAGCCTGGCGCCGACTTCCCTGAACAGCGCGAGTTCCTGCGAAGTGTTGTAGTTGCCGATGCCGAGGTTGAAGCCCTCGACCTTGCGGCCGGCCGCGGTGAGCTGGGCGATCACCTGGTGGGCGAAGGCTTCCTGCTCGGCGACGCCCCAGCCCAGCGTGGTTGAATCGCCGACGAAGGCGATGCGGGCAACGCCCGGGGCGGCCTTGTCCGCGATGTCGGCCGAGCGGGCGCCGAAGCGGTTGGTGCGGACCGTAACGCCCATCAGTTCGGCCCGGGCGTTGGTGCGGTGGCGATGGCCGAAGTCCGGCCGGGGGTCGCGCACCTTGACCTCGCGCGCGTACTTCCACATCTCGAGTTCGTAGAGCATGCCGTCGTCGAGGAAGAGACGGGTCATGCCCTCGAAGGCCAGCAGGCTCAGGACACAGACACTCAGAACCAGCAGGCCGTTTTTCAGCACGAATTTCAT
>JACPVT010000020.1:18499-22548 GCA_016191685.1 Rhodospirillales bacterium | reverse complement strand
CCGGGTGATGCAAGGGGCTTCAGGGTCTTCGGACCCGGCCTGAATTGCCAACCGGGGCGGCGCCACGGCGCTGCCCGATCAAGAACCTAGCCGATGCCTCCCCCTCATGGCCGTTCCGGGAGGCGCCGCAAATGACGCGACCGTCGTTCATACCCGCGCACCCTCACACAGGAACTGTTCGGCCACCCGACCGCAGCGGACGCTGCGGTGCGCAACAATCAGTCGATCCCCGGAGGGCCGCTCCGTGCGGATCGACGCAAGAGCCGGGAGAAACCCCGCCAAACCCGATCCGCCGCCCCGGGCCAATGGGCGATGCCGTGCGGCCACTGGCCTCATAAACCCGTGGACGGGTTTTGCCGGTTTTACAGGACTCTGAATCTGCGTGGAGGGAACACCATGAACAGATGTTCGGCCGAGTTGCCGCCGTCGTTCATGGTGTTCGGGACGATCGAATTTCCGAACAGGCCTGCGATTTGGGCCTGCGTTGAAAAGAATCGTTTGGTTCAAACGGGCCGGCGCTTTGCGAATTTCCGAACGGACACATTCCGAACAACTCGTGTGCGGGAAATGGCCGGAAAACTACGCCGCCTTCTTCTCCCGGTTGGCCTCGATCGCCGCCCACAGGCTGGCCGCCGTCACCGGCATGTCGAGGTGCTTGAGGCCGGTGTGCGGGAAGATGGCGTCGACGATGGCGTTCACCACCGAGGGCGGCGCGCCGATGGCGCCGGCCTCGCCGGCACCCTTCACGCCCAGCGGATTGGTCGTGCAGAGGCTGTTGTGCATGTCGAAGTGGACATGCGGCACCACGTCGGCGCGCGGGAAGGCATAGTCCATGAACGAGCCGCTGAGCAGTTGCCCTGAGTCCTTGTCGTAGACCGTCCGTTCGGTGAGCGCCTGGCCGACGCCCTGGCCGATGCCGCCATGGATCTGGCCCTGCAGCAGGAGCGGGTTCATCGCCAGGCCGAAATCGTCCATGACGCTGTAGTTCACGATCTCGAGCGTGCCGGTGTCGGGATCGATTTCCAGCTCGCAGATGTGGCAGCCGTTGGGGAAGGTGTCGGCCTCGGGCGTGCGGGTGAAGTCGTCGTCGAGCGCCCCCTTGTTGGCCTTGGCAACCTCGAACAGGCTGACCTTGCGGTCGGTGCCGACGATCGCGAACGAGCCGTCTCTGTAGTCGATGTCGGCGGCGCTCGCCTCGAGCATGTTGGCCGCGAGCGGCTTGCCCTTGGCGATGATCTTGTCGGCCACGCCCACGGTTGCCGCACCATTGATCGCGATGGTGCGGCTGCCGCCGGTGAAGCCGTCGGGAACGACGTCGCTGTCGCCCTGCACGATCCGGATGCGCTCGATGTCGATGCCGAGCCTGCCCGAGGCGATCTGGCTCAGCGCCGTCTCGTGGCCCTGGCCGTTGGTCTGGTTGCCGGTGAACAGGGTGAGAGTGCCGTCGTCGTTGAACTGCGCCTTCACCGTCTCGGGATTGCCGCCCGAGCACTTCTCGACATAGGTCGCCATGCCGATGCCGCGCCACTTGCCCTTGGCCAGCGATGCGGTGCGACGCGCGGGGAAACCCTTCCAGTCGGCGCGTTCCATGCCCTTGCGCATCACCGTCTCGAAGTCGCCGCTGTCGTAGGTGTCGCCCAGCGCCGTCTTGTAGGGAAGCTGGCTCTTCTTGATGAAGTTGCGGGCCCGGATCTCGTCCGGCGTGAGGCCGGTCTCGCGCGCGACGTGGTCGACGAAGCGTTCCATCAGATAGGCCGCTTCCGGCCGCCCCGCGCCGCGATAGGCGTCGGTCGGCACGGTGTTGGTCATCACGCCCTTCACGTTCACGTAGATCGCCGGCGTGGTGTAGAGCCCGTTCAGCATCGAGCTGCCGGCGAGCGTCGGGATGAAGACGCTGAAATGGTTGAGATAGGCGCCGAGCGCGGCATAGGTGGTGACGCGGAAGCCCACGAAGCGCGCGTCCTTGTCGAGCGCCATCTCGGCGATCGAGACATGGTCGCGGCCCTGGACGTCGCTCTGGAACGCCTCCTGCCGGTCGGGGATCCATTTCACCGTCCGCCTGAGCTCGCGCGAGGCCCAGACGATCATCGGGTATTCGGGATGCACGAAGATCTTCATGCCGAAGCCGCCGCCGACGTCGCCGGTGCGCACGCGAAGCTTGGGCGAGCCGATCTTCAGGATCATGTCGGCCACCACCGGCCGGATCATGCTGACGCCCTGCGAGGACACCCACAGCGTCGAGCGGTCGTCCTTGGCATCGTACTCGCAGATGGCGCCGCGCGGCTCCATCGAGTTCACGACCAGCCGCTGGTTGACGATCTGCAGTTTTACCACCTTGGCCGCCTTGGCGAAGGCGGCGTCGGTCGCCTTGGCATCGCCCATCGCCCAGTCGAACACGATGTTGTTTTTGATGTGGTCATGGACCAGCGGCGCGCCCGGCTGTGCAGATTCGTAGGTGCCGACCGTGTGCGGGCGGGCGGCGTAGTCGACCTCGATCAACTCGGAGGCGTCCTTGGCCTGCTCCAGCGTCTCGGCCACGACCAGCGCCACCGGATCGCCGACATGGCGCACGCGGCCCTGGGCCAGCATCGGCCTGGACGTGTCGGCACGCGGCGTGCCATCGCGGTTTTCGAGCGGCACCAGGCAGGGCACGTCGCCGAAACCCGCCTTCTTCACGTCCTCGCCGGTCAGCACCAGCAGCACGCCCGGGGCCTTCCTTGCCGCCGCCGTGTCGATGCCCTTGATATCGGCATGGGCGTGCGGGGAACGCAGTACATAGAGACGCGCGGCCGGCGCCGACAGCTTTGTGTCGTCGGTGTAGCGCCCGCCGCCCGTCAGCAGGCGCGGATCCTCGACCCTGCGAACCGAATCCCCGATACCGAACTTCGCCATGAATTCCTCCGTGTTGGCGGGAGGTTAGCAAGCGGCGGCGAACCCTGTCACCCATTGCCCGTCGGTGGGGCGCATGGCACGCTTCGCCGTCGGCAACACGCATGAACCAGGACACGAGCGAGCCCCGGAACCCGAAGTCGGGCGTCGATTTCGTCGCGCTCCCGGCGGGGCAGGCGATCGGACGCTACACGATCGTGTCGGTGATCGGCCACGGCGGTTTCGGCATCACCTACCGCGCACTCGATACCCAGCTCGGCCGCGAGGTTGCGATCAAGGAGTTCCTGCCGATCACCCTTGCGGTACGCCAGGATGGTACCACGGTGCTGCCGCGGTCGGCGCAGGAGGCGGCGGATTTCGACTTGGCGCGGACGCGCTTCATCGTGCGGGTGTTCGACTTCCTCGAGGCCAACGGCACGGCCTATCTCGTGATGCAGCTCCTGAGCGGCGAGACGCTCGAGCATCGGCTGAAGCGGACAGGGCCGCTCGGCCCGGCAGAACTCGACGCCATCCTGTGGCCGCTGCTCGAGGGGCTGGAGCACGTCCATGGCGCGGGCTTCCTGCACCGCGACATCAAGCCCGCCAACATCCTGCTCAATGCCGCGGGCAAGCCAACGCTGATCGATTTTGGCGCCTCGCGGGCGGCGATGGCCGGCCGGACCACGGCGATGACGGCGATCTTCACGCCGGGCTATGCCGCCGCGGAGCAGATGACGTCGGCCAGGCAGGGACCGTGGACCGACATCTACGGCCTGTCGGCGACGCTCTATCATGCCATCACGGGCATGGCGCCGCCCAACGTCTTCGATCGCATGATGGACGATGTCTATGAGCCGCTCGGTCGCCTGCAGCTGCCGGGCTTCGCGCACGGCCTTCTGGTCGGGCTGGATGCGGGGCTCGCGGTCAAGGCAAGCGACCGGCCGCAGAGTATCGCAGGCTGGCGGCCAATCCTTGGTCAAACGATCGCCGATGGCCGTGCGGTCACCGCGCCCATGCCGCGGAGCATGGCCGGGCCGGCGGCAGCCACGCCGTCTGTCGCAACGAAGCAACGCAAGAGCCTGTGGGCCGGAATTGCAGCCGCAGCTCTGGTGGCGGTTGCGGCTGGCGGCTATCTCGCGCTGACGCCCTCGACGCCGCCGGCGGTCGACGAGGCGGCCTTG
>JACPVT010000020.1:0-18444 GCA_016191685.1 Rhodospirillales bacterium | reverse complement strand
CGGCAGGCAGCGGAAGAGGAATCGCGTCGTGTCGCGCAGGACGCGCAGGGCGCGCAGGCGATGCAGCAGCGGGCTGAAGCCGAGACGGCACGTCTGAAGGCCGCGGCGGCCGAGGAGGCGCAACGAAAAGCCGATGCCGAGGCAGCCGAGAAGAAGCGGCTGGACGACGCGGCGCAGCAGAAGGCCGACGCCGATGCCGCAGAAAAGGAGCGCAACGACGAGGTGGCGCGGCAGAAGGCGGAATCCGATGCTCGGCGCAAGACCGAGGACGACGAGCGGAAGGTGGCCGAGGCGACCGAGACGGCGCTGCGGCTCGGCCAGCCTGATCGGCAGAAGATCCAGGTGGCGCTCACCTCGGTGGGCTTCGACACGCGCGGTGCGGATGGCGCGCTCGGCGCCCGCACGCGAGAGATGATCGCATCCTGGCAACGCAGCCGCGGCCATCCGGCGACGGGCTACCTGACGGCCGCGCAGCAACAGGCATTGTTGCGTGAGGCCTCGGCGGCGGTCTCGAAGTTTGACGACGACGAGCGAAAGAAGGCCGACGAGGCAAAAGCCCGTGCGGCACCACCATCCGCGCTGGCGTCCCCGCCTGTTCCACCGGCCACGCCGCCCGCCGCGGGCTTCAACGGCCTCTACGCCGGTTCGCTGTCGTCGTCGACGCCGAGCGGCGGGCAGAGTGCCTTGCGCCCGCTCGCCATGGAGCTACGCATCGCCGGCGGGCAAGTGACGGGCGAGATGGTCAACTATGAATGCGGCGCCGTGCCGATTTCCCTGGCTGTCGCCCCATCCGGAGCGATCAGTGGAAACTTGCGCATGTATGAAGGCAACTGTTCGCCGGTCAACGCTTCGGCAAGCGGTCGCGTTAGTGGCAATACGCTCATGCTGGAAATCCGCGGCATGATCAGGAGCGCAAGAGGCAGTCTGACCAGGCGCGACGAGTAGAGGCCGTTCCGTCGGGAATTCGTTGTGTTCAGCCGACCTCCATGCCAAAGACGCATCCTATGACGGAGAGCCGGTTTCTCAACGGCGCTGAAGCATCGCGCCGACACGGGGTCCTGGCGGGGACCTATGCGGCTGCCCTCATGCACGCCGACCCGCTGGCCGACGCCGCAGTCGAGGCGCTGCATCCCTTCCACGGCCGCTGGTGGCCGATGGTGCTGAAGGCCCTGGAGGAGGGCATCGCGGCGGTGCCCGACGCGCCACCGGAGCTTGCCGCCCTGATCGCCTCGCTGCCGCCGGAACCCAACCCCGAAGACCGGGAAAAGATGGAGCGCGGTGCGGCCGCCGTCGCCCGCGCCGGCGACAGCGCCGGGCTGGTCCTGCAATGCGCCTCGCTGATGATCGACTACTGGTCGCCGCCCGCGATGAAGCCGCTGGTGATGACCGGGACCCTGAAGCTGAGCACCGTCCATCGGTTGGTGCAGACCAACGCCTGGTGGATCGAGCTGCACCGGCCGGGCGGACTGCGCGCCGGGCAGGACGGCTACAAGACGACGCTGCATGTCCGCCTGATCCACGCTTTCGTGCGGCGCCTGATCCACGGCTCCGGCGGCTGGGACCGCGCGGCATGGGGCGAGCCGATCAACCAGGGCGATCTTTTCTTTCAGGTCGTGGGCTTCAGCAAGCTCATGATCGATAGCCTGCAGCGCATGGGTTACTGGTTCACCGCCGAGGAGAAGGAAGGCTACTATCTCTTCTGGCGCCACACGGCGGCGCTGCTGGGCGTCGAGAAGGCGCTGCTGCCGTACGTCAATGAGACCGATTGCGGGCGCTACTGGGATCTCTGGATGCTGACCAATCCCGGTCCGGACGCGGAAGGCATCGAGCTGGCGGCCACCACGCTCGAGGCGGTAGCCGGCGTCGGCAATCCGTCGGCGCTGATGCACCGGTTCCAGATCTGGCTCATGCGCGGCGCGACCTACTGGCTGCTCGGCTGGGAAGTCGGCCAGAAGCTCAAGGTGCCGTGGACGCAGGCCGGGCATCTCCTGCCGCTGATCTACAAGCCGGCGGTGCGGATATCAGAGTTATTCGCCAGGGTCCGCGGCGCCGACCGTGGCCAGGCGGCGGCACGGGCGATGCGCAAGCTGGCGCTCGGCAACGCCGCCCTCGGCATCGTCGCGGAAGGCACCCAGGTGGTGAGCGCCCCCGATCGTCTGGAGGCGCTCGCCAAGTTCAAGCCGGCGCCGCCGGCCCCCTGACTACTTCTTGGGTGTGATCGAGACGACCAGGACGAGGCTGTCGACGGCCGTCAGGTAGTCACCGGTCTTCACGCGCGGCAACTGGGCACGGCCTTCCGGTGTGGCCACGCTGAAAGTGCGGACCTCGCCGCCGGCCGGATTGACGAGCGAGAGTTTGCCGCCGGCGACGTCGACGCCGACCACCCACCAGTTGGCGATCGTCTGGCTCGCGGCGGCGCCAGCCTCGGCCTTCGGACCGGCCGCGCCGACGGCGACGCTTACACTGCGGTCGCGGGGCGGCCTGGCATCGGGCCCCGACAGCACGAAGCTCAGTTTCTCCTCGTAGCCCACGAACACTTCGTCGCCGACCTTGACGATGCCGAGATTCTGGATGGTCTCGCTCACCTTGTGGCTGACGGTGGCGCCGCTCGGCAGGGTCAGCGTGACCATGCGGGTCTTGGGATCGATGGCGGTGATACGGCCGGCCACGGAGTAGGTGGTCACGGTCGACAGGCCGACGATCGGCTTGCTGCCCGGTGCGCCCTGGGCGAGGGCGCTTGTGGCTGCCACGAACGATCCGGCAAGGGCCAGGGCAATGATACGTCGCTTGCTGAACATCACATCCACCTCCATTAGTCGCGGGACGCTATCATGACGTTTGTCAGATCGGCTATGGCCGGTCTGTTACATCGAGGTTGAAAAGATTCAAGACTCTCGCGGGAGCACTTTCATGACGACCGCTTACCTCGCCGTCAGAGGGCTCGAAGCGCAGGCCTGCGAGGAGCTGAGGCGCCAGGGCGTTACACCGCGCGCCATGCATGACCGGCTCCTGATCGCCGACGGTCCTGCCAAGCTTTCGGCCTGGTCGGCCAACGTTTGGCACGACTGCGTCGAGCTGCCGGTCGCTTCCATCGGCAGCGCCGCCAAGGCGTTGCGCGACATCCAGCGCAACTGGGCGATGTACGCGCCGGTCCATCATCGCCGCGCCGCCCTCATCCAGGAAAAGCTGCCGCACGTCTCGGCCAGGCCGATCGTCTTTCCCGTTGCCGCGCCCAGCGCACCCCTCGGCTCCTGGACCCTGTTGGCACCCGACCGCCTGTTGGCCGCCGCGCACTGCAGCGCGCCGTTTCCCAACGGCGAGGTGGCGTTCGTCGAGGACAGGGAAGGTCCGCCCAACCGCGCCTATCTGAAACTATGGGAGGCGTTGGTGAGGCTCGGACACTGGCCGCAACCCGGCGAGCGCTGTCTCGATCTCGGCGCTTCGCCAGGGGGCTGGACCTACGTGCTGGCGAAGCTCGGCGCCGATGTCGTCGCGGTCGACAAGGCGCCGCTCGACCCTAAGGTCGCGGCGATGCCCGGCGTCGAGTGGCGCGGCGAAAGCGCCTTCGCCCTCGATCCCGCCAGCATCGGCCCGGTCGACTGGCTGTTCTCCGACGTGATCTGCTATCCTGCGCGACTGCTGAAGCTCGTCGAGCGCTGGCGGGCGTCAGGGTTGGTGAGGAACTTCGTCTGCACCATCAAGTTCCAGGGCGAGACCGACCACGAGACGGCCGAGGCCTTCGCCTCAATTCCCGGGGCGCAGGTCCTGCACCTCCACAACAACAAGCACGAGCTCACGTTCGCGCTGCTCGCCGGGGCTGACGACGAAGGAATGTCTGGGCGTGTGCGCGAAAGCCGTCGATGAACTCGCGGGCGAGCAGCGGCGTGCGTTGCGTGGCGGCATAGAGTGCGGAGTATTCGAAGTCGATGCGCGGCTCGAACGGCCGGGCCACGATGCCGCGCGTGGCGTACTCGGAGGCGGTGAAGGCTTCGCACAGGCTGACGCCCGCGCCGGCCGCAACCAGCGAGCAGGCGATCTCCGACAGCGGCGTCTCGACGCGCATGATGCGGCTCACACCGTGCTCGGTGAACATGCGGTCGAGGCGGAAGCGCGAGAGCGAGGACTGGCCCAGCGACACGAAGCTCTCGCCCTCGAAATCCTTCGGCCTCAGCTTGGCCTTGCGGGCGAGGCGATGGCCTTCGGGCAGTATCGCCATGTACGGCACCGAGGGCATGAGTTCGACCCTGACCGCGGCATGCTCGAACGTGGCCTCGGCGAAGCCCAGGTCGCATTGACCGTGGACGACGGCCGTCAGGACCGCATGTGACGCCATTCCGGACACGACGAGGTCGAGTCGCGGCCGCTCGGCGGCGAACCGTCCGGCGAAGCGCGGCAGGAATCCGTTGGCGAGTGCCGGCAGGGCGGCGACGCGCAGGAAGCCGGTGCGCCGTGTCCTGAGTTCGGTCGCCGTCTTGGCGATGTGCGCGAGGCCGACGAAGGTGCGCTCCACCTCGGCGTAGAGCGACAGCGCCTCGCTGGTCGGGACCAGCCGCGTGCCGCGGCGCTCGAACAGGACCAGACCGACATGATGCTGGAAGTCGCGGATCATCCGGCTGACGGCCGGCTGGCTGACGTTCAGCAGGTTGGCCGCCGAGCCGACGCTGCCGGCGAGGATCAGGGCGCGAAACGCCTCGATCTGGCGGGGATTCAGGCCACGCATGGAGCCAATATAACATTCTGTTATGCAAGTGTCGGCAAAATCGAAATTGACGCCACGATGCCTGCAGAAAGACATTGTCGTGACAGTGGGCTTCACGACGGAGGGGGCAATGGGCCGTTTGGCGCGCTTCGGCGCAATAGCAGGCGTGGTCGTGTTGGCGGGTTCGATGCCGGCATTGGCACAGCAGAAGACATTGACCGTCGCGGGCTACGGCGGTTCCTGGGAACAACAGCTGCGCAAGCAGGTGTTCCCGGCCTTCGAGGCCAAGCACGGCGTCAAGATAGAGTACGTCGCGGGCAATTCGACCGACACGCTGGCCAAGTTGCAGGCCCAGAAGGCCAATCAGGTGATCGACGTCGCCATCGTCGACGATGGGCCGATGTACCAGGCGATCCAGCTCGGATTCTGCGGCAAGATCGAGGGTCTCGAGAAGGGTGACCTCTACCCCGCCGCGCTGTTCAAGGACGACAAGGCGGTTGCCGTTGGCCAGACCGGTACCGGCTTCATGATCAACACCAAGGTCTTCAAGGAGAAGGGCTGGGCGACGCCGACCTCGTGGAACGACCTCAAGGACCCGAAGTTCAAGAAGCTGCTGGTCATTCGCCCGGCAAGATGACGGAGCTCTTCCAGTCGGGCCAGGCGCAGATCGCGGTGTGGGGCACCGGCCGTGTCCAGGCCTTCGCCAACACAGGCTTTCCGGTCGACTTCATCTATCCCAAGGAAGGCGCGCCGATCCTGCTGGCCTCGGCCTGTCCGGTCGCCAAGGCATCGGCAAATCCGCTGGCCAACGAGTTCATCAAGACCTTGATCTCGGCCCCGGTGCAGACGGCTTTCGCCAAGGAGATGGGCAACGGCCCGGTCAACACCAAGGTCGACGTCAACATGCCGGAGCTGCGCATGGCGCCGGTCGGCGCCCGCGCCAAGCTGGTGATTCAGCCCGACTGGAATGCCATCAACGCCCAGCGCGAGGACTGGACCAAGCGCTGGAACCGCGAAGTGGAGCGCTGATCCGGCGTGCACCATCCCGTCTATCTCTTTCGCCACGGCGAGACGGTGTGGAATGCCGAGCGGCGCGCGCAAGGCCAGCTCGACTCGCCGCTGACGGCGGCGGGTCGCGCCCAGGCGCACGCCATGGGCGCGACGCTGGCAGAGGAACTGCGGCAGGCGGGCTACGAACCGGCGAGCGTCATCGTGCGAGCGAGCCCGCTTGGCCGCGTGCGCGAGACGCTGGCGATCGCCGCCGAGGCTGCGGGCCTCGCGCACGATGCCGGATGCTTCGATCACCGGCTGCGCGAATTGAGCTGGGGTGACTGGGACGGGTTGACCGGTGCCGAGATCGAGGCCCGCTGGCCGGGCGCCATGGCGGCACGACAGCTCGATCGCTGGAATTATCCGCCGCCGCGCGGCGAGAGCTACGTGATGGCGACCGCACGCACGCAGCCGGCGCTTGAGGAAATAGTGGCCTTGGCGATCGAGCGGCCGGTGGCGGTGTTCGCACATGGCGGCATCGGCCGGATACTGCGTGGCCTGTTCCTTCGCGCGCCCGATGCCGAGATCCTGACCATGGACCAGCCACAGGATGCCTTCTACCGCCTGTATCGCGGTGCCGCGGCCCGCATCGAGACATCCATCGGCACGGGGGTCGAGGCCTGATGGCCTTCCTCACGCTCGAAAAACTGACGAAGAAGTTCGGCACACACCTGGCTGTCGACGGGCTTTCGCTGGACGTCGAGAAGGGCGAGTTCATCGCCCTGTTGGGCCCCTCGGGCTGCGGCAAGACCACGACCTTGCAGATGATCGCGGGCTTCGTCGAACCGACGGCAGGCGCCATTCGGCTGGAGGGCCGTGATCTCCTGGCAACAAAGCCCGCCAAGCGTGGTCTCGGCATCGTGTTCCAGAGTTACGCGCTCTTTCCCCACATGACGGTGGCCGGGAATGTTGCGTTCGGCCTGGAGATGCAGGGCGTGGCCCCGGCCGAACGTACGAAGCGCGTTGCCGAGACTCTGGACCTGGTGGGGCTCGGCGCTTTCAGCGGTCGCTTCCCGCGCCAGATGTCGGGCGGCCAGCAGCAGCGCGTCGCCCTTGCCCGCGCTCTGGTGATTCGGCCCAACATCCTGCTGCTTGACGAACCGCTTTCGAACCTCGACGCAAAACTGCGAGAGGAAATGCAAATCGAACTGCGCCAGATCCAGCGTACCGTCGGCACCACGACCATCCTGGTGACGCACGACCAGGCCGAGGCGATGGCGCTCAGCGACCGTATCGTGGTGATGAATCAGGGCCGCGCCGAGCAGATCGGCCCGCCGCACGAGGCCTATGAGCGGCCAGCGACGCCATTCGTCGCCAACTTCCTGGGCAAGACCAATCTGGTGAACGGCTCGACGGTGCGGCCGGAGAAGATTTCGTTTGGCCCCTCGGGTCTCGCCGGCAAGGTGCGGACCCGGATCTTCCAGGGCAACCACTGGCTCTACCAGATCGACACCGACGGCGGCCTGGTGACGGTGATCCGACAGAACACCGGTGAGGCGATGCCGGTCGAGGGTGCGGCAGTACATCTCGTGTGGACCGCCACACCATGAGGGTTGCGCCCTATCTCCTCAGCCTGCCGGCGCTGCTGCTGTTCGCCGGCGTGGTGATCGTGCCGCTGGTCATGACGGTGCTGCTCTCGTTCCACGATTGGGGCCAGTACAAGGGCATCGAACCGGTCTTCGTCCTGAAGAACTGGCAGGAGGTGTTGAGCGACTCCTATTTCCACGAGATGTTCTGGCGGACCTTCCGCATCGCTTTCTTCGTTACCTTGCTGGCGGCCATGTTCGGCGCGCCCGAGGCTTACATCCTCAACCGCATGAAGAGCCCCTGGCGCGGTCTCTTCCTGCTGGTGATCCTGGGGCCGCTGCTGATCTCGGTGGTGGCGCGCACGCTCGGCTGGGCGCTGCTGTTCGGCGGCAATTCGGGGCTGGTGAACAAGGCGTTGATTTCCATGGGCCTGATTTCAGCGCCGCTACCCTTCATGTTCACTGAGACGGGCATGGTGGTGGCGCTGGCGCATGTGCTGATGCCCTACATGGTGCTGGCGGTGTGGGCGGCGCTGCAGCGGCTCGATCCGCAGATCGAGAACGCCGCAGTCGCGCTGGGGGCGGGGCCTTTCACCGTGCTGCGTCGCATCGTGCTGCCGCAGGTGATGCCCGGAATCCTTTCCGGCGCCATCATCGTCTTCGCGCTGGCCGCCAGCGCCTTCGCGACGCCGGCCATCATCGGCGGGCGCAGACTCAAGGTGGCCTCGACCCTGGCCTACGACGAATTCCTGAACACGCTCAATTGGCCACTGGGCGCCGCCGTGGCGGTGCTTCTGCTGGTTGCCCTGATCGCCGTCGTGGTCGGCGCCTCCAGGCTGGTCGAGCGCCGCTATGCGCAGGTGTTCGGATGAGACGGCCGTCATGAGCAAGAACGGCCCGCTGGCGCTCGCCTTTCACACGCTGTTCGTCACCTTCATGCTGGCGCCGATCCTGGTCGTCTGCTGGGTGGCCTTCACGCCCGAAGGATTCCTGTCGTTCCCGACCGACCGCTGGTCGCTGCGCTGGTTCTATGCCATCGCCCGCTATCCCGAGTTCATCTCGGCTTTCTGGCGCAGCCTGTGGCTGGGCGCGCTGTCGTCGGCGATCGCCGTCGCCTTCTCGGTGCCGGCGGCGCTCGCCATCGCGCGCTACCGCTTTCCCGGTCGCGAGGCGATGACGGCGCTGTTCATGTCGCCGCTCATGATCCCGCACGTCGTGCTGGGTATCGCCTTCCTGCGCTTCTTCACCCAGATCGGCCTTGGCGGAACATTCTTCGGGCTGGTGCTGGCGCACATCGTCATCGTGCTGCCCTTCGCGCTCCGCCTCACGGTTGCCTCGGCGATCGGCCTCGACCGCGCCATCGAGCATGCGGCGGTGTCGCTGGGCGCCTCGGAATGGATCGTGTTGAAGCGCATCACTCTGCCGCTGGTCCTGCCGGGACTGGCGAGCGGCTGGGCGCTGGCCTTCATCAATTCGTTCGACGAGGTGACGATGACGGTGTTCATCGCCGCCCCGGGAACGGAAACGCTGCCGGTGCGCATGTTTCTCTACATCCAGGACAATATCGATCCGCTGGTGACGTCGGTGTCGGCCTGCGTGATCGTCATCACCGTGGCGGCGTTGGTGGTGATGGACCGCGCCTACGGACTGGAACGCCTGCTGGTCGGAAGAGGCACCGATGGCCGCTGACGACTACGACGTTGCCGTCGTGGGCGGCGGACTGGTCGGCGTCGCCACCGCCTGGGGCCTGGCACGCGAAGGCTGCCGGGTTGTGGTGCTCGACGAGGGCGATCGCGCCATGCGCGCGAGCCGCGGCAACTTCGCGCTCGTCTGGGTCCAGAGCAAGGGGCTCGGCCTGCCCGAGTACGCCGGTTGGACGATCCGGTCCTCCAACGCCTGGGCAGGCTTCGCGCAGACCCTGAAGGAGGAGACCGGCCTCGACGTCGCCTTCCAGCGGCCCGGCGGCTTTCATCTCGCCCTGTCGGAGAAGGAGCTGGAGGCGCGCGCCAATGTCCTCAGGCGCCTGCACAACCAGCCCGGCATCGTCGACTACAAGACTGAGATCCTGGATCGCGCGCAGGTGGCGAAGATGCTGCCTGACATCGGGTCCGAGGTGGTGGGCGGCAGTTTTTGTCCGCTCGATGGCCATGTGAATTCGCTGCGCCTGTTCAGAACGCTCCATGCCGCGATCAAGACGCGCAGCGTCACCTACCTGCCGAGCCATCGTGTGGAGAACATCACCAAGGAAGGCGGCGAGTTCCGGCTCGCGACCGAACAGGGCGAGATCCGTGCCGGCAAGGTGGCGCTGGCCGCTGGCAACGCCAACATGCGGCTGGCCCCCATGGTCGGGCTGGAAGCGCCGATGAAGCCGGAGCGCGGCCAGATCGTCGTCACCGAGCGGCTGCGTCCGTTCCTCAACCATCCCGTGGTCACCTTGCGCCAGACCGACGAGGGCACGGTGATGATCGGCGATTCCAAGGAAGAGAGCGTCGATCCTGCCGGCCTTACGATCGGCGTCAGCGCCACCGAGGCCGAACGCGCGGTCCGCCAGTTCCCGCTGCTGGCGAACGTCAACGTCGTGCGGACCTGGAGCGCGATCCGCGTCATGACCCAGGACGGCTTCCCGATCTACGACGAGTCGGAGACGCACCCCGGCGCTTTCACGGTCTGCTGCCATTCGGGCGTCACTTTGGCCGCCAATCACGCCCTCACCGTGGCGCCGATGATCGCCCGCGGCGCCCTCGACAAATCGCTGGTCGCGCCCTTCAGCGCACGGAGGTTCCATGTACAAGCGGCTGGATGAGGCCGGGACAGCTGTCACCATCACCGTCGACGGCAGGCAGATCGCGGCACGGGCCGGCGACACGGTAGCGGCAGCATTGATCGCCGCCGGCATCGCCCATTGCCGCACGACACCCGTTTCCGGTGCGCCGCGCGCACCGTATTGTCTGATGGGCGTCTGCTTCGAATGCCTTGTCACCGTCGACGGTATCGGCAGCCGCCAGGGCTGCCTGGTGCCGGTGCGCGAGGGCATGGCTGTCGAAACGCAGGTCGGCAAGCGCGAGGCTGGACGATGACAAAGGCTTCCGACCTCGCGCCGTCCTACGATCTCGTCGTAATCGGCGGCGGTCCGGCGGGGCTTGCTGCGGCGGCGCTGGCGGCACGCGCTGGCCTCGCGACCGTGCTGTTCGACGAGAACCCCGGCGTCGGCGGCCAGATCTATCGCGCCATCGGTTTCAGCCCCGTCAAGGATCGCACGATCCTGGGCGAGGATTACTGGGCGGGCGCCGAGCTGGCGGCCGAAGCCAAGGCAAGCGGTGCGTCGATCGTGACCGGGGCCACGGTCTGGAGCCTCGACCCGGCGCGCCTGGTCGGCGTTTCGATCGCGGGCCAAGCGCGCCTGATACAGGCCGGCCGCGTGATCATCGCGACGGGCTCGCTGGAGCGGCCGTTTCCCGTTTCCGGCTGGACCCTGCCCGGCGTGATGAGCGCGGGCGGCGCGCAGACGGCGCTGAAGGCACAAGGCCTCGTGCCGTCGGGCCGCACGGTGATGGCCGGCGGCGGCCCGCTGCTATGGCTGCTGGCGGCGCAGATCATGCGGGCCGGCGGCAGGCTGGATGCGATTCTCGACACCATGCCGCGGCGCAATTGGCTGCGTGCGCTCGCCCATCTGCCGGACTTCGTGCTGTCGCCATATTTCGCCAAGGGCCTGAAACTGCTGCGCGAGGTCCGCGCCAAGGTGCGGGTGATCCGAACCGATCGTATCGAAGCCGTGGGCGGCGATCGGCTGCGCGAAGTCGTGTTCACCGTCGGCGCCGACGAGCGCCGGATGCCGGCCGATCTCCTGCTGCTGCATCAGGGCGTCGTGCCCAACGTCAATCTCGCGATTGCCGCGGGCGTCGCGCATGCCTGGAACGAGCGCCAGCTCTGTTTCGAGCCGGTGCTGGATGGGGACTTCACGAGTTCAGTACCCGGCATTGCGGTGGCGGGCGACGGTGCGGGTATTGCGGGCGGTACGGCGGCGGCCGAGCGTGGCCGCATCGCCGCCATCGCCGCCGTCCGTGCGCTCCGCCCGGCGGCCGCGGTGCCGGATCTCCAGACCATCCGCCAGCGCCTGCAGCGCGAGGAAATGGGCCGTGCCTTCCTCGACTGGCTCAATCGCCCCGCCGATTCGTTCCGCCAGCCCACGGGCGACACGATCGTCTGTCGCTGCGAGGAAGTGACGGCCAGGCAAGTGCGCGATACCGCCGACATGGGCTGCGAGGGACCGAACCAGATGAAGGCCTTCCTGCGCTGCGGCATGGGGCCGTGCCAGGGCAGGCTCTGCGGCCTCACCGTCACCGAGCTGATCGCCGCCCAGCGCGGCACGACACCGGCCGAGGTCGGATACTATCGCCTGCGTCCGCCGGTGAAGCCGATCACCCTGGCAGAATTGGCCTCGCTGCCGATCGCCGAGGCCGAGCGCAAGGCCGTGGAGCGCTGAGCGATGCGAACCGCAGATGTCGTGATCGTCGGCGGTGGAATACATGGCTGTTCGACGGCGCTGCATCTGGCGCTGCGCGGTCTGAGGCCGATCCTGATCGAGAAAGACTATGCCGGCCGTCACGCCTCGGGGGTGAATGCGGGCGGCGTGCGCCAGCTCGCACGCGATCTTCACGAGATCCCGCTGTCCATCGCGTCGATGGGACTGTGGGAACGCATCGAAGAACTGGTCGGCGACGACTGCGGCTTCGAAAGCCACGGCACGGTGCTGGTGGCCGAGAACGAGACTGAACTCGCGACCTTCCGCGCCCGCGTGGAGGATCTTCGCCTGCGCGGCTTCACGCACGAGGAGCTGATCGATCGCGCCGAGCTTAAACGCCTCGTGCCGGCGGTGGCCGATCATTGTCCCGGCGGCGTGGTCTCGCGCCGCGACGGTGCCGCCGATCCCTTCCGTACGACGCAGGCCTTCCGCAGGCGCGCAATCGAGAAGGGCGCCGAGGTGCTGGAAGGCGTGACCGTGACCGGCCTCACGAAAGTCGGCGCCAACTGGCGGGTCGAAACCAGCGCCGGCCCGATCGAGGCGCCCAAGGTCGTGAACGCAGCGGGCGCCTGGGCCGATCGGATCGCCGCCATGCTGGGCGAGCCGGTGCCGCTCACCGTCGTGGCGCCGATGCTGATGGTCACCAGCCGCGTGCCGGCCTTCATCCAGCCGGTCGTCATCCTGCGTGGGCGAAAACTCTCCTTCAAGCAGCTCGCCAACGGCACGGTGGTGATCGGCGGCGGCCATCTCGCGACTTCCAATCGCGACCGCAACGAGACGGTGCTCGACTGGGACAGGCTCGCCATCAGCGTCCGCACGGTGTGGGAGTTGTTTCCGGCGATGCGTGCCGCCACCATCGTGCGCGCCTGGGCCGGCATCGAAGCCTACATGCCCGACGGCATTCCCGTGGTCGGACCGAGTTCGACTGCCGAGGGCGTCTTTCACCAGTTCGGCTTTTCGACTCACGGCTTCCAGCTCGGACCGGGCACCGGTGCCATGATGGCCGAGCTGGTCGCCACCGGATCGACCAACACGCCGATCGACGGGCTCGGCATCGAGCGCTTCCGCTAGCGGCATGACCGCCAGTCGTAGCCCAGCCGCGGGAAATGCACGGCGACGGCGCCGACTTCAGGATCGTGGCGCAGCAACGCGATCTCGTGGGCGTCGATGAACAGCACCTCGCCCTCGACCCAGTCCCGGGCATTGTCCGCCGGCCGTACGCGGGCGCGCTCGCCGGGCTTGGGATCGCCCTCCTGCGGCTGCGACGGGCGCGGCGCTGCCGGCTCGGCGATGCGGGCTTCTGCGAGCGCCACCTCGGCATCGATGTCGGTGCGCGCGCCGTGGCCGATCGCGGCCATGCGATCGCGCCAGGTCCGCAGCTTCGGATAGGGATCGAACACGGCGCGGCAATCGATGTGCCGGCCGCGATAGAACCAGACGACGTGGTAGGCAGCGAAATCGGCGATGCAGGGCACCGCGCCCAGCAGATAGGGCCGTCCGTCGGCCAGCATGTCGGCCAGCCATTTGATCTGCGGCTTCACGAGATGGAGGTTGCGGATCGCCGCCGCCCGCACCGCCTCGATCGAGGGTGTCGGCAGGCCGTGCAAGCGGGCGCGATCCTCGTGCAGGCCGGCGGGCATATGGTCGGCGTTGATGCCCGAGACATAGAGCGCCGAGGGCCGCATGAACTGTTGCTCGGCCCAGCGCGTCAGCGCCTCGTCGGCGCCCGCGGTAGCCGTGGGATAGAAGGTGGGCTGCCGCATGCGCCGCTCCAGCTCGCGCGCGATCAGGTTGGTGTCGCACCAGACGTCTGCGCCCTCCTGCAGGACCGGCGTGCGGCGATAGCCACCGGTCAGCGGCGTCAGCTTGGGCTTTGGCGCGATCGGCGGGATTTCCACGCCGCGCCACGCCAGGCCCTTGAAACCCAGCATCAACCGCGCTTTCTCTGCGAAATTGGAGAAATCGTAGTGGTGAAGGATCAGTTCACTCATGATAATTGGGCTCAAGCGGGAGTGACGTGCAATGCAGGGCGTGGTCAACATCGACGATCTTCGCAAGCTCGCCAAGAAGCGGCTGCCCAAGATTGCCTATGACTTCATCGAGGGCGGCACCGACGACGAGGTGGGCCTCGTCACCAACGAGCAGGCCTTCCGCAAGGCGCGCATCGTGCCGCGCTACCTGGTCGACGTCTCGGTGCGCGACCAGTCGACCACCCTGTTCGGCCGGACCTATTCGAGCCCGATCGGTATCGCGCCGACCGGACTGGCGGGCCTGTTCCGCCACGGCGCCGATTTGATGCTGGCCGAGGCCGCGCGCGACGCCAACGTGCCCTTCATCATGTCGGGCTCCAGCACCGGCTCGATCGAGGATCTGGGCAAGCTCGCGCCCGATCATGGCTGGTACCAGCTCTATTCGGCCAAGGACCAGGCGGTCTCCGAGGACATGATCAAGCGCGCGGGCGACGCCGGCCTGCGTACGCTGGTCTTCACCGTCGACGTGCCGGAAGGATCCAACCGCGAACGCAATGCGCGGAACGGCTGGGGCCGGCCCTTGAAGCTCACCTGGAAGACCAAGTTCGAGGCGCTGCGGCATCCGGCCTGGATGATGCAGTGGCTGCGCCACGGCACACCCTATTTCGACAACTGGGCGAAGTACGCAGGTCCCAACCCCACGGCCAACGCGGTGGCCGATCTCGTCGCCTACCAGAACCGCGCGCCGATGAGCTGGAAGCACGTCGAGCGCTACCGCGAGCTGTGGAAGGGCAACTTCGTGCTGAAGGGGATCATGCATCCCGACGATGCCATCCGCGCCCATTCGCTGGGAGTCGACGGCATCATGGTGTCGAACCACGGCGCGCGTCAGCTCGACATCGCGCCGTCGCCGCTCGAGGTGCTGCCCGCCATCCGTGACGCGGTCGGCGACAAGATGACGGTGATGTTCGACGGCGGCATCCGCCGCGGCATGGATGCCATCGTGGCATTGTGCATGGGCGCCAAGTTCGTGTTCGTTGGTCGGCCGACGCTCTACGGCGTGACGGCGGGCGGCGTTGCGGGTGCCACCAAGGCGCTGCAGATCTTCCGGCGCGAGATCGACATCACCCAGGCCCAGATCGGCGCCCCGACCATCGCCGATCTCGGCCCGCAGTTCCTGATGTGGAAGGACGTTGAGGATCTGCGGCGAAATCAACGGTGATGTCCAGAACGACCAAACCCGTGGTGGGCGTGATCGGCAGCGCCCATGTCGTCAACGACCGGCACAACGTGCAGCTCGTCGGACAGCGCAATCTGCGCGCGGTCGCGGAAGTGGCGGGCGCTTTGCCACTGATGTTCGCCGGCTCGCCCGACATCACCGACATCGACGCCTTGCTGGGCGCGGTCGACGGCATCCTGCTGACCGGTGCCCGCGCCAACGTCCATCCGACCCGCTTCGGGGTCGAGCCCGATCCGCGGCACGAGCCCTACGACCACGATCGCGACGCGACGGCCCTGGCTCTGGTCGAGGCCTGCGTCGAGCGCGGCGTGCCGCTGTTCGGCGTCTGCCGGGGATTGCAGGAGATGAACGTCGCCTTCGGCGGCTCGCTGCATCCGGAAATCCGCGAGCTGCCGGGCCGCATGAACCATCGCATGCCGCGGCTCGACAACGGCGAGATTCATCCCGACCCGCAGGTCGTGTTCGCCGATCGCCACGAGGTGCGGCTGGTCGCCGGCGGGGCATTCGCCAGAATTCTCGGCAGCGAAACGATCCGCGTGAACTCGTTGCATGGCCAAGGCATCCTCGAACCCGGCAAGCGGATCGTCGTCGAAGGCGTGGCGGAAGATGGAACGATCGAGGCGATCCGCATCGCCGACGCATCCTCCTTCGCGCTCGGCGTGCAGTGGCACGCCGAATACGATCCGCAGATCAATCCCATCAACCGGGCTCTGTTCGCGGCGTTCGGCGGCGCGCTGCGCGACCGCAAGCGAGACCCGTAGCGACGCCCGCCCGGCGGGCATCTACTTGTCGAGCGCCGTGTTGGCGGTGCCCTCGGCTCCCAGGTAGACGGCAAGAAGGCGTACCGGGCGCGTTCCGAGATTGAGACCCCGGTGCGGCACGTCCATGGCCTCGAGCAGAGCCTCGCCCTGGCGATACACCCTGCGCCCGAGATCCTTGTACTCGACCGTAAGTTCACCCTCGAGGATGTAGGCGACAAGCGGGGCCGGATGGTGGTGCAGCGCCGTATCGGCGCCGGGCACGACGGTGACGATGCTCACCGTCACGCGCGCCGGACCACTGGTCGGATAGCGCAAGGGCTCGCCCATCACCGTCGTGCCGGTGTTGAGCAGGTCCTCCGTGGGATAGGCCTGCTGGGCCCGGGCGCTGGAAGGCAACGCCAGGGCAACGACGATAAACACCGCCAATAGGCAACGAGGGGTCAGAGGCCCGGCCGAAGTTTTCTTGCGGAGACTCATGACCCCTCCGCCCGCCGGTGCGGGCACCTCCCCGCGCGAAGCGCGGGGAGGAGGATGATGGCTTACTGCACCACCTCGAACAGGCCGGCGGCGCCCATGCCGCCGCCGATGCACATGGTCACGACGACGTTCTTGGCCTTGCGGCGGCGGCCCTCGATCAGGGCGTGGCCAGTGCAGCGCGCGCCGGTCATGCCGAAGGGATGGCCGATCGAGATCGAACCGCCGTTGACGTTGAGCCTGTCGTTGGGGATGCCGAGCTTGTCGCGGCAGTAGAGCACCTGGACCGCGAAGGCCTCGTTCAGCTCCCAGAGGTCGATGTCGTCCATCTTGAGGCCGAAGCGCTTCAGCAGCTTGGGGATCGCATAGACCGGGCCGATGCCCATCTCGTCGGGCTCGCAGCCGGCCACTACCAGGCCCTTGTAGATACCGAGCGGCTTCAGGCCGCGCTTGGCGGCTTCGGCGTCGTTCATGATCACCACGGCCGAGGCGCCGTCGGAGAGCTGGCTCGCGTTGCCGGCCGTGATCCACTTGTCCGGACCCATCACCGGCTGCAGCTTGGCCAGGCCCTCGATGTTGGTGTCGGGACGGTTGCCCTCGTCCTTGGCGAGCTTCACCGTCTTCTTGGTGGTCTCGTTGGTGTTCTTGTCGGTGACCAGCATCGTGGTTTCCATCGGCACGATCTCGTCGTCGAACTTGCCGGCCTGCTGGCCCGCCGCGGTGCGGAGCTGGCTCTGCAGCGAGTACTCGTCCTGCGCCTCGCGGCTGATCTTGTAGCGCGCCGCCACCGTGTCGGCGGTGGTGATCATGGCGTGATAGATGCCGGGCACGTGCTCCTGCACCCAGGGATTGACCAGGCGGTTCTTGTTGCCGCCCGGCGGCCCCTGCACCAGCGACACAGACTCGAGGCCGCCCGCGATCATCACCGGCACCTTGTCGACCAGCACGCGCTGGGCCGCCATCGAGATGGTCTGCAGGCCCGAGGAGCAGAAGCGGTTGACGGTAGCGCCCGAGACGCTGACCGGCGCGCCGGCGCGGATCGCCGAGACGCGGGCGACGTTGGAGCCGGTCGTGCCTTCCGGCGCGGCGCAGCCCAGGAGCACATCCTCGACTTCGGCGAGATCGAGCTTGGCGCGCTGGGCCGCGTGCTTGATCACATGGGCGCCCATGTCGGCGCCGTGGGTGTCGTTGAACACGCCGCGGAAAGCCTTTCCGATCGGGGTGCGGGCGGTGGAGACGATGACGGCATCAGCCATTGGATTTTCCTTCCCTCAAACTCGAATTGATCAAACGGTAGAGAACTTCTTGCCTTCCTGCACCAGCTTCTTGAGCAGCGGCGCCGGCTCCCAGAACGGGTCGCCGGAGGCGTCGCGATACTTCAGCAGGGCGTCGTGGATGGTCTTCAGCCCGACCACGTTGTCGGCCCACCACATCGGGCCGCCGCGATAGACCGGCCAGCCGTAGCCGTTGACCCAGATCACGTCGATGTCGAGCGCGCGCTGGGCCATGCCCTCCTCGAGGATCTTGGCGCCCTCGTTGACCATCGGATAGAGCGTGCGCTCGAGGATCTCCTGGTCGGAGATGGCACGGCGCGTGATGCCCAGCCGCTTGGAGTTCTCCTCGATGATCTTCTCGACCGCGGGGTCGGGGATCGGCGTGCGGTCGGGCAGATTGTACTTGTAGTAGCCGGCGCCGGTCTTCTGGCCGAAGCGGCCCAGCTCGCAGATCGCGTCGGCGACGTAGCCGGTGTAGCGCACGTTGCGCTTTTCCTTCTCGTTCTTGCCCTGGCGGATGCGCCAGCCCACGTCGTTGCCCGCGAGATCGCTCATGGCGAACGGCCCCATCGGGAAGCCGAAATCGAAGATCACCTTGTCGACCTGCTGCGGCAGCGCGCCTTCCTCCAGCATGTAGGCCGACTGCACGCCGCGCTGGCGCAGCATGCGGTTGCCGACGAAGCCCTCGCAGACGCCGACAAGCGTCGGGATCTTGCCGATCTTCTTCGACAGGTTCATCACCGTGGCGATGACGTCCTTCGACGTCGCCTTGCCGCGCACGTTCTCCAGGAGCTTCATCACGTTGGCCGGCGAGAAGAAGTGCATGCCGATCACGTCACCCGGCCGCTTGGTGTAGGACGCGATCTGGTTGATATCGAGGCCGGACGTGTTTGTCGCCAGGATGGCGACCGGCTTGGCGACTTCGTCG
>JACPVT010000193.1 GCA_016191685.1 Rhodospirillales bacterium | reverse complement strand
GGGCGCCGCGTGGTTGCTCAGTCGAAAACACGAGGTTGTGATCTACGAGCGCGAGGACCGTTTCGGCGGCCATTCCTGCACGGTCGACGCGCCGGTTCCCGGCGGCACGCGCGCCGTCGACGTCGGCTTCATCGTGTTCAACCAGCGCAACTATCCCAACCTGGTCGCCCTGTTCGACCATCTCGGCGTGCCGACGGAGACCTCGGACATGTCGTTTGCCGTCAGCCTCGACGAGGGGCGCTTCGAGTACGGCAGTTCCTTCGGCGGCTACTTCGGCCAGCGGCGCAACGTCGTGCGGCCCTCCTTCCTGCGCATGACCCACGACATCCTGCGTTTCAACCGCCTCGCGCCACGGCTGCTCGAGGAGTGCGAGGATCTCGACTTCACCATCGGGAACTTCATCGACGACGCAGGGTTCAGCCGAGCCTTCCGCGATCGCTATCTGGTGCCGATGGCCTCCTGCATCTGGTCGACGCCGATGGGCCGCATGCTCGACTATCCGGCGCAAAGCTTCGTGCGCTTCTTCAACAACCACGGCCTGCTCACGGTCGGCCCGCAGCTGCAATGGCGCACGGTGAGCGGTGGCAGCCGGTCCTACGTCGAGCGCATCGCCACGCCGCTGCGCGCGCGGGCCAGGCTGGCGACACCGGCGCGGGCGATCCGCCGTGGTCCACTCGGCGCCGAGGTGCGCGACGCCTCGGGCCACTGGGACCGCTTCGACAAGATCGTGCTGGCCTGCCACGCCGACCAGGCGCTGGCGCTCTTGGAGGATGCCGACGGTCCGGAACGCCAGCTGCTCGGCCGCTTCGCCTACTCCTCGAACGAGCAGCGCGGCCTGCATGCGATCCAGGGCGTGCGCGACACCTATTTCTGCGGCAGCTACTGCGGCTACGGTTTCCACGAGGATGCGCTGTCGGCCGGCCTCGACGTCGCCGAGCAGCTGGAAGTCCGCCGGCCCTGGCCGCGACCTGACGAGCACCGGCGCATCGGCGACCCGCCGCGCGTGGTCGCCGACCGCCCCTCGCTCGATCCGTTCCCGCTACCGGTGGCGGCGCGGTCGTGATCACTCTCGACCCCCTCCGGCCTTCGGCCACCTCCCCCGATTACGGAGGAGGAGATGAGGCCGACTCCTCCCCCGTAACCGGGGGTGGTGCCCCGATGGGGCGGAGGGGGTCGGAAGCGACTCACACCATCGTCGACGCCACGGTCGTGCACCGGCGGTTGCGGCCGCGTGAGAACGCCTTCCGCTATCGCGTCGCCTATCTCTGCCTCGACCTCGGCACGCTCGCGACGGCGGCCGGGCGCTGGCTGAAGCTCGACCGGCCGGGTCTCGTCTCGTTCCGGCGCGCCGATCATGGCGGGCGCGATGGCGGCGACCTCGCAAGCTGGTTGCGCGAAATCCTGGCCGGGCACGGTCTCGGCGAGATCTGCGACGGCGAGGTCATGCTGATGACGATGCCGCGCATGCTGGGCTATGTCTTCAACCCGGTGAGTTTCTGGTTCTGCCGCGACCGTGCCGGGGCGCTCCGGGCGGTGCTGTGCGAGGTCAACAACACCTTCGGCGAGAGCCACTGCTACATCGTCCATCATGACGACCTGAGGCCGATCGGGCCGGAGGCGTGGCTGGGCGGCCGCAAGGTCTTCCACGTCTCGCCCTTCCTGCCGATCGAGGGCGACTACCGGTTCCGCTTCCGGCTGGACGGGCGGGCCGCCCACGTCGACGTCAACTATCACGACGCCCAGGGGCTGATGCTGGCGACTTCCGTCGCCGGCCGCCGAGAACCACTCACCGACCGGACTGTGCTGCGCCGCTTTCTCATGAACCCCACGATGACAATGGGCGTTATGGTGCGGATCCATTGGCAGGCCTTGCAACTCTGGCGGAAGCGAGCCAGATTTTATCGCAAGCCTGTTCCACCCTCGCAGCTCGTGAGCCGCTGACCGCATGTCATTCGCCGCCCGCTTTGTCCTGAAGTCGCTCGCCCGGCTGTCGACAGGCCGGCTGACCGTCCGGCTCCCGGACGGCACGACATGCCATTTCGGGCCGAACGGTGCCGAACGCCAGGCGGAGATCGACATCAAGGACTGGCGCTTCTTCCGCAAGGTCCTGCTCGACGGCGATATCGGCTTCGCCGAGTCCTACATGGACGGCCTGTGCGATTCGCCCGACCTTCCGGCGTTGTTGTCGCTACTCACCGACAACGAGAAGGCGCTGGGACGAGTGACGCGCACCAACGTCTTTCACGGCATGCTGCTGAAACTGTTGCACCGCCGCCACGACAATTCGCGCGAGGGATCGAAGCGCAACATCCATGCCCACTACGACCTCGGCAACGAGTTCTACGGCCTGTGGCTCGACCCGACGATGACCTATTCGTCCGCCCTCTACGAAGGCGCGGAAGGCAAGGCGCTGGAGGCCGCGCAGACCGCCAAGTACGAGCGCATCCTGAACCAGCTCGGCGCCCGCCAGGGCGAGAGCATCCTCGAGATCGGCTGCGGCTGGGGCGGCTTCGCCGAGACCGCGGCCCGGCGCGGCATGCGGGTCACCGGCGTCACGATCTCGCGCGAACAGCTCGACTATGCCCAGGCCCGCCTGCAGCGCGCCGGCCTCGCCGATCGCGTCGACCTGCAGTTCCGCGACTATCGCGACATCGAGGGCCGCTACGACCATATCGTCTCGATCGAGATGATCGAGGCGGTGGGCGAACGCTACTGGCCCGACTACTTCGCGGCGCTGAAACGCCATTCGGTTCCGGGTGGCTCGGCCATCGTCCAGGCGATCGTGATTGCCGACGACCTTTTCGAGGGCTACCGCCGTCATCCGGATTTCATACAGACCTACGTCTTCCCCGGCGGCATGCTGCTGTCGCCTTCTAGTCTGCGCGCGCAGTGCCGCCAGGCCGGGCTGAAGATCGCCGAGTTCTACAGCTTTGGCCTGGACTATGCGCGCACCCTGGAGACCTGGCTCGGTCGCTTCGACCGGGTGGCCGATCAGGTGTCGAAGCTGGGATTCGACGAGCGTTTCCGCCGGATGTGGCGATATTACCTCGCCTATTGTGCCGCAGGCTTCAAAACGCGCCGGACGGACGTATTGCAGGCACACTTCAGGCATATATAACTGTCGCCAACAAAAGCTGGGCGCAGCAAAGCCGCCCGGCGACAGGAAGGCTTACGCGTGAATGCAGGATCGACCGGGCACGGCAGCGCCGTCCCGGCAAAAATAAAGTTCGACCGTCTGGTCGCCTACTCGACCCTGCAACTACCGCTCGCCATGGCGGCGCTGCCGGTCGTGCTGAACGTCAGTCATTTCTACGGCGAAGTGGTGAAGCTCTCGTTCGGCATCATGGGCGCGATATTCATCTTCGCCCGCATCGTCGACGCCATCCAGGATCCGGTGATCGGCCTGATCAGCGACCGCTTCACGCGCTACGGACGACGCGGCCGCCTCACCTTCGTCGCCCTGATGACGCCGTTTCTCGGCGGCGGCTTCTACATGCTGTTCGATCCGCCCGACTCGATCCTGGGCGACCACAATCTGATGGCGGCCTGGCTGTTGGCCGCGCTGCTGCTGGTCCATCTCGGCTACTCCGGCGTGTCGATCAGCTACCATGCGCACGGCGCCGAATTGTCGGACGACTACAACGAGCGGACCAAGGTGACGGTCGGCCGCGAGGTCTTCGGACTGCTCGGCATGACGCTGGCCGTCGTGCTGCCGACCTACCTCACCGCCACGCTGGGCGAGGCGAACGGCTACGCGATTCTCGGGCTGGTCTTCCTGCCCATCCTGCTCGTGCTCTCGGCACCGACGATGCTGTGGGCGGGACCGTCGGTGCATCCGCCGGTCACCCACGCCAATCGCAATGTCTTCGTCACCTTCTTCCAGCCGCTGAAGAACCGCCTGTTCCGCCGGCTGCTGCTGGTCTTCGTCGTGAACGGCGCGGCCTTGGGCGTCGCGGTGACGGTCATGCTGTTCTACGTCGAGCACGTGCTGAAGGGCGGCAAGCTGCAGGCTGGCATCATCCTGCTGGTCTATTTCATCGCCGGCGCCGCCAGCGTGCCGTTGTGGCTGCTGCTGTCACGCCGCCTCAGCAAGGCGGCCGCCTGGTTCGTCGGCATGGTGCTGACGGCAGTCGCGATGGCGCTCGCCATATTCGTCGGGCCCGGCGATTTCTACTGGTTCCTGGCGATCTCAGTCGTCACTGGCCTGGGCATCGGGGCCGACTACGGGCTGCCGCCGTCGATCCTGGCCGACGTGATCAACGCCCAGGAAGGCGGTGACTCCAGGGGCAAGACCGGCACCTACTTCGGCCTGTGGGCGCTCGCCACCAAACTCGCGACCGCGATCGGCGCGGCGGGCTCGCTCCCGGTGGCCGCGTTCCTGGGCTTCAACCCGGCCAAGGGCCTCTACAGCACCACAGCCCTGATGTTCGTCTACATCGTGCTGCCGGTGGCGATCAAAATCGTGGCCGCGCTGCTGCTCTGGTTCATCCGCATCGAGGCCGAGCGCGGCTCGGTGCAGCAGGAGCTGACGGGACGCTTCTGAAAATCTAGGCGAGAAAACCCAGCCGCTGCGGCTGGCGCAGGCCGAAGTCGCGCTGCAGGCCCCAGCAGCCCTGGGCCACGGTCGCAAAGACACTGCGAAAGTCGACGCTGTGGCGGAGGTCGCCGTCCTGCAGATCGGCGAGCGACGGATAAGCGCCGTGCAGGCCACCCTTCACGCCGCCGCCCAGGACGAACTGCGGCGCCGCGGTGCCATGATCGGTGCCGCCGCTGGCATTCTGCCGCGCCCGGCGGCCGAACTCCGAATAGGTCATGACCAGCACGTCGTTCCACAGCCCCGAGGCGATCAGGTTCTTGCGCAGCGTGGCAAGGCCGGTGGCGAGAACGCCCAGGAGCCGCTCGTGCGTCTGCATCTGGTTGGCGTGGGTGTCGAAGCCGCCCAGGGCGACCTTGATGGCGACCACCGGCACCTTGGCCGTCAGCAGACGGGTCGCGAGATCGAGCTGACGGCCCAAGCCGTTGTCCTGGCTGTAGGCGTAGGTGGGCGTGGGCGCGGCGCGCAGCCTGTCGCGCAGGCCGGCCGCCGCGGCATTGATCTCCTGGCGCACCGCCAGCACATGGCGCAGCGCCGGATTGCCGCCGTCGCCGCGGCCACCCGTCTCCTTCATGGTCTCGGCCTGGCGCAGGAAGTTCTCGGCATCCTGCATGACGATGGTGCGCAGCGACGGGCCGGTCGCCGGCAGCGCGTTGGTATCGGCCACGATGCAGTCGACGGCCGCGCCCTTGGCCAGGCTGGTGCCCTGGAAGGCCTGGGCGATCCAGCCCTCGCTCAAGGTCTGGTTCGCCGACGACGCGGTGTCCCAGATCTCGATCGAGCGGAAATGCGAGCGATTGGGATAGGGATAGCCCACGCCCTGCAGGATCGCGAAGTCCCGGGCCTTCCACGACTCCATCAAGGGCTCGAGCTTGTCGTGCAGGCCCACCTTCTCGTCGAGCGGCAGGACGCGCTCGCGCGCCACGCCCACCACGGGCCGCAGCTCGCGATACTTCGGATCGGCGTAGGGCACGAGGGTGTTCAGCCCGTCGTTGCCGCCCTTGAGTTCGACCAGAAGCAGGATCCGGCCCATGGCGCGCCCCTCACTTCAGCTGGTAGGTGGGATCGAGCATCGCCGCCGCCACGACCGCGCCCGGCGAGGCCGCGGCGTCGATCGGGTCGATCGGCGGGCGCGGCAACAGCGTGCGCAGCAGCGTGGCGGAGTCGGCGCCGCTCAAGGTGGCGCCGAGACGCGCCTCGCCGCCGGCGTTGCGGAGGCTGCGGCCCTCGACCGGGCGCGGCTCCATCATCTGCATCTTGCTGTCGTCGCCCGGCACCTGTTGGCGGCGGTCGGCGCGGCGGTTCGGGCCCGGCCTCATCGCCATGCCGCCTTCCATTGAAGCCACTGCAGTGGCCTCGACGATGCGGCGCAGGAACTGCTGGCGCAGCAGCAGCGTGTAGGTCGTTATCCAGCTCTCGCCGCCCGGCCAGCCCTTTACGTTGGGCGGATCGAACGGCACCTGGCCGAGGCCGTACAGCATGCGCACGAGCTGCGTCTTCTCCGGCACCGGCAGGCCCAGCACATGCACGGTGCCGATGATCAGTTCGACCGGCGACTTGATCAGGCCGCCGCGGTTGGCGGAATCGCGGAACGCCTGCGACATCAGCAGCGCCCGCACCAGCGGCCTGATCTGGTAGCCGCTCTGGCGGAACGATGCCGCCAGCCTCCCGACCTCGGCCGGATCGGGCCGGAGCGAGACGAACTCACGCCACATCTTCTCGACGATAGTCTCGGCGGTGCGCGGATGCTTCAGCAGGATGGCGATGATCTCGTCGCCGCCGAACCGGCCGGTCTGGCCGAGGAAGGTCTTCTCGCCGTCGTCGTGCTGGCCGGCGCGTTCGACGAACTGGCCGGTCTCGCGATCGATGCTCCAGCCGGTGAAGGCGCGGGCGGCGGCCTTGATGTCGGCCTCGCTGTAGCGGCCCTCGCCCAGCGTGAACAACTCCAGCAGCTCGCGGGCGAAATTCTCGTTGGGCTGGCGCGCGACGCTTCGCATGCCGTCTAGATAGATCAGCATCGCGGGATCGCGCGCCACCGCCTTCAGCAACGTCGCGTAGTTGCCCAGGGCTTCCCGGCGAAACAGCGCGTTCTGGCGGAACAGCGCCGGCGCATAGCGCACCTTCAGCATCGAGGAGGTGAAGTGGTTGTGCCAGAACATCACCATCCGCTCGACCAGCGGCTGGTCGGTCGCCAGCATCTCCTCGACCCACCAGTTGCGCAGCTCGCGGCCCTGCTCCTGTACCGGCCGCGTGATCTGCAGCGGCTTGCCGTCGACGCCGGGCTTGCGCGCGGCCTCCGCCGTCTGCTGCTGGCGGCGGACCTCGGCCGGGCCCAGGGTGATCCAGGCTGGCGCCGGCGTTGCCGCTTGTGGCCGGACATTGCCGAGGAGACGATCGACGGCGGACGCATAATCCTGCGTTTCCAGCGCGCCGATTTCAGCCGGCGTCGCGCCGAAGGTAGTGCGCGACAACAGCAGCCGCGCCTCGTCGAAGCCCATCGCCGAGGCTGCGCGGGCATCCCACCGCGTCCAAAGCGCCGCGGACAGTGCGGCCACCCCTGCCACGAAACCACGCCGGTCGAGACGAAGGGTCATGACCATGCTCCTATTGCGGGGGTTTGCCCGGTCCGGGAGGACGTCCGCCGGGGGCCCCAGGCGCACCCGGTGGACGCGGCGGCGGCGGCGGCGCGCCGGCGAAGCGCTCGGCGATCAGCACACGCAGGCGCTCGCGCTGGTCGGGCCGCAGGGCCGGGCCGAGCTGAATCGCGGTGCGCAGGTTTTCCTTCTGCAGGTCGGCGCGCAGACGCGCGAGCCGATCGATCAGTCCGTCGACCTTTGCCAGGTCGATCTGCGGCTGCTTCAGTTCGGCGGCAGACTGCTCGCGCACCTTCTGGATTTCGCGCAGCCGTTCGCGGCGCGTGGTGGCATAGCCGTCCAGCACGCCGCGCAACGACTCGCGCTGGCCGCTGTCGACGCCGAGATCGTGGAGCACCGCCTCGATCGGGCTGGGGCGGGCACCCGGCGGCGGTGGCGGTGGCGGCAGGCGGGTCTCGAAAATCGGCGGCGCGATCCAGCTCCGGTAGACGAAGCCCGCCAGGACGAAACAGTTGAGCAGTAGCGACAGGCCGAGCAGCAGCTGCATCACTCGCGGCGACACGTCAGAGCCCATCCGAGAAGTCGGTCAATTCAGTCGACGTGTCCGAAGACGCCGTCTGGGTGCCGTCGGTGCCGTAGCGCTGCTTGGCGAACGACTCGCCGAGGCCGCCGCCGACCACGAAGCCGGCGCCCGCGAGCATGATCGCCATGGCCGCCATCGCCGCCCGCTGCACGGCGTAGCGCGTTCCCGACGAGAACAGCCAGCCGAGGAGCCCGCCGCCGCGGCCGGCCTGGCGCTCGGTTTCGAACCCGACCAGCGCCTGGGCCCGAACGGCCATCCGGACCGGAGCCGCCGGCAGCGGCTTGCCCAAGATGTCCGCGAGATCGAAGGCGGCCCGGCGCAGCTCGGGATCGGCCGCTATGGCGGCATCGATCCGCGCCGCAGCGGCTTCGGGGAGCCTGCCGGCAATGAGGTACATGCATGAAACCGGGGCAAGGCCGGAGCATCTGGCAGCGGTAGTTGTGTCCAACAGGAAGTGGGCGGCGTTGAATCCCAATGCCAT
>JACPVT010000019.1 GCA_016191685.1 Rhodospirillales bacterium | reverse complement strand
GCGCGCCACTCCAGAGAGTGTGAAGCTATGTCGTCAGAAGCGGGCTAAGCGAGTTTGGTCGCGGTCGGCGGTGTGGCCGGCGATTGTCGGTGTCAGCGAGAGCCTGAGGAGTTCAGGCCAGGCCGAGCCTCTTGAACTGCAGGAAGTTGAAGGCGTGGACGTGCCAGAGCACGACCGCCTTGACCTTTTCGATGCCGCGCACGAACAGCCGTCGCAGACCGTGATTGCGCATGTGGGCGTGGGGTCGCTCGGTGGCGAAGCGCCGTCGGTAGATGGCTTGGGCCTGGTCGGTGGCCATGCGCCGGCGCCAGGCGACGGTGCCGGGTCCGTCGCCACGCCTGGGTTGGCTGGGGTCGCCCTTCCTGTTCCTGGGCAGGGGACAGAACAGCGTGACCTCGCGCTCGTGGAGGACCTCGATGTCGGCCTTGCTGTAATAGCCGCCATCGGCCAACACCCGATCGGGCGTGATGCCGTAGCGCCCTCTGACCTCATCCAGCGCCGACGTCAGCAAGCCATAGTCGGCACCGCGGTCGATCACCGAGACGCCGACGATGTGGGCAGCGTCGACGGTGGTCTTGATCTGCACGTTGTAGGCCGGTCGGTAGCTGCCATCGCCCATCTTCATGATCCGCGCCTCGGGGTCGCTGATCGAGGCCCGCGCCGGATCGTGATCCTTGCGCTCCTCCTTGCGCCGCTGCTCGGCCGCCTGCTCGCCTCGCCGCTGCTCTATCTTGGCCTGAGCCTTGCGCGCCTTGGCCAGCCGCCACGTCCGATCCTCCGCTGCCGCCAGCCGGCGAGCCTTGATCCGACGCTCCGACGCCGCCGAGTCCTCCTCGATCTCCGCCCGCAGCGCGGCGACCGTCGCGACCGACGCCCGATGCAGCTCCGCCAGACGACCCGCACTCTTGAACGAACGGCCGCTGGCCAGCGATTGCAGCTTCATGCCGTCGACCGCCAACGTCCTCACATCGACCGAGCCCGAAGCGATCAGCGCCGTCAGCGACTGCGACAGAAGCTCGTCCAGCACAGCTCCCGCCGCGCTCCGGAAGTCCGACAGCGTATGGTAGTTCACACCAACCCCGCCCAGCAGCCACAGATAGGCAGCGTCGCTCTTGCACAGCCGGTCCAGCAGCCGCGCGCTGCCCACTCCCTCCAGCGTCGCATACAGCCACAGCGACACCAGGATCGCCGGATCGATCGCCGGACGGCCGCTCGACGACATCGTCGTCTGCACCCGACCGTACAACACCGACAGGTCCAGCTCCTCGACGTAATCCCATACCTGGCGAGCCCGGTGATCGGACGCCAGAAGCTCGTCCAGGCTGCTCTGTTGGAACTCGATCTGGGTCCGTACCGCCGTCTCCAGACGCAATCCTGCCGGTCTGCCCTTGGCCATCGGTCCCTCGCTGAACTGTCCTCCAGATCAGCGAATCAAAACTCCCGCCCAGACGCCAGCGGTTTCTTCACAACCTCTCCAGTGGCGCGCTCCCAGCCTTGAAAAACTCTAAGGCGCACTTCTTTCTTCCCCCGCCTCCCGATTGACTCCCCCTGGCGGGGGTGAAACGATTTCCATGACAAGGGGCTTCGCTCCGACGCGGTCGCATCGACCGTGAGATTCGTAGCGACCGTCGTCCGGGGCTTCTACGCGCGAGTTTTCGCGCAGAAGGAGGACGTTGTCATGACCGACCTGAAAACCGAGACAATCACCGGCGGCAGGCCAGGCAGCGGCGCGCATCGCGTGGTGGCGCTATGCGGGCCGTACCTGTCGGGCAAGACCAGCCTGCTCGAAAGCATTCTCTACGCCACGGGGGCCATCGGCCGGCGCGGTTCGACGCGCGCGGGCACCTCGATCGGCGACGGCGCCGCCGAAGCGCGCAAGCGCGGCATGGGCACCGAGATCAATGTCGCTTCGGTCGACTATCTCGGTGACCAGTGGACCTTCCTCGACGTTCCCGGCTCGATCGAGTTCCAGCACGACGCCTTTGCAGCCCTTGCGGTGTGCGACGTGGCGGTCGTGGTCTGCGAGCCCTCGCCGGAGCGCGTCGTGGCGCTTGCGCCGCTGCTGAAATGCATAGAAGACCGCCACATCCCCCACATCGTCTTCGTCAACAAGCTCGACTCCGCGGAAGCGCGCGTGCGCGACATGCTGGCGGCGCTGCAGACCGTGTCGACCCGCAAGCTGGTGCTGCGCCAGGTGCCGATCCGCCGGCCGACCAGCGACGGCGGCGAGGAGACCATCGGCTACGTCGACCTCGTGAGCGAGCGCGCCTATCGCTACAAGACCAGCGGCGCTTCCGACCTGATCGAGATGCCAGCCGAGATCCTGCCGCGCGAGGCCGAGGCCCGCCGCGAGCTCCTGGAGACGCTCTCGGAGTTCGACGACACGCTGCTGGAACAGCTGATCGAGGACGTCGCGCCGGAAAAGTCGCTGATCTACCGCGATCTCCACGACGAATTCGGCGCCGATCAGATCGTGCCCGTGCTGCTGGGCGCCGGCGATCGCGAGAACGGCGTGCGCCGGCTCCTGAAGGCATTGCGCCACGACACGCCGTTTGCGGCCGAAACCGCCAAGCGCCGGTCCCTTGTCTCCAATGGCGCCACCAATGGCACGGCGGTCGCGGAATGCTTCAAGGTCCTGCACCAGTCGCACGCCGGAAAGCTCTCGCTGTGCCGGGTGTGGTCGGGAACGCTCGTCGAGGGCCAGTCCCTGGGCGGCCATCGCATCGGCACGATGCTGCGGCCGTTCGGCCAGCGCCTCGACAAGATCACCGAGGCCCGGAACGGCGAACTGGTGGCGCTCGCCAAGCTGGAGGCGCTGTCGGCGGGCCAGGTGCTGAGTGCCGCCGGGATCGCCCCGTCGGCCGATTTTCCGCCGGCGACAGCGCCGGTGTTCGTTCTGTCGCTCGCCGCCAAAAACCGCAGCGACGAGGTCAAACTCTCGGGCGCCCTGCACAAGATCGTCGAAGAGGACCCGTCGCTTGCCTTCGAGGCGCGCGGCGAAACACATGAGCTGCTGATCAAGGGTCAGGGCGAGATGCACCTCAAGGTCGCGGTCGACAAGCTCGCCGGCCGCTACAACGTGCCCGTCGAGACCACCGCGCCGCGCGTCGCCTATCGCGAGACCATCCAGGCCGGCACCCAGCAGCACGCGCGCTACAAGCGCCAGACCGGCGGCCACGGCCAGTTCGCCGACATCAAGGTCGAGATCAAGCCGCTGCCGCGCGGCTCGGGTTTCCGCTTCGTCGACAAGATCGTGGGCGGCGTGGTGCCGCGCAACTTCATCCCGGCGGTCGAGGAAGGCCTGATCGACTACCTGAAGGAAGGTCCGCTCGGCCAACCGGTGGTCGACATCGAGGTCACGCTGTTCGACGGCCAGTACCACGCGGTCGACAGTTCCGAGATGTCGTTCAAGATGGCGGCACGCATCGCCATGAGCGAGGCCATGCCGAAATGCCGTCCGATCCTGCTGGAGCCGATCCTGAAGGTCACGGTCGCGGGCCCGAGCGAATCGACGCCACGGCTGCAGCGGCTGATCTCCGGCCGACGCGGCCAACTGCTGGGCTTCGACACCCGCGCCGGCTGGAACGGCTGGGACGAAGTCGTGGCCTTGATGCCGGAGGCCGAGATCGCCGACATGATCGTCGAGATCCGTTCGGTGACGCAGGGCGTCGGCACCTTCCGTACCGAGTTCGACCACCTGCAGGAGCTGGCCGGACGCACCGCCGAGCGCATCGTCGAGGAGACCAGGAAGCGCGCGGCGGCGTGACGCCGGGCCCGATTCGCGACGGAGGCCCGGTCACAAGGCAGTGAGACTGGCCGTGAGCGCCTTCTCCGGCGGATGGGTTTCGATCACATTGGCCTCATGGAACAATTCCATGAGGAGGATGCCATTATGTTCAACAGACGGTCCCTGATGGTGGGCGGCCTGGTGGTTGCCGCTGCCCCGTCGCTGACCCGCGTCGTACAGGCCCAGGCCGGGCGGCCGACGCTGGTGTTCGTCGGTCACGAGCTTTGAGGCGGCTGCAAGATCTGGCGTGCCCAGTCCGAGCCTGATTTCCTCAAGTCCGACGCCTTCAAGAAACTCGACTACCGAGTCGTCTATCCCGCCAACGCCGATCTGGTCACCGAGGAAGCGAGCTGGCCGACCGCGGCACGTGCCGTCCGGACCGTCTTCCTGGCGAGCGACGAAGGCAAGCAACGCGGCTCGGCGACGCCGCGCTTCATCCTCTTCCAGGACGGCAAGGTCGTGCTGACCGTGACCGGCAATGCCGGCTGGAAGGACAAGATGTGGCCCATGATCCAGGAAGTGACCGCCACCAAGGCCTAGTTCCCGGCAACGCCGAGTTGCTTCATATTGCCCCGTGGAAGAGGTTCACGGGGGAAAATGCGGATGCTCGAGAGACGGTCCCTGATAATCGGCGGCATGATGTCGGCCACGGGCGTGTCGTTCGCTGGCGCCGCCCGGGCCCAGGCTGGTCGGCCGATGCTGGTATTCGTGGGCGACCAGACGTCGGAGGCCTGCAAGGTGTGGCGCACCCAATGGGAGCCGCTGTTCGTCGCCTCGCCGGTCTACAAGAAGCTCGACTATCGGGTGATCTACCCGGAACGTTCGGCATTGCTCTCCAAGCAGCAGACCTGGCCGGCCGACCTGCGCTGGCTCCTCGACACCTTCCTGATGAGCCAGGTCGGCGTCCAGGAAGGCTTCGAGGTTCCGCGGTTCTTCCTGGTGCAGAACAAGCAGGTCACCTTCTCGACCTCCGGCAACAACGGCTGGCGGGAAGTGATGTGGCCCACCCTCCAGGACGTAACGAGCGGACAGCCGGGATGAGGACCAACGACCTCTTCCGCCGCCAGCTCGGCAGCTACGCCGCGGTGCATCGTGACCGGCGCAATAAGGCGACCCACTTCGTCGGTATTCCCATCATCGTCTTCTCGCTGCTGCTGGTCCTGTCGCTCTGGCGCTTCGAGCTCGCCGGACGCGAGTGGACCTTGTCGCTTGCCGTGGCGATCCTGGCCGTCCTGGGCTGGATGGCGCTCGACCTCGGGATCGGCATCCTCATGGGCGTGCTGATGGCGCCGGCCTGGTATGCAGCCGAAGCGCTGGCCGGTGCGCTGGTTTCGCCTTCCGCGATATGGACGGCATTCGCCGTGTTGTTCGTCGGCGGCTGGGTGCTGCAGTTCCTCGGCCATCATTATGAGGGTAAGAGGCCGGCGCTGCTCGACAACATCTTTCAGGGCTTCATCGGTCCGATGTTCCTGGTGGCCGAGACCATGGTGGCGATGGGCCATCGCCGCGATCTGGCCGACGCCATGGGCGAGGGCGACGTCACGGCCCGGTGAGCAAGGTTGATTTGCACCGGCCCTGCCGCCACGGCATGACGGACCGGGGCGCAAAGGAGTTCGACAAATGCTGATCAAGCGCACGCGCGGCTGGGAATTGCCGGAACGCCTGGCGACGCCGGAAAGCCGCTACCTGCAACGCCGCTACCTGGTGCGGGCGATGGGCCTTGGGGCCGCCGCCTTGGCCCTGCCGGCCGGTGCCATGGCCCAGGACAAGGCAGCGCCCGACCCGTCGGCCGGTCTCTATCCCGCCAAGCGCAACGACAAGTACGGCGTGCCGACGCCGATGACGGCGGAGCGGCAGGCCACGACCTACAACAACTTCTACGAGTTCGGCACCGACAAGAGCATCTGGCGCGACGCACAGAAGCTCGAGGTCCGGCCATGGACGATCAAGGTCGGCGGCATGGTCGAGAAGCCATTCGAGGTCGGCATCGACGATCTTCTGGCGAAGATGCAGCTCGAGGAGCGCGTCTACCGCCATCGTTGCGTCGAGACATGGTCGATGATCGTGCCGTGGAGCGGCTTCCCGGTGCGCTCGCTGGTCGAATTCTGCAAGCCGCTCAGCAGCGCCAAGTATATCGTCATGAAGACGCTGTCGAAGCCCTCGGTCATGCGCGAGCAGCGCGACCTTCTCTATCCCTGGCCCTACACCGAGGGGCTGGCGATCGACGAGGCGATGAACGATCTCGCCTTCATCGCCACCGGGCTCTACGGCAAGCCGATCCACAAACAGAACGGCGCGCCGCTGCGTCTCGTGGCGCCGTGGAAGTACGGGTTCAAGAACGTCAAATCGATCGTCAGCATCGACTTCACCGACAAGCGCCCGGTCTCGTTCTGGGAGAAGCTGCAGGCCGCCGAGTACGGCTTCTGGGCCAACGTCAATCCGCAGGTCGCCCATCCGCGCTGGAGCCAGGCGACCGAGAAGCCGCTGGGCAGCGATAGCCGCATCCCGACTCTGCTCTACAATGGCTATGCCGAGTTCGTGGCCGGCCTCTACACCGACCGCAAGGCGGAAAAACTCTTCATGTAGCCTCCCGCCTTTGCCTCGCCGCGCCGGCCCGCTACAACGGGCACCGGCCGGTGAGGCCAAGGGAGGCGTTCGTGAAAATCAACCGTCGTTCAACGCTGGCCGGCGCCATTGCCGCGTCGGCGGCGGGTTTGCCGCTCTCGAGGGCGACCTTCGCGCAGGGCTTCCCGAGCAAGCCGATCAAGATCGTCGTGCCCTTCGCGGCCGGCAGCGCCACCGATCTCACGGCGCGCGGCCTCGGTGCCAAGCTGCAGGGCATCCTCATGCAACCGGTCGTCATCGAGAACAAGCCGGGCGCCAGCGGACAGCTGGGCGCGTCGGCCGTCGCGACCGCACCGGCCGACGGCTACACGCTGCTGATGGGCACCAACACGACCAACGCCGCCAACGGGGCGTTGTTCAAGAAACTCTCCTACGATCCCGACAAGGACTTCGTGCCGGTCATCCGCTGCGTTACCGGCGTCAACGCGCTGGTCGTCAACCCGGCACTGCCGGTGAAGACGGTGGCCGAGCTGATCGACTATGCCAAGAAAAACCCCGGCAAGCTCAACTACGCCGAAGCGAGCGCCTCGCAGCGCCTGTCGGCCGAGATGTTCAATCAGATGGCCGGCATCAAGATCGAGCGCGTGCCCTACAAGGCGAGCCCGCAGGCAGTGGGCGACGTCGTGTCCGGCCAGGTGCAGGTCATGTTCCCGGACCTGCCGCAGGCGCTGACCCAGATCGAGGCCGGCCGGGTCCGCGGACTCGGAACGACCGGTCCGAAACGCACGACGGTCGCACCCGACCTGCCGGCAATCGCCGAAACCGTCCCCGGCTTTGTGTTGGTCTATTGGCTGGCGGTGTTCGCGCCGGCGGCGACCCCCAAGCCGATCGTGAAGACGCTGCACGATGCCATCGCCGAGGCGCTCAAGGATCCCGCCACCGGCAAGGCCATGACGCAGGGCCGCATGGAGATCTCGCCGCTCGGCCTCGATCAGTTCGAGGCCTTCGTGAAGAGCGAGACTGCGTGGTGGACCAAGTCGATCAAGGCGGCGGGAATCGAACCGGAGTGAGCGGGCCATGAGCAAAGTCATCATCGAGAAGAACGGCCCGGTCAAAACCGTCTGGATGAACCGGCCGGAGAAGCGCAACGCGCTCGACAGCGAGCTGCTGCGCAACATGATCGAGGCCCTTCAGGCGCCGGTCGCGGCCGATGATCGTGTGCTGGTGATCCGCGGCAAGGGCGACGTGTTCTGCGCCGGGCTCGACATGGCCGAGCGCAGCAAGTCGGCCGGCGCCGGCGAGGCGAGTGGCATAGAAATCATGCTGCGCGCCATCGAGCTCTGCCCGCTGCCGGTCGTGGCGGTGGTGCAGGGCGACGCCATCGCCGGCGGCAACGAACTGGCGCTCCACTGCGACCTGGTGGTGGCGAGCCAGAAGGCGCGCTTCGGCATGTCGCTCGCCCAGGTCGGGCTCGCGCCCAACTGGTTCCTGGCCAAGAAGCTGATGGAAGTGCTGGGCCCGGTGACGACGCGGGAAATGCTGCTGCTGGGCGATCCCCTGCCCTCGACCAAGCTCTTTGCGTTGGGCCTGATCGCGCGCTGCGTGCCGGCCGACCAGCTCGAGGCCGAGGCGAAGAAGGTGATCGACCGCCTCGCCGCCAACGCCCCGCTCTCGCTCAAGGCGATGAAGATGCTGACGGTGCGTCAGCTCGAGTTCCGCAACGCCATCAAGCACGACGACGTGGACGCGGCCGTCCGGGCGGCGATGCAGAGCCAGGATGCCCAGGAAGGCATGAAGGC
>JACPVT010000073.1 GCA_016191685.1 Rhodospirillales bacterium | reverse complement strand
GGGCCTGGCGCTGTGGGCCGAAGGCAAGCAATTCGAGGGCATGCGCAGCCTCCATCAAGCGCACGAGCTCGCGGGACGTGCCGGCCGGGAAGACATCGGCAGCCGCATCTCCGCCTACCGCACACAGCTCATGAAGGAAGCGAGGACCTTGCCGGCTGCGCAGTCAGGCAAAGCGCCGCAGCGCGCGCCCAGCACAAAGTGCATGAACGTGAACGGCGAACAGATCTGCGACTGACGTGATTTTTGGGGGAACAGCAATGAGTCTCAAGCGCCTGGCTGCCGCGGTGGCGTCGGCCCTCTTTTTGGCCGCGCCGGCCGGCGCCGTCGATCTCAACGGCAAGTACCTGATCATCGACGCGATACAATACAGCCGCGATAACAGCCCTCTGTCCAACAGGCACGTGGCGATCCAGGGCCTAGGCGGAGTCCTGCAATGGCATACCGAGGCCGGAGGCATCTGCTACGTCAAGGGCCGGCAAATCCACCCGTCGGTGGTGTATGGTCCGGCGGCGACCCGCAGCGGCCGCATCGACTGCGAGCAGCAGGTCGGTGGCACGGCCTCGGACCGCGAGATCACCGACGACAATGCCTCCTACACAACGAACTACAGCAACGCCGGCGACACGCTGACCCTTTCGGGCCGCCTGACCTGGATTACGACGACGAACCGCACCAGAACGGGTCCGTTCGCAGAAACCACCACCCGCAGGGATACATCCGATTATCGTCAGGCGCTCACGGTACGCGTCACGGGCCCGACGACGTGCGAGGTCGTGAACTTCCTGTTGGATGGCAGCACGGTGGCGGCGGTGTCCGGCCAGCCCGGCCCCGGTCGCGGTCAGTTCTCTCCGCCGGTCGACAATTACACGAGGACCCTGCCCGAGGGCCGATGGCTCGTGCCCGATCGCAGCAAGTGCCGGATCATGAACCATGCCGACTACAAGGGCGAGCCGCTAGCCTCCGCGCGATAGATCGCGAGGCACCGAAGCCTTGCAGTTCTTCGCCGCAATCTCGGGGGCCAGTTTGGCCGGCCCAGTACTGCTTCTACAATCCGGCTGCCGCCGCCCAGATCGCGGCCGCGAAGAAGCGCTCGGTTCTCCGCGACCGCATCCGCCGGATGCTGTTCGCGAAGTTCGACAATTGAGCGCGCGGTGCTGCGACAGGCTCGAGTCGATCCGCCTCAGCGATCCGTCCGACAAACCATGACCGAACCATCCAAACCGGCCCGGGACGGAGACTATGGACTCCTGAGAGACGCGGCCGACGTCGCGGTCGAGGGATCGCTCGCCCAGCCGCCGATCGTCCTGCGGCAGGACCGGCTCAAGCTCGCCCTCTGCTGTGCCGGTGCCGCTGCGCTGGCGCTCCTCCTGCTGGCGACGGTGAGATTCAGTTCCATCATCGACACCGTGCTTTTCTGCGTCGTCGGACTGTCCGCCCTCGACTATGGCTTGGGGGCGATCTTTCCGGCAACGTTGACCCTCTCTCCGGCCGGCCTCGTCCGGCGCTCCGTCTACCGCACTGTCGAGTTCTCCTGGCAGGACATCACCGGCTTCCGGTGGTACCGGACACGCATGATGGTGAACATGGTCATGGCGGAGCATTCGGACGCGTACCGCGCGACGCTGGGGTGGCGCAGCTTCTTCGGCGCCGCAACCGCCCTGGGCGGCTTTTGGGAACTCCCTGCCCAGCGCGTCGTCGACGAACTGACCGCGGCCCTGGGGCACTGGGCACCGCGGAAGCTCAAGGGCAAGGTCGAGCCGTATCTGCAGAAATAGGAGCCGGCATGCACAGCCACACGCTTGGCGACTGGACCCACGATCACGTCTTTCTCGGCGCCGCCCACGACCGCAACGAGCGGCGCACCTGGCTGGTCGTCGGCCTGACCGCCGCCATGATGGCCGCGGAGATCGCGGGCGGCATGATCTTCGGCTCGATGGCCCTGCTGGCCGACGGCTGGCACATGTCGACCCATGCGGCGGCGTGGCGATCCACTACGGCGAGGCGACGGCCATCGCCGCGGCCGGTCTCGGCGTCAACCTCTGGAGCGCCTGGCTGCTCGGCGCGGAGCCTCACGATCACGGCCACGACGATGACGACGAGCACGACCACGCCCACGCCCACGATCACCATCACCATCACCATCACCATCACCATCACGACCACAACATGCGGTCGGCCTACTGGCACGTGCTGGCCGATGCCCTGACCTCGGTGCTGGCCATCGTCGGTCTGCTCGCCGCGTGGTTCTATGGCTGGACCTGGCTCGATCCGGCCATCGGCGTCGTGGGCGCCCTGGTGATCGCCCATTGGGCATGGCGTCTGATCCGCGACGCCGGCGCCGTGCTGCTCGACGCCACGCCCAGCGAACAGCTCAGCGCGGCGATCCGCGCCGAACTCGAGGCCGGTCCCGATCGCATCGCCGACCTCCATGTCTGGCGGCTCGGGCCCGGCCATCACGCCGCCATCGTGGCGCTGGTGTCGGATGCGCCCGAGCCGGTCGAGGGCTACAAGGCCCGAGTCGCCGGCATTGACGGTCTCTCCCACGTCACGATCGAGGTCCATCGCTGCACCGGCGCGCACTGACTGGCGCCGGAAGCGGTTACCAGCGCATGAACGGCACGAAGCGGTCGCGGCGCATCGGCTGGTCGGTGAACAGCACGAGGAAGAGCTGGGCGAACAGCGGACCCATGCGGGGATCGTCCGGGCCGCTCGCCTGGGTCCAGGCGGTGGTTTCCGACAAGGCGAGATCGTTGCGGCAATAGACGCCGTAGACATAGACGCGGCCCGGCGTTCCCGGCCTGAAGCGGGTGACGCCGTTGCACACCGGGCCCGATCCGAGATCGTTGGCCGGATCGAACACCAGCACGAGGCGATAGTCGGGGTGCTGCTCCTCGATGGGCTTTTCGTAGGTGAAGGTGAGCGGCGGGCGCGGCTTGTTGGCCTGCATCACCGGCAGCAGGCGCTGCTTCACCGCCTCGACCGGCAGGTTGGGGAAGGGATTGCCGGCAAAGACCACGCGGAAGGACCGGCCGTCGGTCGCCGCCCAGAATTCGCTGAAGTCGTACTGCGGCGCATAATTGACGCCGCCCACGGTCGGTCCGGCCGTTTGGCCTGCGGTGTCGGTCACGCAAGCGGCCAGCACGGCGGCAGCGAGCAGGGCGGCTACGGTGCGGCGCATGACGGACCTCCTGAGCGTGCCGCCACTGTAAACGATTTCGACGGCCGGTCGTTGCCGCAGGACGCCTAGCCGATGAGCAACAGCAGGCGGCGGACTTCGCGCCGGCCTTCGCTCGACGGCAACTCGCCGACCGGACGGGCCGGGGGCGGTTGCTGGCCGCTCATGAGAAAATCGTGCAGGCGTTGCCGGGCGCTCTCGGAGAGTTGATGAATGACCTCATCTTCGGTGAAGCCGCTCGCCGTAGCGCCGGGCAGATCGGGAATCCAGCCGAGGAAGCGCCCGTCCTCGTCGCGCTCGATCAGCGAATAGTAGCAGGCGTCCGGCATGAAGCTTCCCCGCTTTCGATACTGCGCGGAGCGGGCAATGCCCTCATTGACCTGGATCAAATTCGCGACCGGTGCCGCTGGTTACCAGCTCATGCGCAGGCCGGCGGTGAAGACGTGGTTGTCGGTGCCGGTGCCGACCTCGCCGTCGTAGCGGAAATAGAGGCTTGTCGCCTCGGCGACGGCGGTGTTGGCGGCGAGGCCCAGGACGGCGGCATCGCGTTGCGGGGCGGCGCCATAGACGGTGAAACCCAGCGTCGGCGCGCCGGCGAAGGAGGCCGTCATCGGCCGCGAAGTGTCGGCATATTCGTGCGCCCAGCCCAGCCGGAATTGCAGCGCGAGCTTGTCGCGCCAGCCGGCGTCGATTGCGCCCGCGAGTTCGGCGCCCAGCACGCTGCGCACCGACGTCGTCGTCTGCTGGGTGACGCTGAGGTTGAGCGAGCCGGCGCCGGTCTCGCTGAACGCCGCCTGGTTGACGCTGGCTGTCTGCAGGCGTGCGAAGGGCGTGAGCGCCGCCGCCGCCCGCTCGTAGATGTCGAACTTGTAGCCGGTCTCGGCCTGGGCGGTGAACTGGTTGGCGCCGGTGCGGCCCTGGGCGTTGCGCGTCAGGCCGGGAATCACGATCTGGCGCTGCATCTGGTTGTCGTTGTAGCCGAAGCCCGCCAGCGCATCGACGTAGAAGGCCGACTGGGTGAACGAACCGTACAGGGCGGCATTGTAGCTGTCGCTGGTGGCGCGGCCGGGCAATCCGCCGAGCCACTGGCTGCCGCTGGCATAGCCGAGGCCGAGCCCGACCAGGAACCGCGGGTCGAGGCGATAGTCGATGCCGGTCGCGACGCCGCCGAAGTTGTAGGTCTGGGTTGCGGCGCCGCCGGTGCCGGCCATGCTGCCGGTGCCGCCCAGCGCGCTGCCCCACAGGCTCCACGGGCTTGCGGCGCCATCGCAAACCTCGCCGGCCGTCGCATCGCAGGCCTCGGCCAGCGCGACGCGCGTGCCGCCGCCGCCACCGCCGCGCGCGATGCTCATCTGCTGGCCCAGCACGTTCATGAACATCAGGCCGCCCGCCACATTGGCGTTGCTGAAGCCCGCGTAGGCCTGGCCGCTGATCGCGTCCATCGCCGCCTGGCCCTGCACCAGGCTGAGGCCGGCGATGGTGCCGATCACGGTGGCGAAGTCGCCGGTGGCGCCGGAGACGCTGCGGTCGAGCACGCTGCCCACCGCCCTCTGGTTGGTGGTCTGCGCACCGCGCGCGAAGCCACCCGGCACCAGCGTCAGGTAGACGTTGTTGGCGTCGTAGCCGAGCGAGGGCTGCAGGAAGGGCAGGCTGCTGGTGACGTTGGCGAAGGTGCCGCTGACGCCGCCCGTCGCGTTCAGCACGGTGTAGGTCGTGCTGAGCGCATAGACGCCGCCCATGGCCGGCTGGGCGGCGAGTGTGCCGCCGCTGAGCGTCGCCGTGCCCGGCGCGCCGGTGACGTTGAGCCGGTCGTTCTGGCCCGCGGCATTGGTCTCGATCTGCAAGGTGCCGCCGCTGCCTTGCGTGAACGAGCCGTTGACCGCCAGCGTGCCGATCGAATTGCCTGGCGCCACGATTCCGCCGTTGCTGACGGTGCCGGTGATGGTGCCGACGCCGCCCAGCGTGCCGGCGCTGCCCACCGTGACGCCGCTCGCCAGGCTGCCGTTCACCATTAGTCCGCCCGCGTTCACCGTGGTGCCGCCGGTGAAGGTGTTGGCGGCCGTCAGCGTCAGCGTGCCGCTGCCCTGTTTCACGAGCTTGCCGCCCGTGCCCGAGATGACGCCGCTCACCGTGGTCGAGAGATTGTTGCCGCCGACCGTGAGCTGATTGTCGTCGAGCACGATGGCGCCGCCGCCCTCGATCGAGCCGATCGTCATGCCGGTCGAGGTGAGGCCCGAGATGTCGAGCGTGCCGGCGGTGCCGACGTAGCGGGCGGTGCCGCCGCTGCTCGTTTCCTTGAAGTTCACCGTGCCGCCGGTGTTGGTGATGGTGGCGGCGCCGGCCGAGCTCGAGTCCTCGAAGTTGAGGGTGGCGCCGGTGGCATTGGTGATGCTGGCGGTGCTGGCAGTGGAGCCGACGAAGAAATTCAAGACGGCGCCGGCGCCGGTGTTGGTGATGGTGGCGTTGCCGGCGGTGGCGTTGTTGCAGAAGCAGAGCGTGCCGCCGGCGTTGTTGGTGATGGTGGCATTGCCGGCTGTGCTGTTGTCGTCGAACGTGAGCGTGCTGCCGTTGTTGACGACGATTGAGGCGCGGCCGGCTGTGCTGCTGTCGTTGAAGTTGAGAGAGACGCTGCCGCTCACATTGAAGGTGACCCCGCTTCCGGCCGTCGCCGAATTGTTGAAGCTGACCGCGCTGGTGCTCAAGTTGAAGGTCTGGGTCTGCGAGGAATTGTTGACGATGCCGGTGCCGTCCAGGGTCAGGCTGACGTTGCTGAAGGTGTAGGCCGAGGCGCCGGCATTGAACAGGAAGCTGCCGACCGTGGGACTGGTCGAGGTGTCGATGGTCGTCGTGTTCGACACGCCGAACGTTGCTGTGCCGAGCGGGACCGTGGCGGGCGACCAGTTGGCCGCAGTGCCGAAGGCGTTGCTGCCCGGGTTGAGCAGCCAGGTCGCGGTCTGGCCCAGGACCGCCGGCGCCGCGAGGCAGGCGCCGGCCAGCACAAACGCCACCGCGCCGCGCGGCAGCCAACCGCCAGCTTTGCGATTCACTATCAATTCACCCTTCCCGGGCGCACCGTAGTGGAAGCCGGGGTGACTGCAAATAGTTGAATCCGGTCGTGCCGCTATTGCATGGCCGACGAGGTGATCGCGGCTGGTCCGCTGTCGCTCGGTGACACGCCGCCGATGGTGAGTGCCGCCTGGAGATCGGCCACGGCGAGCAGGAAGTCGCGCCTCGCGTCGAGTGCGGCCGCATTGGCTGCAATGCGCACGCGGGCGTCGGCGAGATACTTGAACAGATCGACCCGCATGCCCTCGCCGACGAGGACGCCGTTGCTGTAGCGCAGCATGATCTCCTTCGAGACGGCCTGGCGCAGCGGCAGCACCTGGTCGCGCCACGAGCGCGCGATGTCGTAGGTGGCGCGATAGCTTTCATAGGCGATGCGCGCTTCGGAGCGGGCATCGACGGCCTTGCCGGCCAGCAGGTTCAGCGCCCGCATGTAGGTTTCACGCGCCGCCCGCGTGCGCGCCTCGCCGGTGTCGAAGATCGGGATCTGCAGGTCGATCTGCGCGCCGCCGCGGTTGATCGGGGTGTCGAAGTTGGTCAGCGGGTTGGCCGTCTCGTTGTTGAAGATGCCCGACAGCTGCAGCATCGAGACGTAACGCGTGGCCTCGGTGAGAGAGAGCGACTTGGCGAGCGCCGTGACCTCGCGGCGGGCGATCTCGAGGTCGACGCGGCGCTTGATCGCCTCGACCTCGATTTCGACCGGAGACTCGGGCGACGATGGCAGCGGCGGCAGTTCGGTGGGCAGGGTGAAGGCCAGGTCGGTGCCGGACAGGCCGAGCAGCCGGACAAGCGCTTCGTGATCCTGACGAGCGCGCAGCTTCGCCTGTGCCACGCGTGCACCGAGTTCGGCGCGGAAGGCGGCGATTTCGGCCTGGTCGAGCTGGTCGCCGCCGCCGGCCTCGCCGATCCCGGCGATCAACCGGCCCGCCGTGTCGGCCGTGGCCCGCGTCTGCTCGAGGAAACCGACCTGCTGGCGGG